>JAJYXU010000002.1 GCA_021801605.1 Bacteroidota bacterium
GCAAAGAAACCTGTGCAGTTTTTATAGCATCAACAAATTCTTGCTTACGAAATCTTTCCGGCGTTACATATAAGAGTTTAACTTTGCCATCAACGAATTTTTTTAATCTATCTCTCCGTTGTTCCGGTTTAACAGTTGAATTGATAAACTCCGCCGGAATATTTTTCTTTTTAAGTGTATCAACCTGATCTTGCATCAGCGCGATGAGCGGACTAATTACAATTGTACCGCCATCGAGCAGGAGAGCCGGAAGTTGATAACAGATTGATTTTCCGCCGCCGGTGGGCATTAGTACAAGGCAATGTTTCCGATCGGTCAGCAGTCTGTTTATAATCTTTTCCTGCTCACCTCTAAAGGAAGTATGACCAAAATATTTTTGTAGAACTTCTTCCGGTATTAACATTTTTGTTTTCTAAAATCCTGAAAGCAATTTATTATTTATACTGCATTAAAGCATATATTTGCCTCAACAATAAAAAGAGAAGCAGTGACAAAAATATCATTAAGAAAAAACGAAGAACGGAGAGTAAAGCAAGGTCATCTCTGGATTTTCAGCAATGAAATAGAGAAGATTGACGGACAAACCTCCAATGGTGAAGTTGTTCAAGTGTATGATTCCAAAAATAATTTTATCGGCTGCGGATTTTATAATGCTAATTCGCTTATAGCTGTTCGAATCATCTCGCACAAAGAAGAAGTTGATCTCGAGAAACTATTTCGAGAACACTTGTACGCAGCATATAATTTTAGAAAAGCTGTCTATCCAAACCGTAATTCATTCCGGATGGTCTTCAGTGAAAGTGATTTTTTGCCCGGACTTATTATTGATAAATACAACGACACATTTGTTCTTCAAGTCTATTCAGCCGGAATAGAAAAGTGGATCGAACTTATTGTGAATCTTCTAAAGGAAGAATTTTCCGCAAAGAATATATTTTCTAAAGGTGAAGAATATTTTCGCAAACTGGAAGGATTACCGGTTGAGAACAAAGTTTATCTTGGCGAGATGAACGAAGAAATTATTTCTGATGGCAACATTAAATACAAAATAAATTTTTCAACTGGACAAAAGACCGGATTCTATTTTGATCAGTGTGATAATCGCGAGTTCTTCGGCAAATTATGCAAAGATAAATCCGTACTAGATTGTTTTTGCAACTCTGGTGGTTTCGGATTACATGCCGCCGTGAACAATGCAAAATCCGTTGAGTTTGTGGATTCATCATCGGAAGCTATAAAAAATGTTCAAGAAAATTTTTCTCTTAACGGATTCAATAATAAAGCTGAGTTCATTCAATCGGATGTTTTCGATTATCTTGAAAAATGCAAAACCCAAAACAAAAAATTCGATATTATCAATTTAGATCCTCCTGCATTCGCTAAGAGTAAAAAGACAATTGCAACTGCAATCAAGGGATACGAAAAGTTGAACCGTTTGGCTATGGAATTATTGAATGATGGCGGAATGCTTTTTACTTCTTCCTGTTCATATCACCTTACAGAAGAAATGTTTCTTGACGCAATCAACACAGCTGCTCTTAAAGCCGGAAAGAAAATTCAGCTGTTCTATTTTAATAATGCTTCGCTAGATCATCCTTCACTTCCCGCGATGGAAGAAACAGTTTATCTAAAATTTGCAGTATTCAGAGTTTCATCCAAATAGAAAAATGTTGGGGAGTTTTTCCTCAGCATTTCTAAGTGAATCAATTTAGGGTAATTCCAAAAACTATCTTTTGCAAAAATTTAACGCGGAGAACGCAAAGAATAAGTAAAGTCCGCAGAAGATATTGAAGTTATTGGAACTACCCTTTAGAACCTTTTTCATTCTGTCTTCAATATTCCTAATGCGCTTAAAAATCCAAACTGTCTAAAAACGTAGTTAGATTCGGCGGCAATAGTATTATTGCTAGCTTGAAGGTAATCTCTGTATGCCTGCTGTTGATCAATAAAAGTTGCAGTACCAAGAACATAAGAATCTTTTTTAATTGACCATGTTTCTTTTGCCGACTTCAGAGCCGCCTTTGAAACTTCTAATTCTAATTTTGCTGATTGCAAATCTATTACTGCATTTTTAACATCGCTTTTAATCTGCCTTTCTAATGCAGTTAAATCTTCATTACTATTCTTTATTTGGACCTGTGCTGATTGCATTGAAAACTCAGTATTCCAACGTGAAAAAATCGGTAAGTTGAAAGAAAGACCGAAACTAAAAACTTTTCGGTTGAAGAGATTTGAAGGTTGTGTAGCGCTGGATGAAAAACTGTAGTTGCTGGATAAACTTGGTAAGAGACCGCTTTTCGCAATGGTCAATTGATACTCGGCACTCAGCAATTTAGCTTTTTGACTTTGGTAATCGTTTCTATTATTGAGTGCAGTCTGGTAAACACTATCGATGTTGTTTAAATATGCTGCTGATTCCGGTATATAAGTAGAATCCATCTCGAAAGTATATTCTTTCAATACATCTTTAGATAGATAATTCAACAAATTGATTTTTGCTTTTTCATAATTGTTCTTAGCTTGTAAATATGAAAGCTGGGAATTGGAAGTTTGATATTCCTGTGAATAAAGATCAACGTTTGCTTTCATTCTTAAGTCGTACATTTCTTTCACTTTTTGAAGCATATCAGCGTTGTACTTTTGATCTTCCTTTTGAAAACTAAGAATCTTTTCATTATTAACAACTGTAACAAAAAGATTTACTGTTTGTAATACAACATCCTGCCGTAATTTATTCAAATCATACTTAGCCGATTGGAGATCATTTTTCTTTTGGTTCAAGGTGGTTATGTTTGAAAGTCCATCAAAAAGAGTAAAGTTTCCTCCGAGAGATACGCTATAATTTCGAGAATCGGTTTCAGTAGCCGGGAGGTTTTGCGGCTGACCATAAAAATCAAGTACAGTACTGCCCGAACTGCTTGTTCGCTGCCAGTTCCATCCACTATTAAGATTTAATGTTGGCAGAAAGTTTCCATACGCATTTTTCACAGCCGCGTTGGAGGTTTCTAAATTATTGTTGCTTTTTACAATTGAAGTATTTTGATTTAACGCGGTTGTAATAGCGCTGCTCAAAGTGATTTTTTCTTGCGCATTAACTTGAATTAAACTCGTCAATGTGAAAATAGAGATGAAAATTATTTTTACATACTTCATCAGATCATCCTGAAATTTATTAATAGACAAATTATTTTTTTACTCATACCTTAATGCATCGATGGGGTTAAGTGCAGATGCTTTTCGTGCGGGGTAAAATCCAAAAAATATTCCTATGGCTCCTGCAAATCCAAATGCTATCATTATTATCTGCGGTTTAATATATGCCGATTGATCGGTGTAATGATTCAAAATATAAGCTATCAAAAAAGATAGTCCTACGCCTATTACTCCTCCGGATAAACTTAGAACAATAGCTTCGGTTAAAAACTGAATTAGAATATCCGAAGACCTTGCACCTACGGAGAGCCGTATTCCAATTTCTCTAGTTCTTTCCGTTACCGAGACCAGCATGATATTCATAATTCCTATTCCTCCTACAACAAGCGAAACACCTGCAACAGAGGCAAGAAGAATTGTTAAGATACGCGATGTGGCTGTTGCAGTCTCAGATAAATCAGATTGATCTTGAATAGTAAAATCATCTTCTTCGCTCGGGGTTAGTTTGTGCGATTCTCTCATTATACTTCTTAATTCTGCTATTACAGCCGGAATTTTATCGTTAGAAATTGCACTTACTTGTATAGAACCGATACGCATATGATCTCCGGAGAGGCGGTCTCCAACTGTTCTGGAAGGAGCCAAAATAATATCATCATTGCTCGTACCTTGTGCACTTTGTCCTTTTGGTTTAAGTGTGCCTATAACTCTAAACGGAACGCTGCGAATTCTAATTTGCTGTCCTACAGGGTCTTCGTTTGGAAATAAATTTTTCACTACATCGGCACCCAGAACACAGACTTTAGACCTTGCCATAACATCTCTTTCTGTAAAAAATTCACCGCTTGCTAAAGACCAAGAACGAATTTCTAGATAATCCGGTGAAACACCTTGTATTCTTGTAAACCAATTTCCCACTCCACCTATTACTTGTCCTCCCGAAAATACAATCGGTGTAACACCTTTAATTAGAGTTGCTTCGTTTTTAATTTTGTCAACATCATCCCAAGTAAATCTGTTAAAAGTTCCGGAACCTCTATTAACACCGCCCGTTGTTGAAGCGCCCGGTGTAATAATTATTAGGTTAGAACCGAGTGATGCAATCTGCTGTTCAACCTTTAATTGGGCGCCGTCACCAATAGCAACCATAACAACAACAGCTGCTACTCCAATGATAATACCCAGCGCTGTAAGTAAACTTCTCAACCTCGATCTCATGATACTTCTTGTTGCAACTTTTAATATAATTTTAGCTTTCATAAATAATTCCTTCTATTCTGATATTTCAGCTGTAGCTTTAACTCTTATTAATTCCTCTTCAGCATCAAGCCGGTCTTTAATTATAGTATCTTTTATAACTCTACCATCTCGCATTTCAATTATTCTTTTAGCAAAAGCGGCAAAATCTCTTTCATGTGTAACCATTATAATTGTAATCCCTTCTTCATTTAACTTTTGAAAGAGATTAAATACCTCAACAGATGTTACACTATCCAAGTTACCGGTAGGTTCATCGGCTAGAATCAAAGAGGGTTCGTTTACTAAAGCTCTTGCAAGAGCAACTCTTTGCTGTTGACCTCCGGAAAGTTGACTTGGTATGTGATGTATTCTATCGGCAAGACCCACTCTCTTTAGTGCTTCCAAAGCCTGTTTTTGATGATCTTTAATTTTTTCCAACCGATCGTACATCAAGGGGAGTTCAACATTTTCCAAGGCAGTTGTACGCGGTAATAAATTGAATCCTTGAAAAACAAAACCGATTTTCTGATTACGAATATTAGCGTATTCATTTTGAGGAAGTTTGCTTGTGTTAATGCCGTCAAGAAAATAATCGCCTGAAGTAGGCATGTCCAAACATCCCAACAAATTCATTAGGGTAGATTTACCGGAACCCGAGGCACCCATGATGGCAACAAATTCACCTTTGTGGATAGTTATGTTAACTGATTTCAAAGCGTGAACATCAACTTCGCCAACAATATATGTTTTGGTAAGGTCAACAGTTTTAATTAAAATATTTTCCAAAGTTTGTCTCCTAATTAAAATCCTCTGCCAGGACCGCGATTACCACCTTGAGGTGTTGGGTTAAATGGATTTGTACTTGTTGACGAAGCAGGATCGTCATTTTCAATAATTCCGGAAATAACTTTCATTCCTTCTTTTAGATTTCTGCTTCTGAGAATTTCTGTATTTTTCCCATCTGTTAATCCTGCCACAAACATGCTCATCTGCAATTTATTATTTTCATCAAAGTACCAAACTCTGTTAGCATTACTACGTCTTCTTTGACCGCCGTTTACGCCACCCATTGCATTCTGTCCACCGAAGTTTCCTCCACCGCCCATAGATCCTTGACCGAATTGTCCGCCGCTTCTTTGTTCTTGCATTTTTTTCTTAACGCTATCCGGAAGGCTTGCCATTTCTTTTTCTCTATTTTTCTGATACTCAGCCGCCATCTCATCAGTAGGTTGAAACCGAAGAGCGACATTCGGAACAAGGAGTACATTCTCTCTAAAATCAACATAGAAATCCACTGTTGCAGTCATTCCCGGTAATAAAAGTTTATCTTTATTATCAGCTTTAACAACCACAACATAGCTAACCACGTTTGATACAACGTTTGGATTCAATCTGATTTGCATTACCTCACCGTCAAATCTTTTATTTGGCTGAGATTGAACAGTGAATTGAACCTTTTGCCCCATCTTAATCTGTCCGATATCGCTTTCATCAACATTAGTTAATATCCGCATTGATGAAAGATCCTCAGCAATTGTAAAAATAGTTGGCGATGATAGACTTGCCGCTACGGTTTGACCTTCTTCAACCGCCCTATTTATAATCGTTCCTGAGATAGGTGCATAGATATATGCGTAATTCAAATTTAATTTAGCCCTTTCAAGCGCAGTAATGGCAGATTTCTGAGCGGCAAGTAAAACTTGAACGTTGGTTTTGGATGCAATAAAATCTACTTCATTCATAAAATTCTTTTCATACAGCTGTTTATTTCTTTCATGCACAGCAACAGCCTGGTCGTACAGTGCTTTGGCTTTATCAAGACTTGATTGAGCATCTCTTACAGACGCAGCCAAGACCACTGTATCTAAAACAGCAATCAACTGTCCTTTTCTAACCTGACTATTGAAATCCACAAGTAGTCTGTCAATTTTACCGGAGACTTGAGTTCCAACATCAACAGTTTTTATTGCCTGAATTGTTCCTGAACTACTGATAATAACATTTAAATTACCTCTTGTAATTTGTACGTAACTGAATTTTGTTGCTTTACCATCGCCGCTGAAAAACAAAAAGTATGCAACTACTAATAAACCTATAATTACAGCTGAAATAATAATTGTTTTCTTTTTCATAAGTGTTCTCAAGTTCTATGTATGATATTTAATTAGAAATACATTTATTACTGTCTATTTCTGCCCTGTCCCTGCATTCTGTTCTTTCTTTCTTCCATCATTTTTTTAAGTTCTTCTTTCTGAGCCGGTTTTAAGAATTTCAGAATCCCATCATTTGTTTCTTTATTGATTTTCATCATTTCATCTCTAAAATTCTCCATGTTACCGCTGTCTCTCATCTTCTGCATCTTCTGTTCCGACTTAAGTAAAATGGCATCAACTTTTTTTGTCTGATCCGCATCCAATTTTAGTCTTTCCTGATATTGTTTAACTCTTTCTTCGTGTGTCATCCGTCCTTGGGCAGTTATAGCCATTGAAGAGACAAAAAGAATTAAAGCGAAAAATAAAATTGCTCGTTTCATTTTTTACTCCTTATATGTTTGTTCATTAAATAAACTTGTTAAGTCAATTATATTTTGTTCACAGCTTATACACATCGTAAATAGTACTGGTTTAATCAAAATTATTTGCGATGTCTGTCGTAATTATCCTACAATTTTCTATTTCTACATATTTGATAAAATTTGTGCATTATTATTAGCGACATTGCGGTTAATAGTCCAGCAGAGGAAAAATTTTTAAGATTTTTTAACATTTGAATTAGGTTAAAGAGGAAGACTTCGCAATTCTATTTTTCATTTTCTTATATTTGCCCGGCAAAAAAAAATGCAGCTATTAACAGATTTTAACTAATTCTACGAAACCAGATTGAGTTTCGGTTTGTAGAAAAACATCCGAATTATAAAAACAGTGAGGGTTCAAATTGGATATTACAGCACTCAATGAAAAAATTAGAAGAGAGAGTGAGTTCATTGATCTTCTTTTCAACGAAATTGGTAAGACAATAGTTGGACAGAAAGCAATGCTTGAGCGTCTTGTTGTTGGTTTGCTTGGCAACGGACACGTTTTACTAGAAGGAGTACCTGGTTTAGCAAAAACTCTTGCAATCAAATCTCTCGCCGCTTCAATGAAAGCAAAATTTCAACGCATACAATTTACTCCGGATCTTCTTCCGGCAGATTTAATTGGAACACTGATTTATAATCAGAAAGACGGAAACTTTGCAATTAAGAAGGGACCAATCTTTGCTAACTTTATTCTTGCCGATGAAATTAACCGTGCGCCCGCTAAAGTTCAAAGCGCGCTGCTTGAAGCAATGCAGGAACGGCAAGTGACTATTGGTGAATCAACCTTCAAGTTAGATGACCCGTTTCTTGTTCTTGCTACACAAAATCCTATTGAGCAGGAAGGCACATATCCGTTGCCGGAAGCGCAGGTAGATCGTTTTATGCTGAAGGTTAAGATTACTTATCCAAGCCGCGAAGAAGAAAAAAAAATTATGAAGATGAATACAACTTCTGATAACGCTTCAATTAACGCTGTCATCAATCCGGAAGATATTTTAAGGGCGCGTAAACTTGTTCAAGAAATTTATGTTGACGAAAAAATTGAGAAATATATTCTTGATATAGTATTCGCAACCAGAAACCCGAAAGATTTTGGATTAGATGAATTAACGGATTTAATTAGTTACGGCGGATCGCCCCGCGCATCTATCAACCTTGCACTCGGCGCACGGGCTATGGCTTTCATACGCCGCAGAGGTTATGTAATTCCGGAAGATGTTCGTTCGATTTGTTCCGATGTTATGCGACATCGTATTGCCGTTACATATGAAGCCGAAGCTGAAGATATAACTTCCGAAACAATTATTTCGAAGATACTTAACAAAATTGAGGTTCCTTGATTTTAGTTCTTGATCTTACACTTGCTCTTGTTCTTAAAAGCAGATCAAGATCATGAGCAAGTGCAAGAAAAAAATGAATTGATATGCTTACAAAAGAATTATTAAAACAAGTAAAACAAATCGAGATTCGAACTCGCGGAATTGTGAACGATGTCTTCTCTGGTGAATACCATTCGGTTTTCAAAGGGAGAGGAATGGAATTCTCCGAAGTTCGTGAATATTATTTCGGCGATGATATTCGTAATATAGATTGGAATGTAACCGCAAGGTTCGGTCATCCTTACATCAAAATATTTGAAGAGGAACGTGAATTAACCGTAATGCTTCTTGTTGATATGAGCGGTTCACTTGTTTTTGGCTCTGTTGAAAAAACAAAACAACAGATTGCGGCGGAGTTGAGCGCAATACTTGCATTCTCTGCGTTGAAGAATAATGATAAAGTTGGATTAATTTTATTCACGGATAGAATTGAAAAATTTGTTCCGCCAAGAAAAGGTAAAAGCCATTCGCTTAGAATTATCCGGGAAGTTCTTTCTTTCGAGCCGCAAGGAAAAGCAACAAGCATTCGTCAAGCTCTCGAATATTTTAATCATACGATTAAAAAGAAAGCCATTGTATTTTTGATTTCCGATTATATTGACAGCGGCTACGAAAAAATTTTACGAATTGTTGGAAAGAAACATGATCTAATTGGCATTGTTCTGCGAGACGTTCGTGAAAAATCTTTAATAGATGCAGGATTAATTAAATTCCGTGATGCTGAAACCGGAGAGATTCGTTTTTTAGATACCAGCGATAAGTCGGTTCGTAAATCTATAACAGATGAACATAAGCGGTGGATGGAATACCGCAGGCAACTTTTCCTTTCGGGCAGATTGGATTCGATTGATATAGAAACATCCGGATCATATATCAAGCCGCTTGTTGATTTCTTTAAGCTGAGGGAAAAAAGATGGTAAAATTCTTACGGCTCTCTTTTGTATGGATTCTCTTCTCTCTTTCTTTTATAAATGCACAGAATATTTCTGTTAGTGCAACTACCGATACAACAATTTATAAAGTCGGCGATTTTATAAAATACCAGATTGAAATTACTCATGAAAAAGGAATTGTAGTTTATCTTCCGTCGGTTAAAGACAGTATTAAAACTCTCGAGTTCATTCAAGCTTTGCCGGCAGAAAAAAATGAAGCCAACAATAAAGTCATTGAACGATACCGTTTCATCTTCTCAAAATATGATTCGTCCCAAGTAACAATTCCTGCACTCACCATTGCTTATACGGAATGGAACTCGGTTAAAAAAAATATAAAAACAAATCCGATTACAATCACGGTTCGCACTTTACCGGTTAATACACAGGAAGATATTCGTGATATTAAAGAACCGCTTAAACTCCCATTGAATTGGTTGTTAATCGGGTTGATAGTTTTTTTGATTTTCGCTTTGCTGGTTGCTGCTTATTTCATCTATAGACATTATAAAAAGAAAAATGAATTGAAGGAAAGTGTTAAACCGGAAGTTAAAATTCCACCGCACGAAGTTGCTCTTGCAAAACTTGCAGAACTGGAACAAAAGAGACTATGGCAGAATGGTTTGGTAAAACAATTTCATAGTGAAGTAACCGAAATCGTCCGTCAGTATTTTGAAGACCGTTTCAACTTTAGGGCTTTGGAAATGACGTCTGCAGAAATTCTTGCCGTACTCAGTTATACTGAAGAAGGAAAAAAGATAGTTGGAACATCTGAAAATTTCTTTAGTAATGCCGATCTTGTAAAATTTGCAAAATTTGAACCGATGCCGAAAGTAAATGAAGAAATGATGAAACAAGCGTACGAAATTGTTAATCAAACCCATCGGGCTCCTGTGCCGCAAATTGTAAGCGAGGAGAAAAATGTTCAGTGATGTGACATTCGCTTATCCCTTTGTGTTGTGGCTTTTGATTCTTGTGCCCGGACTTGCATACTGGTATTGGAAAAAGAGAGACAAAATTTCTCCCGATTTTACATATTCATCAATACAGATATTCGGCAATATTCCACGAAAGCTAAAAGAAAAACTTGCAAATCTTCCTACATGGTTAAAAATCGCTTCACTTGTTTTTTTTATAATAGCTGCGGCACGTCCGCAAAGTTTTTCAAGCGGAGAAAATATTTATACGGAAGGAATAGACATTGCAATGGTGCTCGATATCTCCGGAAGTATGCTTGCGGAAGATTTTAAACCTAACCGTGTTGAGGCGGCAAAGAAAGTTATTGATGATTTTATCGCCGGCAGAACAAATGATAGAATTGGTCTTGTAATCTTTTCTGGAGAGAGTTTTACACAATGTCCGCTTACAGTAGATTATTCCGTTCTTCGAAACTTGCTTAAAGAAATTCATACAGGAATGATTGAAGACGGGACTGCAATTGGAAATGCTATTGCAAATGGTGTTAACAGATTGAAAGACAGCAAGTCAAAAAGTAAAGTGATGATTCTGCTGACAGACGGCGTGAATAACCGCGGCGAGATTGATCCTTTGACTGCGGCACAAATTGCTCAAAAATTTGGAATCAGAATTTATACTGTGGGTGTTGGAACGGTTGGCGAAGCGCCATATCCGTTTCAAACTCCGTTCGGAGTTCGTTACCAGATGGTTCCGGTTGAGATTGATGAAAATATTTTGCAGCAAATAGCTAAAATCACCGGCGGAAAATATTTCCGCGCGACAGATAATAGAAAGTTAGTTCAGATTTACGATGAGATTGACCGGTTGGAAAAAACACGAGTTGAAGTTACATCATATAGACAAGCGAAAGAACTTTTTTACGGATGGGCATTTATCGGTTTGTTTCTTCTGCTTACGGACTTAGGACTGACGAGGACATATTTGAGAAAACTACCGTGATACGATTTGCAAATAGTGAATACCTTTACCTGCTCTGGCTAATACCGGCGTTGATTGCACTTTATTGGTATACGATGCAGAAGCAGAATAAGATTCTTGAAAAATTTGCGGGCGCAAAAATGCACGACGTATTATTTCCGTTGAGAAGCAAACTTAAGTCATCTCTCAAGTTTGGATTAACTCTTTTTGCCATTCTCTTAATAATTGTATCGCTGGCAAATCCGCAAGTGGGAACAAAGATTGAAGACGTTAAGCAGATTGGTATTGAAGTATACATTTTACTGGATGTTTCTAAAAGTATGGCTGCAGAAGATATCAAACCAAGCCGTTTAGAAAAAGCAAAGTTCGAAATCGCAAAACTCATTCAAAAATTGCAAGGCGATAAAATCGGGTTGATTGTCTTTGCCGGAGAAGCATATATTCAATTCCCGTTAACATCGGATTACTCTGCCGCAAATTTATTTTTGAATGCGGTTGATTTTAATTCGGTACCTCAGCAGGGAACAGCAATCGGTCCTGCTATAGATTTAGCATTGAAATCGTTTCGTTATGATGACGATACAAAGAAAGCAATTGTTGTAATTACAGATGGAGAAGATCACGAGGGTAATATTGATTCTGCTCTTGATGAAGCAAAGTCGAAAGAAGTTTCAATTTATTCGATCGGATTTGGTTCGCCTGCCGGAGTGCCTATTCCCGAATACAATGAATCCGGTGTTCAGACAGGATACAAGAAAGATAATCAAGGCAATATTGTTTTAACCAAACTTGATGAAGCTATATTGAAAACAATTTCCGAAAAGACAAATGGAAAATATTACCGCGGCAGCAATACTGAAGATGAACTCAATGCAATCTACAACGATTTAGCAAAAATTCAGCAATCTGAATACGGATCTAAACGAATTACAGAATATGAAGACAGATTTTATTATTTCTTAATTCCTGCTCTCTTCATTTTGATTGGCGAATTTTTCATCTCTTCGAATAAATCAAAATGGCTCGCAAAGTTCGAAAAGTTACGCGAGATAAAACAATGATGAAGAAAAATTTATTATTAAGGGTAGTTCCAAAAACTATCTTTTGCAAAAATTTAACGCGGAGAACGCAAAGAATACGCAAAGTCCCGCAGAGGATATTGAAGTTATTGGAACTACCCTTTATTGGATTACTTTTGCTCACGTCGGTTTTGTCTGCTCAAAGTAAAAGAGGCTTGAACAACGATGGTGTAGATCTTTACAAAGAGAAAAAGTTTACTGATGCAGAAGTGAAATTCAAAAAAAGTTTGGAGAAAGATCCGGAAATGTTCCAGGGTCATTTCAATCTTGGCGATGCTTACTATAAAGAGGGACGTTACGATGAAGCTATTCAATCTTACAAAAATTCTTTGCAGTTTACTGATGATAAAGAGGAGCAAGCAAAAGTTTATCATAATATCGGAAATTCTTTGCTGAAAGAGCAGAAGTATCAAGAAGGCATTGGCGCTTATAAGAACTCGCTCAAACAAAATCCCGACGATCTTGAAACAAAATATAACCTTTCTTATGCGCTGAATATGCTGAAGCAAAATCAACAGCAGAAACAAAATAAGGATGATAAAAATAAAGAGAAGAATAAAGATCAGCAGCAGAATCAAGATCAAAATGACAAGAACAAAGAGAAACAACAAAATCAACAGCAGCAACAAAAAAATCAAATCTCTAAAGAAGAAGCACAGCGTATTTTGGAAGCATTAAAGAATAATGAAACTAATACTCAGAAAAAATTGCGAAAAGTAAAAGGTAAACCGGTTGTCACAGATAAAGACTGGTAATCAAATAGTATCAAGTAGTAGGTATTGAGTATCAAGTATCGAGAATTAAAATGCAAAAAAGTGAGTCAAAAAAAATTTTATTAACCGTGATATTTTTTCTCTGCGGTTTTTTTATTCAATCAATAAATGCACAGCAATTTAGTGCCACGGTTGATAAAACTACGGTGGGGCAGTATGACCGCTTTCAAGTTTATTTTACTTTTGACGGCGGAGATGTGAATGGATTGAGCAATTTTCGTCCTCCTGCATTTAGCGGATTCAAGATATTGAGCGGACCAAATCAATCCAGCAGCATGCAGATCATCAACGGAAAAGTTTCCGGCTCTATGACATTCTCGTATATTTTACAGCCGGGCAGTATTGGCGAATTCACAATTACTTCTGCATCGGTTGATTATAGCGGAAAAACTTTTCATTCTCAGCCGATAAAAGTTAAGGTGGAGAAAGGTACACCACAGCAGCAAAAAGAAAGCACCGGCGGATATTCGCAAGAAGAACTTGCTAAAAATGTTTTTATTGTAGCAGAAGCTAACAAAACACGCGCTCTTCTTGGTGAACAAATAACCGTCACTTACAAACTTTATACAAAATTGAATATTGCTTCTCCGCAGATATCGAAACTTCCTTCGTATGAAGGATTCTGGGCAGAAGAAGTTGGTCCTCTTCAAAATATCAACTTTGAAATTGGAATGTACAAAGGTGAAAGATTCCGCGTTGCCAAAATTAAACAGGTCGCTCTCTTTGCATCAAAGACCGGCACACTTTCCGTAACGCCTTTTGAATTGAATATACCTGTGATAATTAAAAAGAAAAAGACCGGTAATGATCTCTTTGATGAATTTTTTAATGATTCCTTTTTTGGAAAAACAGAGACTGTTGAATTCCCGGCAAAGTCAAACACAATCAAAGTTGAAATTGCTCCTCTTCCTTCAAATGCGCCGGCTTCATTTAACGGCGCTGTAGGGGACCTGAATTTTAAAGCAGAAGTTGATAAAAAAGATGTGGTTACAAATGAAAGTATAACGCTAAGATTAACCATTGGCGGTAACGGCAACATAAAGCTATTGAAGGTTCCCGAACCTCAACTGCCGAGCGGCTTTGAAAAATATGAACCGAAGACGGTTGAGAACATTAACAGAGGAGCTCTAATATCCGGTCAAAAAATAATTGATTACTTGATCGTTCCGCGTACTGCCGGTGAGAAAGAAATTCCACCGATAGAGTTTACGTATTTCAATCCGTCATCACGCAAATTTATTACATTAAAATCGCCGCCGTTCAAGATAAATGTTCGTCAAGGTGTTGCCGGAAATGAAACTGCTTCACAAGGATTTGTAAGGGAAGATGTAAAACTTCTTAGCGAGGATATTCGATTTATAAAGACATCGGACTTTAATCTTGAGCCGCGACAGGAAATTTCTCTTATTAAACCGTGGTTCTGGTTTTCGATTTTACTTCCTTTCTCCGGAATGATCGGCACAATTGTATTCAAGAGACGGCATGATAAACTTTCCGGAAATGTTAAGTTGATGCGGTATCAGAAAGCAGAGAAGGCGGCTCGTAAGAGATTAAAACTTGCCAAAGATGCACTCGATAAAAATGATACAACAAATTTCTATTCTGAATTATCATCGGCATTATTCGGCTATCTTGAAGACAAACTTGGAATTCAAAAATCGGAATTTACACTCGAAGGAGCTGTTGATAAACTTTTGCAAAGAAATGTTGATGTGACTTTGATTGATCGAGTTAAGAGAATTGCCGAGAAATGTGAATACGCTCGCTTTGCACCGGAAGGTGAAACATCTGCCGTTGCGCCTGAATTTTATGATGAAACTGTTAAGGTAATTATAGAGGTAGATTCGTCACTTGATGCGAGGAAGAAAAGATGATTATAAGAACGACTAATGTAATTATGAGAAGTTTAGAAGTGAAAAATTTCCCAAGTTCATTTGGAAACTACTTCACTTCATTCAAAATGACAATTCTGGCTCTAGTGTTGCTTATCAGTAATAATTTATATGCACAGTCGCCGGATGATTTGATGAAGAACGCAAATAAATTTTATCAAAACGGAAACTACCAACTTGCGGTTGAATCATATCAAAAAATATTGGGACAAGGATTTGAGAGCGGGGCGCTATATTATAATCTTGGCAACGCGTACTTCAAAACAGGCAAACTCGGTTATGCAATTTTCAGTTACGAAAAAGGATTAAAGATAGATCCAAACGATGAGGATTTAGCTTACAACCTCAAAATTGCCAATTCAAGGACTGTTGATAAAATTACAGAACTGCCAAAGTTGTTTCTTGTTTCGTGGTGGGATGGGTTAGTTACATCATTAAACGTTTCCGGCTGGTCTTTTGTTGTGATTATTATCTTTTGGATTTTACTTGCAAGCATTGCTGTTTATTTTTTCTCACGAAGAGCAATTCTTCAAAGGGTTTCTTTTTTTAGCAGTTCAATTTCGCTTGCGTTATTAATTATTGCTGCCGTTTTACTTTTTGCACGAGTTAACCGTGAAGCAGCAACCAACTACGGAATATTGTTGGAACAAACCTATCCGGTAAAAGTCTCTCCGGATTCTAAAAGTAACGACGCATTTGTCATTCACGAAGGAATAAAATTTGCGATTGAAGATTATGTGAACGACTGGACAAAGATTCGCTTAATTGACGGCAAGGTCGGCTGGGTTCAAAAGAACGTCTTTGGACAGATATAGTTTGGACAACACTCAGGCAAAAAAATACAGCAATACAAAACTTATTTTTGGAATATCCGAGGCGGTTATTTCATTTATTTTACTATTTCTTTTTGTATGGCTTGGCTTCAGTCTTCAGCTCGAATATTATTTGCGGTCATCAATCTCTAACGATTATCTTCTCCTCTTATCTTACGTTTTAGTCTTAGGAATTTTCTCTTCTGTTCTTTTTTCTCCGCTTAACTATTATACCGGATTTTATCTAGAGCACAAATACAATCTATCAAATCAAACTTTTGGGAAATGGATTTGGGAAGGTATTAAAGAAACTTTGATAGGCAGTGTAATAGGTATTCCCATATTGCTTCTTTTCTATTTTGTTTTGAAAAGTTTTGGTATGATGTGGTGGCTTCCGTTCGCCGTGCTGATGTTTATTCTATCAGTTGTATTTGCTCAAATAGTGCCGATAATCATTCTGCCTCTCTTCTACAAAATTACGCCGATAGAAAATGATGATCTGAAAGAAAGAATTGTTGCATTGAGTAAAGATGCCGGATTAAAAGTGCAGAATGTTTTCAAGTTCAATATGAGTAAAAACACAAAGAAAGCGAACGCCGCATTTACCGGGCTTGGTAAAACTAAAAGAATTCTTCTTGGCGATACTCTGCTTGATAATTACACCAATGATGAAATTGAAACCGTTATAGCTCATGAACTTGGACATTACAAGAAAAGACATATCATAAAAAATATTGCAATCGGAACAATCTCCAGCTTTTTAACTTTTTTCCTAATTGCCCAGCTTCATAAATTGTCCTTAAGCTTATTCGGTTTTACAGAGATAGTCCAAATATCTTCGCTTCCGCTTCTTGCATTGTGGGGCGCACTAATTGGATTGATTCAAACGCCAATCTCAAATTTCATATCACGTAAATTTGAATATGAAGCAGATGAGTATGCAATCGGCTCAACTAATAAATCAGAATCCTTCATCAATACTTTAGAAAAATTAACCGACCAAAATCTTGGCGACCGAGAGCCGCTTCCAATAGTTGAGTGGTTTTTCTACAGCCACCCATCAATCAAAAATAGAATCGCTGCCATTCAGTTATTTACTTCTCACTTACAAAAATGATTTTATTACTTATATTTGCAGTGAATCAAGAGAAGAAATCATTGTAAATGTTAAGAAGAATTAAACACCTAATCTGGATTAATCTGCTGCTGGTAGTTATGCTTGCGGGCTGTAAATTTGACGGCGGACCGACTGACATTTCACAAACAGACGCGGCAATTCCATCGGCTGTACAGCCGCTTAACAATTCGAACGATCAAAATATTATTCAAACATTGAAATGGGATTCTTTCAATGCAGTCTCTTATGATCTCTATTTGGATAAAGGAAATCCGCCTCTTCAAATTATAGCATCTAAAATCGCTCAAAAGTTTTTTACGCTTACAAGTACTTTGGATTACTATACAACTTATTACTGGCGCGTGGTTGCAAATTTTTCTGACGGATCTCAAAAAAGTTCCCCCGTGTTCAAGTTTACGACTGCTCCAAATCTTAATCCCAGCCAGGCGGGATACGCGTTGTATCTGAAAAAGCAGGAAACTCAGTTGCCGAATAATGTGATTTTATCATTTCAAGTTGTTGATTTGTTTAATTCAGGCGTTACAACTTTGAGTCGTGACGATTTTGAAATTTACGAAGACGGGCTTCCTCTGCAATCCGAATCTTTGGCAGATTTAAAAAGAGTTACTCAACTGCCGAACAAAATTAGAACAGTATTAATGCTGGATAACAGCACAAGTCTTACTAACGTTGAGATAGAGAAGATTAGAAGCGCGGCTTCTTCTTTCGTGAAAAAAATTAATGCAAACCAGGAAGTTGCCGTCTATCAGTTTTCCGAAAACATAGAAATGCTTTCCGATTTTACCGCTAACCAGAATAATCTGAATGTTGCAATTAACAATTACCGAACAGGCGCAAGCACAACAAGTTTGTACAACGCGGTTAAAATTGGCGCTTCTCTTTGGAATGATAAATATTCCGTTGATGGAATTTTACAAGGAACGATGATCGTTTTTACAGACGGGAATGAAACTGCTACACCTACGACAGAAGCTTTAAAGGAAGCACTCAACGCTGTAAGCAATAAATCTGTCTTTACAATTGGACTAAGCGGCAAAGACCCGCTCGATGAAGAAACTTTAAGGAGATTGGGAACATCCGGTTATTATCCCATAACTGATATCTCACAACTGGATGCTCAGTTTACTCTTATTCAAAATAGTATAAGCCGGAACGCAAATAGTATTTACCAACTGACGTATAAAAGTCCGCGCCGCGGCGGAGATTATGCGCTGACGGTTCGTGTAAAGGGAAATCCTTATACCGGCACTTACTCTTTTATACTTGGCAAATACAGCAGCGCCGGATTTTTTTCTAAAATTGGTTTGAGATAATTTATGTCTGTTACACGTAAGGAAGTAGAATATATAGCACAATTAGCACGGCTCAGATTCAAAGATGAAGAGCTGGAAAACTTCACTTCCCAGTTAAATGAAATTTTGAGTTACGTGGATAAATTAAACGAGCTCGATACGGAAAATGTTGAACCGTTATCACATCCGGTGGAAGAGTTTAATAAATTCCGTGATGATGAACTCAAACCTTCAATAGAAAGGGAAGAAGCATTAAAAAACGCTCCGGATAGAACGGATGAATTTTTCAAAGTACCCAAAGTAATTAATAAAGAATAATACCTGATGATAATTGGAATTATACCAGCACGATTTGCATCAACACGATTAATAGGGAAACCGCTTGCAGACATTTGCGGTAAACCGATGATTCAGCATACTTACAACAGTGCAAAAAAATCTAAACTGCTGGATAAAGTTGTAATAGCTGTTGATGATGAAAAAGTTTTTCAAGTAGTAAAAAGTTTTGGTGCAGAGGCATTTATGACGCCGCAGAATTGTGCAAGCGGATCCGACCGGATAGCGTTTGTAACAGAACAGATTCCAGATGCAACTATTGTTGTTAATATTCAAGGCGATGAACCTTTTATTAAAGGGAAGATGATTGATGAAGCAATCGAACCGCTTCTATTCGATAAAAAAGTGAATCTCTCAACTCTTGCCCGGAGAATTACAAATGTTGAGGAGATGAAATCTCCATCGGTTGTGAAGGTTGTTTTCGATTATAAAAATTTTGCATTATACTTTTCGCGTTCGCCAATTCCTTTTGTACGGGAAGCAAAAACAAATCTTGCGCGTATTCAAACGGCAGAAATTTATAAACACATCGGTTTATATGTCTACCGCCGTGATATTTTATTAAAATTTACCGGACTTAGACCGACTGATCTGGAGCAGATTGAAAAATTAGAACAACTTCGTTTTCTTGAACACGGTTATAAAATGAAAATTGTATTAACCGAGTATGATAGTTTGTCTGTTGATACACCTAAAGATTTGGAACTTGCCCGGCGTTTCTACGATAAGCATTACAAACTGCAAGATAGAAGTTCAAGAAAGTAAGATTGTTAAATTGTCTTTTCACTGCTGCAATGTTATTTTTGAACAGAGGTTTTTAAAATTCTAAGGAGATAATGAATGGAACGAAAGATTAGGGTGCTGGTAGCTAAAGCAGGATTAGATGGACACGATAGGGGCGCAAAAGTAGTTGCTGCAGCTCTGCGCGATGCAGGCATGGAAGTAATTTACACCGGACTTCGCCAAACACCCGAGATGATTGTTGAAGCGGCTATTCAAGAAGATGTTGATGCTATTGGAATTAGTATTCTTTCCGGTGCGCATATGACTCTCTTTCCGAGAATATTGAATCTGTTGAAAGATAAAGAAGTTTATGATATTCTTCTCTTCGGCGGCGGTATAATTCCAAAAGAAGATTTGACGAAATTAAAAGATCTTGGAGTAGGCGAATTATTTACACCGGGTACCTCAACACAAGACATAATTAAATTTTTAAAAAAGTGGACAGAAAATCATCCGCGGAATTAATTGAAAAATCATTTTTTTGAGGGGTTGTCTCAAAAGAATCTAAAGTCATTTCGAGCGAAGTCGAGAAATGGACTTACATGCTCTAATCATACTTCGACTCCGCTCCATTAGACTTGAAAAATACTTTTGAGACAACCCCTTTTTGTTTTAGTCATATTCATTTCTACCGTTTTTTAAGTGGTATTCTTTATTTATTTTTATAACCAGATTAATTAGAAGATTTTTTTATGTCATCAAATCCTAAAAAACGCATTATCTTTTTAGATCTAATGCGAGCTTTGGCAGTTTTACTGATGGTTCAGGGACACACTATTGATACTTTCCTTGGCGATCAGTTCAGATCGTTTGATTCACCGCTTTTCAATATTTGGTTTACTATACGCGGATTTACTGCACCGATTTTTATGTTTACATCAGGTGTTGCATTTACATATTTGATGAGATCGAACTCACAGCCATTTTCTCAAAACCCGCGTGTACTCAAAGGATTTCACCGGTTTATTATTTTGGTTTTAATCGGCTACCTGCTTCGGTTTCCTACTCCTCGTATGTTCGATTTCAGTGAGGTTACAAAAGCGCAATGGCTAGTCTTTTTTACCGTAGATGCTTTACAATTAATCGGATTTGGTTTGTTATTTATTCTGTTTCTTTCTTTTGTTGCAGAAAAATATAAAGCAAGCGACTATTTAGTTTTTTCTTTCGGCGCGTTATTCTTTTTTTTCATGTTCCTCATAACAGAAAAAATTAATTGGGCAAATTTTTTGCCTATTCCTTTTGCCGCTTATTTTTATCACGGTACCGGTTCATTCTTTCCCCTCTTTCCTTGGAGCGGTTACGTTATTAGCGGAGGAATACTCGGAAGCTATCTTGCAAAAAATCCAATGGCGGTTAACACTAAAAAATTCAGTTACAATTTATTCGGCTTGAGTTTAATCGCTTTGCTTATTTGCTTTTTCATCAATCAAATTGAAAACTATTTCTACGGACAAAAAATTTTTTGGACTGATAACTCAGCTCTAATTTTTTATCGGCTCGGCGTGATTCTTATGCTTAACAGTATAATGTCTTACATTGCACTCAGACTTAAAACTATACCCGAAATTATTCAGCAAGTAGGAAAGAATACCCTTCTCATCTATGTTGTTCACATTATTATTCTCTATGGAAGCGCCTGGATTCCCGGTTTTGCAATGTTCTATCCCAAAACCTTGAATATTCCTCTCTCTATTCTTGCTGCAATTCTTCTTATTGTTATTATGTTTGGAATGATATCTTTATTTGAACGATTGAAAAACTACCGCCGCAAAAAAATTGTGTCGGTCAAGATTTAATTTTATCGGAGAAATGAGTGAAAAGAAAATCGGAGAATCTTAATCCTATAATTATCGAGGAAGAAAAAAAAATTGAGCACTCTCTCCGTCCACAAAAATTTAATGAGTTCACCGGTCAATCAAAAATAACCGATAATCTAAAAGTTTTTATTGGCGCCGCAAAAATTAGAAACGAAGGGCTCGATCACGTTCTTCTTACCGGACCTCCGGGACTTGGCAAAACCACACTCGCTCATATCATAGCAAATGAACTTGGTGTTAAAATTAAAATTTCATCGGGACCTGTTTTAGAAAAACCAGGCGACCTTGCAGGTATTTTAACAAATCTTGAAGAAAAATCTGTTCTCTTTATTGATGAAATTCACCGCTTGAGTCCGGTTGTGGAAGAATATCTTTATTCAGCAATGGAAGATTACAAACTTGATATCATGATTGATAGCGGACCCAATGCACGTTCTGTTCAGATTAAACTGCCTCATTATACATTAATTGGCGCCACTACACGCGCCGGTTTATTAACTGCGCCGTTACGCGACCGCTTTGGAATTAAATCCCGTCTCGATTATTATGAAAGCGATCTAATTAAAAAAATAATTCACCGCTCTGCAGATCTTCTCAACATCAAGCTTGATGAAGACGCCGCAAATGAATTAGCAAAACGTTCACGCGGTACACCCAGAATTGCAAACCGTTTGTTACGACGAACTCGCGATTTTGCAGATTACGAAATGAAAAAAATAATTGATATTACCATTGCAAAAAAAGCGCTCAATTCTCTCGAGGTTGATGAATTCGGTCTTGATGAAATGGATAAGGAAATAATTCTTACCATCATTGAAAAATTTAACGGCGGACCGGTTGGATTGAATACCGTTTCTGTTGCGGTGAATGAAGATCCGGGAACAATAGAGGAAGTTTATGAACCGTTTCTAATTCAGCAAGGATTTATACAAAGAACTCCTCGCGGTAGAGAAGCTACCGATCTTGCTTATATTCGTTTCAATAAAAAACGTGGAACTCAAAGATCTCAAGAAAATCTTTTTGAATAAATAAACTGATACTACTATGATTCATGTAAACAAAATTAAAATCGGCAGCAACTCTCCATTTGTCTTGATCGCCGGTCCTTGCGTAATCGAAAACGAAAAAATCACGATGCATACAGCCGAAGAAATAAAAAAAATTACCGGCGACTTAAATATTCCATTCGTTTTCAAATCCAGTTATAAAAAAGCAAACCGAACAAATATTAACTCTTTCAGCGGAATTCATTTTGAGAAGGCACTTAAAATTTTACAAAAAGTTAAGAAAGAATTTTCCGTTCCAATATTGACCGACATTCATAATGAGAAGGAAATCGAAGCAGTTTCTCAAATTGCCGATGTATTACAGATACCTGCATTTCTTTGCAGACAAACCGATTTATTATTAGCTGCGGCAAGAACCGGAAAGGTAATTAATGTTAAGAAAGGTCAGTTCCTTGCACCCGAGGATATGAAACACATTATTCAAAAAATTGAGTCGGTGAAAAACAAAAAAATTCTTCTGACGGAACGCGGCACTACATTCGGCTATCATAATCTTGTTGTTGATATGCGCTCTCTCGAAATTATGAAAGGGCTGGGTTACCCTGTAATTATGGACGCAACGCACGCTGTTCAATTACCCAGCGATACTAATGTATCCGGCGGAGAATCCCAGTTCATTCCAACTTTAGCAAGAGCTGCCGCTGCTGTTGGAATAGACGGACTGTTTCTTGAAGTTCATCCCGATCCTTCAAAAGCATTGAGTGATGCCGAAAGTCAGTTGCCTCTTCATTCACTTAAAAAACTATTAGTAATGATTAAACAGATTGATGAATTAGTTAAAAATGAAAAGTGAGCTGCTGAATAAATTCCGAGAAGTCAAGATTTTCCTTTTCGATCTTGAAGGCGTTCTTCTGAATGACGGTGAATCAACAGAAAAATGTATAGACTCTGTTGCAAAGATCTGCAATGATTTTAAGCAACTTGGAGTTATGTTCGGAATTGTTACAGCTAGAACCGATGATAAGTTGATTAAAAAATTAAAATCATTTGAAAATTGTCATGTTCTGAACGGTTCTTTGGCTAAAGTATCTATGACAAATGAGTTTTTACTCTCCAACTCTATTGATTATCAAAATGTTTTTTATATGGGGGATGGCATATTAGATATTCCTCTTTTACAAAAGTGCGGTTTATCTTGCGCACCGAAAAGTGCGAGAAGGGAAGTTAAAAGAGCTGTTTCATTTAGCACAAATGCCGATAACTGTGAAGAATTGTTGAAAGAAATATTTAGTTACTATAAAAAATCAAAGGAGTCAGCAAGCCGTGCAACAAAATATTAGCGAAAAATTTCCACGAGAGCTTAGCCCAAGAGAAAAAAATTGGCTGTTTGCTGCCCTGCCTGAAAATAAATTGGGCTACAAACAATACCGCGACATAATTGAAAATCTTCTCGTAATTGGTTACGGCAGATTTGGCGAAGGAAACTTAATACTTGGCGAAAAAGATGATAAGATTGATCTTGATATTTCATCTTCTCCAATTCTTGCGGTTGCGAACATTACATTTGATGTCGGTAAAGTTTATGTTACAATTCACGAAGAACTTGAAGGACAAATCGAAGTAGATATTAAAGTAACAGCAGGCGAAAATATTCCGGATGATTTAACACAGGCAAAAGTATGGACTTATTCCAATTGGTTGCCCGGCGATAAAGCGCCGTTTGATAAATCATATGTTCGCGAAGTCAAATTGATCAAGAATGAAATTATTTTAGTTATTGCCCCGGTGCATAAAAAAGTATGGGTTTACAATGCTAAAAGTGGAATTAACCACTTTGTGCCGGTTACAAATTATTATAATGAGATGATGATCCTTCTTAATATCAAAGATCCGGATAAAGCATTGAACCCCGGCAGATTGTTTACAAACCTTGATGAATTTACAGATCAACAATTGGTTCAAGGATTTTTGGCTTACAATAAATACTGGCAGCGTATTGAATTGGATTATAGTTATTTTCAAAAAGAAGTATGATCTAAAAAAATCATTTTTTAGTTTCTTCTCACAGGGAAGAATCACAAAAAAATAGAGGAAGCAGTGACCGAAGAAGAAATTATTTCTAAAGGCAAAGAGGTTGTAAGAATTGAAGCTAAAGCTGTTCTGGATTTGGTAAACAGTATTGATGATAATTTTGCTAAAGCTGTTCAAAAAATTTATGATGCGAAAGGAAGAATTGTTCTTACGGGCATTGGTAAATCCGGAATAATTGCCCGCAAGATTGTTGCAACATTGAACTCCACAGGCACTGCCGCAATTTATATGCATCCTACAGACGCTTTACATGGCGATCTTGGCATGGTGAGGAATGATGACATTGTAATTTTTATTTCAAAGAGCGGACATACAGAAGAATTACATCAGCTAATCCCGATGTTAAGACGAATCAATGTTACAATTATTGGTATGCTCGGAGAAATTAATTCTAAACTTTCAAAAGATTGCGATATTGTTCTTAATGTGAGCGTTAAAGAAGAAGCCTGTCCTTACGACCTTGCCCCGACTGCATCAACTACATCATCTCTTGCAATGGGGGATGCTCTGGCAATTACACTTTTAGAGATGCGCGGTTTTACTGCCGAAGATTTTGCGCTTCTTCATCCCGGCGGCAGTTTGGGCAAACGCCTTTCACTAAAAATTTCTGAGATCATGATAAAGGGAAAGGATGTTCCTGTTGTAGTTGAAGGAACATCCATTAAGGATACAATATTGGAAATTACCTCCAAGCGACTTGGAACCACGTGTGTCGTGGATGAGAAGGGAATCTTGACGGGGGTAATTACAGATGGCGATTTGCGCAGACTTTTGGAAAAGACGCTCGATATCAAAAATTTAACTGCTGTTGATCTGATGACTAAGAACCCCAAAACAATCAGCAAAGAATTTTTAGCATCGTTTGCAATTCAACAAATGGAAAAATTTAATATCACTTCATTAATTGTGGCGGATAAAAGCAACAAACCGGAAGGAATCGTTCATTTGCATGATTTAGTGAAGCTTGGTTTGCAATCAAGATGAAAAAATATTTTTTTTCTCTCATTGTTTTAGCATTTCTACTTTCTTGTTCCAAAGAAAAAATTCAGCCGCAGATAGAGAAGTCTATTACACAAGGAGAAATTCCCTCAAATGAAAGCTGGAACTCAAAAATGATATTTTCAGACGAGGGGAAAATAAAAGCAGTTCTATATTCAAATCATATTAAAATGTTTGATCAACAAAAGATCACACTGCTCGATGGCGTTAAAATTCATTTTTATAATAAAGAACAAAAAAACACTTCATGGTTAAGCTCGATTCGCGGTAAAGTTAATGATTTGACAAAGGATATGTATGCAATTGACAGCGTAGTAGCATTGAATGACAGCGGCACTGTATTGAAAACCAGCGAATTGATGTGGCGTAACAGCGATCAGAAAATTATTACCGATAAATTTGTTACCATCACTTCGCCTAAAGAAATTATTCAAGGATTCGGTCTGGAATCGGATCAACATCTGGAAAATTACAAAATCTTTAACGTTACATACTCCAAAAATAGAACAGGCGACGTGAAATGATGCAGCGCTTTATTATAATATTTCTTTTTGTCTCGGCGATAATCATTTGTGCGCAATCATCTGAACCGCTTCAAATCAAAGGCGCTTCCTTTTCCGGTCGTGTTGTAAATGGCGAGACCATCCAAGAGTTTGAAGGAAACGTTGTTATAACACAAGGCGCTGTTAGAATTACTTGCAATAAAGCTATTCAGTTTGTTGCACGTAACGAGGCTGAGTTAATTGGAAACGTTGTTGTAACTCAAGACAGCATCATCATAAAAACAGATCACGGTTTTTATGACGGCAATAAAAAAATTGCATTCTCGAAAGTCGGTATAGCTTTAACAGATGGACATGTTCAGCTCGAATCAAAAAACGGATATTACTATTTCGATGAAAAGCATTCTTACTTTTATGAGGATGTAAGACTGCACGATGCTCTTTCTAACATGAGCTCTGATCACCTTAATTATTTCGATGATAACGACAAAGCAGTTGCTGTGGGCAATGTTCAGGTGAGCGATACCTCATCAACAGTTTTTGCCGATAGCTTAATTCATTTTCGGAATACAGATGAGACATTTGCATTTAAGAATATCAGAATTTACACTCCATCAAATCGGTTGGCAATATTCGGTAATAAACTTGAAGACTTTGGTAAAAAGAATTATTCCAAAATCACAGATAACCCGTTCTTAGTCCGAATAGACACAACAGACAACGGACAGCTCGATACGCTTGTGATTTCTTCAAAGATAATGGAATCATTCGATGACAGCACAAAAAAACTTATTATAACTGATTCGGTAAAAATTCTGCGAAAAGATTTTGCATCAGTAAATGGGAAAACAATTTATTATAAGAAGGGGGACCGTATTGAGACTTTCCGGAGAGAAACCGATGCTTTGCCGCCTGTTATGTGGAATGAAGAAACACAAATGTCCGGAGATTCAATTAAATTATTTATGAAAGAAAACCGGTTAGAGATGATTAATATTAACTCAAACGCCTCAATCATTACGGCTAACAAAGACTCGGTAAACAGATTTGATCAACTTTCGGGTAAAAATATTAAATTGTTTTTCAATAAAGACGGATTGGAAAGAACTGAAGTAGAAGGGAACGCATTAAGTATTTATTATATGTATGAAGAGAATGAACCGAACGGATTAATAAAATCGAGTTCTGAGCGGGCGAGAATATTATTCAAGAATAAAAATGTTTCTAATGTTAGGTTCTATGGAAAGCCGGTAACCGAATTTCATCCCGAAAATTTGATTATCGATAAGGAAAAAGATTTTACTATTCCAACATTTAGAATATTTTCAAATAAACCGACAAAAGAAAATCTTCTTCTCAATAGAAGGGATATTCTTTCATACTTAATTAAGGATTTACAATATTATGCCGGAAAACCTAACACTAAGAAGTGAAAATCTTAAAAAGGTTTATAAGAAAAGAGCGGTTGTGAATAATGTATCCGTTCAGGTTCAGCAGGGAGAAGTAGTTGGTTTACTTGGTCCGAACGGCGCGGGCAAGACAACCACATTCTATATGATCGTTGGTATGATAAAGCCAAACGAGGGGAAAGTTTTTTTAGAGAATAAAGAAATTACAGATGAACCAATGTACAAACGTGCAAAGATGGGAATAGGATATTTACCGCAAGAAGCTTCTGTGTTTCGTAGATTGAGCGTTGAAGACAATATTATGGCTGTATTGCAGATGATGAATCTTACCAATGAAGAAAGAAAAGAAAAACAAGAATTATTATTAAATGAACTTGGTGTTGTGAAGGTCCGGAAAAGTCTTGGATTTCAATTAAGCGGCGGAGAAAGAAGACGCTGTGAAATTGCACGCGCTCTGGCAACTAATCCAAAGTTTATTTTGCTCGATGAACCGTTTGCAGGCGTAGACCCGATTGCTGTTGAAGATATTATGAATATTGTTGCCAATCTCAAGAATAAAGGAATCGGTATTTTAATTACAGATCATAACGTTCACGAAACTTTGAGCATTGTTGACCGCGCATATATTTTACTCAACGGACAAATATTTAAAGATGGAACCGCAAATGTTCTAGCAGAAGATGCAGATGTGAGAAAATTATATCTTGGAGAGAAATTTAAATTGGATCGTTATACTTAATAATGAGCAAATATTAAATAGGAAATCACAATCACAAAAGAAAAATAGAGAAAAATCCAGCCGGTGGTTTTAATCCTCTTCTTCCAGAGCATCTTTTTCATGTATGTTATAGTTGTTTCTTCATCCCGTTTATAGTCGCCTTTGTCTACAGACCATTTGTAAAAATTGCTATTTTTCATTTTATCCACTTTTCTACTCCCTCCATCCATTTTGCAGCGAGTATGTTTATTGGGAAAAATTATTTAAGAGGCGTATCTAAAAAGGTCTATTCCGTTATTTTGGATTGTGAAAATAAACCGAATTCAAAACTTTTTTATAATGAAATTACCTTTTTAGAGAAGACTCATTTATTGAACTCGCGGATAATTTTCTGTATTTCTTCTTCTGATATTCCTGTTCCCAAAACCGCTTTTTCCGAAGTGCTGCTTGGTTTGTGACTGACATTCCCCAACAGATTTACAGATGGATTACCGGCACGTGCCCGTAATCTCTCTTCAATTTGTTTTGTAAAATTACCTTCCTGATATCCACTCTTCATGTTCATAGTTGAAGGAAGATCGAAAGAAGTAACACAATTACCGGCATTTACAGGATGAATTTCGAAAGCGAGAGTTTTAATATTCATCAAATGTTTAGCGGTAACATTTTCAGAGATTATTGAACCGCCCCACGTGCCCGGACCTAAAGTTAAAGAAGGCATTAATCCAGTTGTGTAACCGACTGCACCAACGGAAGCCGGTGTGTTTACAACAATTCTAAAAGCCGGTTTCTCAAGAGCAAACTTCATAATTATTTCTTTATCGTTCGAATGAATAGCCATTGTATGTCCAATTCCTCCGAACTGTAAAAGCTCAATACAGCGATGACATCCCTCAAGCCAGCCGTCAACAGTATAAAACGCAAGCATAGGAGAAAGTTTTTCGATCGAAAGCGGTTCCTCTTTTCCAACACTGCTGCATTCGGCAACAAGAACCGTTGTATTATCAGGGACAGTAAAACCCGCGTAGTTTGCAATCCATGCTGCGGATTTTCCGACTATATCGGCATTTAATTTAGCGCCCCGTGCAACTTTATTCTCTAATTTTTTCTTCTCTTCATCATTCACAAAATAACAACCAATCCGTTTTGCTTCTTCAATAACTTTTTCTTTAAGAGAACGGTCAACAATCATTGCTTGTTCGGATGAACAAAGCGTTCCATTATCGAAAGTTGTTCCGTAAACAATATCTGCTACAGCTTTCTGATAGTTAGCAGTTTTTTCTATGAATGCAGGAACGTTTCCGGATCCAACTCCGTAAGCAGGCGTACCGGAACTATAAGCTGCATGAACCATTGGCATTCCGCCGGTAGCAAGAATTACTGCAATGTTTTTATCTTTCATCAAAGCATTTGTGCCTTCAAGAGTTGGAATTGATAAACATTGTATCAATCCTTTTGGTGCACCGGCTTTTTCAGCAGCATCGGATACAACCTTCAATGCTTCTGTAGTACATCTAAGAGCTTTCGGGTGGGGCGATACAACAATTCCGTTTCTGCATTTCAAAGAAATTATTGCTTTGAACATAGCAGTGGAAGTTGGGTTTGTAGAAGGTACAAGAGCTGCAACAACACCCATAGGTTCGGCTATCTTAATAATTTTGCCCTCTTTTTGTACATCAATCACACCGACAGATTTCAAATCCTTTATAGATTCCCAGACATCTCTTGTGCCGAATTGATTTTTAACAATCTTATCTGCCACTTTTCCAAAACCGGTTTCATCATGCGCCATTTGAGCAAGACGTTCTGCATCTTTATATCCTGCATCAGCCATTGCTTTGACAATTTTATCAACTTGCTCTTGGTTGTAATGCTTAAATTCTAGCTGAGCTTCTTTTGCTTTTGCGGCAAGTGTCCGGGCTTCTTGAATAGATTGAAGGTCTTTGTCAAAATTCATTTTGTCTCTTTATTTTCCAAATGAAATATAAAGTAAGAGAGAACAAACTTCAATTGAAGGAGAATGGATTAGGAATGTTATTTTCTTCTCAAACGCTTGTAAACTTGTTTTCTATAGTCAATCATATAAACAATAACTTCTTTGAGTGCATCATCTATTCCATATATAATTCTTAAGTCACCAACTCTAAGCTTATATTCATCTCTACCTTGTAATTTTTTTGCGCCAATAACTCGTGGATTTTCTCTTAATGCACTAATACGTTTTATGATTGCTGAGGATTGTTTTGTAGTTAGACCATCAAGTTCTTTTGAAGCAGATTTAGTTAAGAGAAGAGAATACATTATCTATTTTTTCTTTGTGAAAGATATTCTTCCAAAGGAATTTTTGTCTCTTTCTTTCTTTCTTTTATGATGAGCGAATAGTACAAGTCTTCGCGAAGCTCGTCATCTTGCATTAACTTTTGCATTACTGCATCACGCTCTTTTTTCTTTAACGCTCTAAACGCAGTCCAAAATACTTCCGCTGTTGCTTGTGTTTGTGTCATAAGAAAAACTTACTCCAATAATAATATTTTGTGATGTTTATATTTCTAACTAAATATAAAGTAAGAAAGAACAAACTTCAATTTTGATAGTAATGCAATATTGGTCTGAAAGCGATTAATCCTATTTTATTGTATTGCAAAAATGTGGTTGCTTTAATAAATTTTATCTAGATAATATGAAAGGATAGAATAATGGCAGAAGTAATTTCAATTAGTGTTGATTCAAATGCGGCAAAGATTTTTAATTCAGCGAATCGAAAGCAAAAACAAAGGGTACAAAAGCTTGTAAGCTCTTTATTGAACTATGGAGGGCAGACTTCTTTGGATTCACATTTGAATAGAATGGATAAGATTAGTGAAAAAGCAGTCGCAAAGGGTTTAACTGAAAAGAGATTGGATTCTTTTCTTGCAGAGGATTGATGAAAATTGTTTTCGATACAAACATAATTGTCAGCACTCTTCTCATTAAATCTTCAAATTCACGGTTCGCTTACGAAAAAGTAATAAGTAAAGGAAAAATTCTGGCATCGCTTCCAACCTTAGAAGAATTGATAGATGTATTATGCAGAAAGAAGTTCAGCAAATACATTTCGCTGTCGGATAGAAACATTTTCATTTCCGAATTTTCTCTCTTAGTAGAAATCATTAAAGTGAATCAAAAATTGAATGTATGTCGCGATCCAAAGGATAATAAGTTTTTAGAATTAGCCATTTCGGGAAATGCTGATTGTTTTGTAACAAAAGATGAGGATTTGCTTGTGCTTGATCCGTTTAGAAAGATTTCAATTCTTTCGCCAGACGATTTTTTAAGGAGATATTGAAAGTCAGTTCAGAGCATACACGCGATATTTAAACGTTCCTACATCTCACTTTAAAATCACTTAAAAATTTCTTTCAAATTCTGATAACCGCTTTTACTCACTGGTAACTTTATCCCATCTTGAAGAAGAACGCGGTATGATTCTTTCTCGAATAATTCTATCTGTTTGATTGCAGAAAGCTTAACAAAATATGAACGATGGATCCGGATGAACTCCGCACTATTCAAATTTTCTTCAAAGTATTTCATCGTTTTCTGCTTGAGGAAATTTCCTTTCCCGGTAAAAAGCATTGTGTAATCATCCTGAGCTTCAATATAACGGATCTCTTCAGTTGGGATGATTATAATTTTCTGTCCATGTTTAATTACCACCCGGTCTAAAAATTCATCACGTCTTTCTATGGTTTTTACCAGTCCATCCAATTTCTGTTTAGTTGGAGAAGAATTGGTGATCAGTTTAATTGCCTTATTAAATGCTTCGGCAAACCTTTCTTCAGAGAATGGTTTTAAAAGGTAATCCGTTGCATTGACATCAAAAGCTTTTAGAGCGTATTGATCAAATGCGGTAGTAAAAATGATTACCGGCGGTTCTTCCAAAATCTCCAGCATCTCAAATCCGGTGAGCTTTGGCATTTGAATATCGAGAAAGATCAAATCCGGTTTAAGTTCGTTGATCTGCTTGATTCCTTCAAAACCATTTGAGCACTCAGTGAGCAATTCAACATTTTCGAATTTCTTCAGATAACTTTTAATGATTTCGCGTGCAAGTGTTTCATCATCAATGATTACAACTCTGACATTCTTTTTTGTATTCATATCATCCAACCGGTATAAAAATATTTACTCTGAATAGATTAGCATCTTTTTGAACGGTTAAAAGATTCTCTTGATTGTAAATTAATTTTAGTCTGTTCCGAATATTTTTTAGTCCAATACCTTCGCCTTTGCGCGGAATGGATTCCGGATCAAAATTGTTTTCAATTGTAATTTTAAAATATTCTTTTTCCATACAGCAAGAAAGTTTAATTGTAACTTTATCTAAACTTTCATAGACGCCGTGTTTAATAGCATTCTCGAATATCGGTTGAAGAATCATGCTCGGCACTTCCATTTCTTTACATTCAATCTTGATGTCTTCAATGAACTCAAACTTTTCGGCGAAACGCACTTTCTCAATATCAAGATAAAGTTTTGCGTTATTTATCTCTTCGTTCAGTTTATTTTTCTGTTTTTCATTTTTGGAAAGGACGCTTCTAAGAAATGAAGAAAGTTTAATCGTCATCTCCTGTGCTTGTAACGGATTGGAAATAGTCAGCGAACTGATTGAATTCAAACTGTTGAAAATGAAGTGTGGATTGATTTGATATTTGAGTGTTTTCAATTCAGCTTCTTTTACAAGAGCATTCAGTTCAACTTCCTTTAAAAGTTTTTCTTGAAAATTATTGTAATAGATAATCACATAATCTACCGCGATGATAACGGTATAGAAGAGTATCCCAATTAAAAATCTCCAGACAAGAGATTTGAGAAGAAATTCCGAGTAAACTTTATCGCCGGTTATTAGATTAATGATTGCATAGTATCCAATAAGAATCCATAAGCCCGAAGTAATTACAGCCGCAGCAATATGATTTAGAAATACTTTTGACGTGGAATAATTTTCCAACGAATTGAAACTGACCGTGAACCAGAAACTTAAACCAAGCGCCATATACAAAAAATTAAAAACAAAACTGTCGTAGTATGCATTAAGCAATTTTACGTTGAGGAAATATGTAAGCAATAGAACTTGCGCTTGAGAGATAAAAAACCAGATGCTGAAGTAAAGTGCACGGATTTTTTTATTACTAATAAATGGATTGCTCATCTTTCACTCTTGAGTTAATTAATAAAGCAGTTCGCCGCCGCCGAATAACGTAACGCCTTTGATAATCAATATTCCTTCGCTGGTTTCTCCATTATGAATATGAGCGAACCGTTTATCTTCAAAGCCACCAAAGATAGAAGTAACATTTAAAATAACTCTCCAACTTTGCGGAACACGAATATGCGCTCCACCGAATAGAGTTGTTATCTCTAAATTATTTTCACCTGATGAAAGTTTTGCATTTGTTAAATCCAATTTTGTTCCGCCAAATATCGTTGTAATATTTCCGCCCCGGAAATTTTCAGAATGAATAACTTTGTTAACAGAATTAAAAATACTTACCTCATCCAGGTAATCATAAAAATTTGAAGTCGTTTGCGATTGATTCTCTCCTTGCGGCTGCTGCTCTCCTGTTGATTCTCTTTCTCTTCTTGAGAAATGAGAATGATTGACTGAAGATTTTCCGTTTCTTCTTAGAATAAGCCATAACCCCATAAATAAAAGAGCGATAGGCCATAGATCGCCGAAATCAAATTGAGAGAAAAGTGGAAAATGACGCAGCATTCCAAACGCACCGATTCCTACAAAGATATATCCTAAAAAATTATCACGATGGTTTACGATCAAGACAATTCCGATTATTAAAAAAATTGAGTACCATGAAAAAACCATATGACGAATATCAAATCCGTAAAACCATGGAAATCCAAAATTATCCAGCAGGAATAATCCGCCGATTGCGATAAAAATTATTCCAGCCCAAATTCTTCCGTTTGTATTTTGCATTTTATCCTCCGAGTAAAAAATTTTATTAAGGATCAATACTATTCATGTGAGATAAATGAATTAGAAAATAGTCTTAACCTCTCCGCCGCCGAAAATAACCAACCCTTTGATAACGAGAGTTCTTCCTTCTTGAAAAGCTTTGTTGGGGTCTTTACTTCGTTTATCTCCAAAACCGCCGAAGATTGGAAGAACATCAAGAATAACTTTCCAATCATGTGGAACAATTATTGTCGTTCCGCCAAACACGGCAGTTACTTCAATAAAATTTTCACCTTCTGCAAGTTTGCAATTAGAAAGGTTTATCTCCGAGCCGCCAAAGATCGAAGTAATATTGCCGCCTTTAAAATTATCAGAGTGAATTACTTTATTCCCTCCGCCAAAAATATTTACACTGTCTACGTAATCATTCCCGCTTGCGGGTTGACCGGTTGAATCTTCGAAAGTTGATTTGCTTGAAAACCTATTATGGCTGCAGCATCCTCTTCCAAAAATTATGTATAAACCAATCAGCACAAATATCAACGGCCATAGTTCCGGCACAAGGTTGAATAAGCCGATCGAGATGAAGACAACTCCTGCTGTTTTATTACGGGAGAGGAAAAAGAAAAGAACACCGATTAGAATGAAAAAATATTCCCAGGTTAAATATTCGTATGGGAAGTCGAATAAATCATAATTACGCAGAACGAATAGTCCGCCGATTATTATGAGTAATATCCCAATAATTACTCTTCCATGAAATTTAGGCGTTTCCATTTTAATCTCCTTTTTGATCTTCACTTCTTTTGACGGCTAAAGATAGATGGTTGTTATAGATTGTGTGATAGAAAATCGGCGAACGGCTGTAAATTATCGGTAAGTAGCGCAGATTTTTAATCTGCGCTAAATTTTTTATCACAGATTACAAATCTGTGTTACATGTTTCGAATCTGCGCTACGATTTTGTATTGGTTTCGTTACTTTGTAGTTCTTGCACGTCTTTTAATTGTCTTTCGATTGCTCTTGTTTTGTGTTTTCAATCTCCTCAAGCTGAAACTCGTATATCGAACTTACACCCATAAACACTTTTTGAATAAGTACGAGAAAGAGTAATGAACCAAGCAAAATTGTACCTGGTACAGCCCAACTTACAATGTGAGTTATTTCTTTCATCGGCTTTCTCCATCTAAATTATTATAAAACTAAAAATTCGTCTATCTTTTCAATATCTCGCAAAAGAGCGATGATTCATGAATTTCCTCCGTTTTCACCTCAATATCATCAATTTCCGAAGTAAGTTCTTTGAATTGGTTCTGACTCACTGTAGTTGCTGTAAATCCATCTTTGCAAACAATTGTGCCGTTAAATGTTTTTTCATAATCAATTTCACCCAATAAACCGGCATCAGATTGTAATTTGAACCACTCTAAACGATCATTCCAAAATTTTTCAGAATAGCTTGAGAAAAGAACAATTCCGTTAGGCTTAGTTACGCGCAAACTTTCTAGGATAAGTTCTTTCTGATTAACATGAAAAGCAGAAATACCATTTTGTATGCAAACAACAACATCAAAAATATTATCTGGAAAAGAGAGTTGAACTGCATTCATTTGAACAAAAAAGCAATTTGAAATTTTACCGAACATTTCTTTTCCAAGCAGTAAACTTGAATGGGAAGTATCAATACCAAAAACAGACTTAGCTTTTTTAGAAAGGGATGGGAAAATACGGCCGTAACCGCAGCCGAGTTCTAAGACCAAATTACTAGAACGAATATTTTGGAGAACATAAATGACCTCTGCTTTCAAATATTCTTTTACCCGTTGAGGAGCGATTTGGTAAGCCAGCTTTAATCTTTCGGCAGAAAGTTTTTTCTGATAATAATCAGTCATATAGCATCGTCAAAATTCTCTATTCGATATTTGTTTTTATACAAACTCATATTTTTTGGGGGAGACTCGATAAATCGAGTCTCTACGTTATGTGATTAAATTGTTTTCATTCGATGGCAATTCTTGCACATCTTTTAGCTTTCTGAATTTAGTCCCTGCTGGATTCTCTTCGTCTACTGCCCATTGGAGAGGATTAAGGTGAATGTATTCACGAATTTTTTGGAATGATTTCTCGTTGTGAATTATATGTTCATAATATCTTGGCTGCCATGCAAAATCTGGAAATTGTAATGTATGGTGAATTTCATAAGTCGTTCTTCCCTTGAACCAACGAATAATTTTAGAGAGAGATAGCTCTGAATACATTGGATTGTTTTTAATAAATGGTGTTTTTGTAGAGACTCGATTAATCGAGTCTCTACAAATCGAATCTCTGTTGATAAAAATTATTCCATGTAAATGATTTGGCATAATCACAAATTCATCTAACTCCACATCTGTAAACTGATTCCTAATTTCAAGCCAAATCTCTTTTACTTTTTCACCGACCTTGTTTAGTAAGATATTCTCATCACCAGCGTTCCCGAAATAAATACGCTTATCTTTTGTGCAGATGGTTACAAAATAATATCCATACTTTGAATAGTCCCAAACTTCTAAACGTGTAGTCTCAATTCGATATTTATTTTTATACAAACTCATATTCTGGCGGGAGAGGAGACTCGATAAATCGAGTCTCTACATTACGTTATTAAATTTACTTCGTTACTCGGCAGTTCTTCAGCTTTGTTAAGCTGCTTTTCAGTTTTTCTGGAGGATTTTGCCGCTCTTTCTTATATGGCTCTAAAACTGTTAAAAATTTCCAAAGCAATTTGCTTCGCTTGTTCATTTCCTTTTTGCCACCATAAATATGCAAAAAACTTGATTTCACCACCCAGCCAATCATGGAATGCAATTATCCAGTATTCCCACTCCGGAGTTTCATCGGCATAACAGTGCACCCAGTAGCATTCAAAATAATCAATAAAGGCATTATCCTCATCGAGGATATTTGACCCACCTCGTTCAATGAGTTTCTGATAAAATTCTTCCTCGCTATAATTATTTTGACCTGGCACTATTTGAAGGAAGGTTAAATTATCTCCGGATTCAAATAATTCGGAAGAACTTGTTCTTACTTCATGAGTAATGGGGACTGAAAATTTGAAACCGTATTGTTCCCATTTGAATTCTTTTGTGGTCTGAGCAAACGATTCGTGATGACCGCTGAATAAAAGCAGAAAAAAAATAGCTGAGGCAAAGAAGAGATTGAATTTTTTCATGAGTGACTCCCAATCTATTTTGATAAAGATGGTTTATCACGCAGAAACCAATATTAGAAGTTAATCGCTAAACGGAACGTTACTCTATTAATTTTATCTGTTCATTCGCCGGCAGTTCTTGAACATCTTTAAGTTGTCTTTCAATTTTGCGTGACGACTTTGCTGCTTCGTCAATTGTATTGCTGGCTTCCTGAAGTTTCTTCTGGGTTTTGTCCAGCACATCTCCGAATTTTCCAAATTCATTTTTTACTACACTTAGAATTTTCCAAACTTCGCTTGACCGCTTCTCAATTGCCAAAGTTCTGAATCCCATCTGCAAACTGTTTAACAGTGCTGCAAGAATTGTCGGTCCTGAAACTACAACGCGATATTCGCGCTGTAAAAATTCGGCAAGACCGGGACGGCGTAATACTTCAGCGTATAATCCTTCTATTGGCAAAAACATAATTGCAAAATCTGTGGTGTTAGGAGGATCGAGATATTTCTCGGCAATTTTTTTTGCTTCACTTTTAATACGTGTCTCAATTGCTTTGTTGGCGTCGTTAATTGCTGCAATATTTGCCAAATCCTGTGCATCAATTAACCGCTGATAATCTTCTACCGGAAACTTTGCATCAACTGGAAGCCAGACAATTTCACTTTTTGTCAAATCTTTTCCCGGTAGTTTAATTGCAATTTCAACACGGTCGCTGCTTCCTTTTTTTGTGATGACGTTTTTTTCATATTGTTCGCGTGTAAGAATCTGGTCAATTAAATTTTCAAGTTGGATTTCACCCCATCCGCCACGTGTTTTTATATTTGAGAGGACATTTTTTAAATCACCTACACCGCGAGCAAGTTCCTGCATATCTCCTAATCCTTTATAAACTTGCTCAAGCCGGTCACTTACAAGTTTGAAAGATTCGCCGAGACGTTTTTCCAAAGTATCGTGTAATTTTTCATCAACCGTATGGCGCATCTCTTCCAGTTTCTTTTCATTCTTATCCTGAATTTCTTTTAGTTGAGATTCAACTTTCTCTTGCAGCTTATCAAACTTCTGTTCGTTCATTTGTGTCAGAGTATTCATCTGCTTAGCAAAAATATCGAGCTGATTTTTTTGTCCTTTCGAAATTTCTCCTATAGTTGAAGAAAGCTGCTCGCCCAGTTTAAGTATTGACTCATTAACTTCTTCGCGTTGTGATTTTGCATTCTTAGACGATTCTTCTCTATTACGTGCAATTTCATCACGGAACGACCGGTCCATCTTTTCAAACCCATGCATGATCTCGCTCTGACCACCTGATGGAATTTTTTTGTTGATTATAAAAAAGAAAATAATAACTGAGGTGAGAGTTATAATTGAAAGGATGATCAAGACTTCATTCATAGTTTTCCCATTAAATTAGGATTTGCTTGGAATTGCCATGGCTTATTTATCAAATATTTTGTTATTCAGCAAATCAATTATTTCATAAATTTAGAAAGCAATTCTTGGAAAACGATAATGAAGAGATGGAAAAAAATATTAATTGGCATTTTAACATCCTTGGCATTAGTGATACTTGTGATTTTTACTCTTTCATATTTCATGCTAAAAAGATCTCTGCCTCACTATGAAGGAGAGAGAAACGTTAAAGGGTTACATGCTAATGTAGAAATTTACCGTGATGCATACGCTGTTCCAATGATTAAAGCCGGAAACGATGAAGACGCAGCATTTGCTCTTGGTTACGTTCATGCTCAAGAGCGGTTATTCCAGATGGATGTTGCACGCAGAGCCGGCGAGGGACGTCTTAGCGAAGTCTTTGGCGCCAAAACAATTCCGATTGATCAAATGTTTAGAACAGCAGGCATTTACAAAAATGTAAAAGAAAATTTTGACAAACTGAATCCTATTTCTAAAAAAATATTGGAAGCCTATTCGAAAGGTGTAAATGCTTTTCTTAAGGAAGCCAAAGGAAATTATCCCGTTGAATTTGATGTGCTCGGCTACGATCCTTATCCATGGAAGCCGGAACACAGTTTGATAATTGCAAAACTAATGGGATGGGAATTGAATATAAGTTGGTGGACCGATCTTACTTTCTCACAACTGGTTCAAAAATTTGGTGTTGAAAAGGCTAAAGAATTATTACCGGATTTTCCGGAGAACTCTCCAACTATCATTCCATCTGATATTAAGAGTTTTGCTGCAATAACAAATGACTTGATGAAAGTAGACCAGCAATTCAGAAATTTTACTGGTTTCGTTGGCACGCACATCGGATCAAACAACTGGATTGTTAATGGTAAAATGTCGGCATCCGGTAAGCCGATAATTGCTAACGATCCTCATCTTGCATACACAGCACCCGGAAAATGGTTCTTCGCGATGATCAGAAGCAACGATTGGAACGCAGAAGGATTTACAATTCCGGGTTTGCCTGCAATTGTAATTGGAAAAAATCAGAATATTGCATGGGCTATGACAAATGTTATGGCAGACGACGCCGATTTTTATGTCGAAAAAATTGATTCAGCGGGTAAAAATTATTTTCTAAATGGAATGTGGAAACCTCTAACTATTCAGAAGGACACAATTCACGTTAAAGATTCTTCTAGTGTTATTTATGAAATAAAACGAACACATCGTGGACCAATTATAACAGATATTCATCCATTCAAAGTTATGTATCCAAACACGGGAGTGCAGACAGCACAGATGAGTATGCGATGGGCCGGACAAGAATTTAGCGATGAAATGTTTGCAGTAGTGTCTGTTAACAAATCGAAAAATTGGAATGAATTCCAAAATGCAGTTCGCTACTTTACTGTACCCGGGCAAAATTTTGTTTACGGCGATAAAGATGGAAATATTGGATACATCTGCGCGGCAAAACTACCAATACGAGCTTTCAACAGTTCAACATTAATTAATGATGGAACAACAGATGCAAATGATTGGAAAGGATTTGTCCCCTATGAAGAGATGCCGAAGTTATTTAATCCGCCCCAAAATTTTATTGCCTCAGCCAACAATAAAACAATTCAGAATTTCAGGTATCATATTTCAAATATCTGGGAGCCGTCATCGCGCATCGAAAGAATTACTGAATTGCTTAACTCAAAACCAATTCAATCCAAAGATGATTTCAAAAAATATCAGAACGATTTTGTTTCACCTTACGCAAAGAAACTCACCCATTATATAACTTCTGCATTTGATAGTGTGAAAGTTACAGACAAGAATCTGTTGCTTGCACTTGAGCTTTTTAGGAATTGGAATTTCGAAATGGATGCGGGAAGTCAAGTGCCAACCATTTATACACGCTTCTTCCAATACCTCATCAAAAATATATTTGAAGATGAAATGGGAGACGATCTTCTTAAAGAGTATGTTTTTATAGCGAATGTTCCGTATCGGATTATTCCAAAGATGCTGGAAGAAAATAATTCCTCTTTTTTTGACGACATACACACAAGCCAAATTGAAACCCGCGACATCATAATCAGAAAAAGTTTAGTTGATGCACTTTCGGATCTTGAAAATAATTACGGAATGGAAATTAAGAACTGGCAATGGAGTGATGTTCACAAAGTTACTTTCAAACATATGTTTCATGATGTTTCTCCTTTGCTCGATAAAATTGTGAATATCGGTCCGTTTAGTATCGGCGGAGATGGAACTACAGTTTTTAATACAGAATATTCTTTCCCGGAATTGTTTGAACAAACACATGACTTAACAAAGCCGCATCGTTCTGAACCTTACTCAAACATTCTCGGTCCTTCTATGCGCTACATTTTTGATTTTGCCGATCCCGATCATCTTGAGTATATAATGCCGACCGGTCAGTCCGGACATTTCATGAGCGATCACTACAAAGACATGAGCGATATGTGGCTGAAAGGAAAATACATCAAACTTCCATTGAGAGAGGAAGAGTTCATTAAATCATCAAAGCAACTATTACTATTACGACTTTTGCCAGAATAAATTATTAATCAAAGAAGAAGTTAATTGAAAAAATATTAAATTCGTCTCAAACAAAATGAGCACCAATGAAAGTAATAGAACATCTTGAGAAAGCAAAAAATACATTAATTAGTTTTGAAATTATTCCTCCAAAACGCGGCGGAAATATTAAACAGCTTTTACAAGTTCTTGAAGATATTGTAAAATACGATCCGCCGTTTATTGATATTACAAGTCATGCCGCAGAAGTTGTTTACGAAGAGACTGCTGCCGGTGGAATGCAGATGAAGATTAAACGCAAACGCCCTGGAACGCTTGGAATCTGCGCGCTCATTCAAAATAAATATAACATTGATGCTGTACCTCATGTGTTATGTACCGGCTTTACACGCGAAGAGACGGAGGATTTTCTGATCGAACTGCATTATTTGGGAATTGATAATGTTCTTGCAATCCGGGGCGATGACAGCGATTATAAAAAACCGGTTAAGTTTGGTCGGAGTATAAATGAATATGCGGTTGATTTAATTAAACAGCTCAATTCAATCAACAAAGGAAAATACCTTGAAGAAGGATTGTTAGATGCTCAACCGATGAATTTTTGTGTAGGTACTAGCGGCTATCCGGAAAAACATTACGAGGCGCCAAATCTTTTAACCGATATTAGAAACACAAAAGCAAAAGTTGATGCGGGCGCTTCATACATTGTTACTCAGATGTTTTATAATAACAAAGCATATTTTGATTACGTTGATTTATGCCGCAAAGAAGGAATTAATGTTCCAATTATTCCCGGATTAAAAATTATTACATCTAAAGCGCACATTAAAACTTTACCCAAAAATTTTTATATAGATATTCCACAAGAACTTGCCGACGAAATTGAAGCTGCCAAACCAGAACATGTAAACGAAATAGGAGTGAACTGGACTGCAAAACAAGTTGAAGAATTGTTGAACAAAAATGTTCCGGCAATTCATTTTTATATCATGCAAAGTTCTTCTCCCATGAAAATGCTCATGAAAAAACTAAAAATTTGAGTTAAACAAAATGATCAATCCAACAACACGACTAAAATTTTCAGATGCAATTACACGTAAATTAAAATGGGGAGTTGCAGGATGCAGCAGTTTTGCAGAGAATTCATTTCTTCCCGCATTGCAGTTAGCTCAACGAAGCAAATTGATCTCTGCTTACAGTCACGATTTGACTCGCGCCAAAAATATTGCAAACAAGTTTGGTGCGCCCAATGCATTTAATGATTTTGACGCTTTTCTCAACAGCGATATTAAAGCCGTTTACATCTCAAGCATAAACTCGGATCACTATTGGCAAGTTCTAAAAACTGCAAAAGCCGGAAAAAACATTTTATGCGAACGGCCTATCACGTTAAATTCATCTCAAGCCGAAGAAATTGTTCAAGTCTGTAAAGAAAACAATGTTATACTTGTAATAAATCATTTACACCGATTTCATCCTTTGGTGCAAAAAGCAAAGGAATTGATCGACAAGCAGATGCTGGGCAAAATTGTTTCAATCTCGGCTTCATACAATATTGATTTCGCACCGGATAATAATTTCAGATTTAAAAAAGACCTAAGCGGCGGCGGCGTTTTGCGAGATCTTGGCTCTGAGATGATTGATATGCTTATATACTTCGGTGGTGAAATTGTGGAAGTGAAAGCATTTATGGATAACGTAGTTTACAAAAGCGATGTCGAAGATTTTGCTTCGGCTCTTGTAAAGTTTAAAAATAGCGGCTACGGATATTTCGACATTTCATACAATACAAAAAAAGCATACAATAGGATTGAGATTTTAGGATGCAATGGCTCAATCGCAATTGAAAATTTTTTGGGAAAAAGACATCTTGCAACAAAATTAATTATTGATCTTCAAGGGGAAGCAAAAAAAGTTTTTCGTAAGAGAACCAATAAATTATTATTCTTAATTCGGTCGGTTCAAAGAACATTTGTTAAACATGAACCCCCGCTTGTTACGTGCGGAGACGGATTAACTAACATACGTTTAATAGAAAAAATTGAAAAACAATGTAGTCAGGAAAAAAGTTAGTAGGAATCTGTAGTAAAATTTAGTTAAGAGTTTTTTCTGTATTTATGTTGTAAACCTTACCGCTCAAAACATGTTGAGAAATTAAATGTCGAACAACAATATCAAAGTTGCACTTCTGGTTGGTGGTACATCACCTGAAAGAGAAGTTTCGAAAAATACTGGCAAATCAATTCTAAAGGCATTATATGATCTCGGTTACAAAGTAAAAGTGATAGATCCGGCTTTTGGTTTGAATCAGCCGAAAGAGATTGAAAAATTTTTTCAAGAGAAAGATTTTACGGAAAGAACAAATAGAAATTTTGTTGAGGCGATTAACTCAACAATGTTTGATGATGTTGATGTTGCTTTCATCGCTCTTCATGGAAAGTGGGGAGAAGATGGAGCTATTCAATCTCTTTTGGAACTCCGCGGCATAAAATATACCGGTTCAAAAGTTCTTGCCAGTTCGCTTGCAATGGATAAATGTATGGCAAAAGTTATGTTTCAGCACTTTGATGTAAATACGCCACGCTGGTTTGTTGTAAATCAAAATGATTCTGATTTCGATCTTATCAAAACAAAGATCAAAAAATTCTTCGGGTATCCTTGTGTCATCAAACCGAACGACGAAGGATCTACAATCGGCTTGACTATCTGTCGGGGTGATGTGGAGGTTTCTCAAGCAGTTATAAAAGCACAGCAATTTTCTAAAAAAGTTCTGGTTGAAGAATATATTCCCGGACACGAATTGACTGTGGCAGTTCTTGAACAACGTGCATTGCCCGTTTTAGAAATTAAACCCAAGAGTGGATTTTATGATTATGAAAATAAATATACTCAAGGACGCACAGATTATATAGTACCGGCGGAGATCCCTCAAAAAATAACCGAGCATTTACAGCACCAAGCTTTGCTTGCATTCAATTCTATTGGATGCGAAAGTTATGCCCGTATAGATTTTAGAGTAACAAACGATTTCAAATCTTACTGTCTCGAAGTAAATACTCTTCCTGGAATGACAAGTACTTCACTTGTTCCTAAAATGGCAAAAGCTGCCGGTATTAGTTTTGAAGATTTGATTGATCGTATTATTAAAAATTCTCTTTCATGAAAACGATTACTAATAAACTTCTTATTCGTATTTTTCTTACGGTAATATTATTAGCTGCTTTTTTATTCTTGTTATTTAATGAAAATGGTTTTTTGAAATTTTTAAAAATGAAAAATGAATTGCAACTCCTTAACGAAGATATTAGAAAAGCTGAAGAAAAAATCGAATCGCTAGGTGCCGAGATAGATTCATTAAAAACAAGCAAAGCGAAAATTGAAAAAGTTGCCCGCGAAAAATTTGATATGATGAAGAAGAATGAGAAAGCATTCAAGATTGAAGAGAATTAGGCTAACCAGTGAAAGAAAAAATTAAATCTCCTGCTGTACCGCTTGCCGAAAGATGTAGACCTATGACTTTAGATGAATTTCAAGGGCAGGAAAAGTTGGTTGGTCTTGGCAAACCGCTCCGAACAATGATAGATTCCGACTCCCTCAGCTCAATTGTTTTGTGGGGTCCGCCCGGCACCGGTAAAACAACACTTGCAAAAATTATTTCTGAAACTACCAACTCTGAATTTTATCAAATAAATGCGGTCTCGTCCGGTGTTAAAGATATCCGCCAGATA
>JAJYXU010000151.1 GCA_021801605.1 Bacteroidota bacterium
AAAAAGAGTCTCTAACATTTTGCAAAGTTTTAAATTAATCTCTTTTTCTTTTATTCCTGATAAACCAACAGCGCCGATATTACTTCCGCCATGTCCCGCTTCGAGAGATATTTTTATTCCTTTCAATGGCAAGTTTGTTTCCAAATTATATGTCGGTGGATATTTTATTCTAAAGATTAATTCCTTTCCGTTTGGCTTAATATCGTATCCCCAAATTTTTGATGTCTTTAAATTGATATAAATTTTGTAAGTCTCTTTTGTTGTCTGCTGCCAAGTAATTTCTTCAATGTAGCGTAAATTATTTTTATGAATAATCCAGGTGCTGCTTGTTTTCACGCCGTATAAATTAATGATTATTCTTTTCTGTTTAGGATCGGGATAAATATCATATGGTACGTTTTCCAAGTAAGGGATTTTTACAATATCGGCAATTGCAGAAGGATAACATGAAATGGGATTGATATAATAAGTTGGAGTTGTATAACCGGTCGGAAGTTCTTTTACGAATTCACGATTTATATAACCCTCTTCAATGTTACTTAAATGTATTCTATAATATTCTCCGAAAATTCCGTTTGATTTTAGAAATACATTTTTCGGTAGTTCGTTTCTTATCGGAGCGCCTAATCTTATTGGTGCAAGAGTGAATGTTAAAATGGAATTATCTTGAGTAGTTGTTAATAATGGAAAATCAGAATTGTCTTTTACCAGTAAAAAATAATCAAGCGTCTTCTCGATTGATCTCTGATTAGAATTATTTTCGCTTGATTTCAAAATCAACTTAATATTGTACTTTTGGTTTTTGGCAAAATCTTTCAAAGGAATTTGAACTTCATAGCGGCTAAATCCGCCAAAATCTTTTCTTTTACAATCAAAGGTAAAATTACCCGGAATTATTTCTACAAAACCTTTTTGAGATTTTGTGCCGTTGAATGAAACTGTTAAATAATCTTCGGGTGTAAGCGTAATGTTTTCAGCTGGTTCAATTGAATTATCATTAATAGATAATTCCCGATCTACAGTTGATGGATTTTTTTTCTGGAATAAAACCCGATCTTCATAAATTGCTGTTTCACCGTTATCTTCTTTTACTTCTGCTCTTAATTTGTTCAATCCTTCTTTCAACTTTACTTTCTTAAAAAACACTCCGGTTGTATAGATTTTTACAGAATCATTATTGATAAAGACTTTGGAAGGATATTTAGTTTTGCAAAGCAAGTTGTATTCATCATTGCTTGTGAGCTTTTCAAAAGGTCTTCTGAATTCTACCCAGCTTCCGTAACGGCTAACTGTATTGTCTTTGTTCAATAAATAATTATATGGAATTACCCAGTCACTTTTTGAAATATTATGTATGGTATTGCCGGTTTTCAGCTTAAGAGTATCAGTCTTTTCCGTTAGTATGAAATTAATCTTCATGTCGGTATAGATATTCTTGGTTCTGTTTTCGTTTAGTATATCTGCCTCTGAAACACTTTTATCAATAACTTCTGAAAGATTTAATGAAATGAAATGTTCGGGAGAAAGCCGTTTTAAATATTTAGTAAGAAGTTTGTCGTTATTAGTAAGTTTAATATGATTATTGATTTCTATCGAGTAATTATTTTCGCTGTCAATAAGAAAATCTATTACTCCTCTTTCAACATATTTATCAGCCAATACACTATCCGTTACTTTTAATTTACTAGGTACAGAAACAATTAAGAACGGTTTTACTTGCATTGCTTCTACAACAATATCTTCAAATAGATTATCTCCCTCTTTGGATGAAAAATCAATTCCGGTGAAATAAAGTCCGTCTAACTCACAGTTTTTAACAAGCATATTAAAATTATTTTTTATTGCTGCATTTAGGGAGGATGAAAAGTTTGATCTGTTCAATTCGTTGAAATCAATTTCAATAAAAAATTTCAATCCATTGCTATCTGCAAGTTCACCGGCAAACCGAATAATATTTAGCGAAGTTGATTTTGCACTGGAAGAATTTAAGATCGATTGGGAAAAGTTATTCGAATTAAATATAACGGCATCAAAATTTTGTTTTGAAGCTGCTGTAATTTCATTCGCAATTTTATTCTTAACCGAATCGGATTTGGTTAAATTCCAGTTCCCAAAATCTAACAGTGCAATTTTATCTTTATAATAGCGGAAAGGTTTCGGTTTGGTTACTGTTTCTTTCTTTGTAACGTCAACAACAGTTGAACACGCAGTTGCAACCAAAATAATTAGTAAAAAATAACTCAAATACTTTTTCATTTTGTCTTTAAAAGATAATGAGTAGTCGGAACACTTTCGTTACTGATTCTATCCACAGCAGAAACCGCAACTTCATTTAGTTCGTACTTTTTAATAACTTCTTTATCGTTATCATTAATAAATTTATATTCAAAAGTTAGGGGAACTTCATAAGAAAAAGTATCGCTGTTTAAAATTACATAATCCCATCTATTACCGTATTTGAAATAGACAACCCGGCGAAAAACCTTATTTTTATTTTCGTGTGTCCAAGATATTTCTATTTTATCGATTTCTTTTCTAGTAGTTATTTCAGGGGAGGAGAGAGTTGAATTATTAAACCATGGAGTTCTCGGAACTAAAGCTTGTTTTTTATAAGGGCCATTTACGATAGCATCGGATAGCTCCTTGTAATTAAGTATAGGTGCAACACTCCAACACAAGTTACCCGGTGAATCAGGCAGCATTCCCCTTATAATCATTATTTGATTAATTACTTCTATGGTATTTAATTCATTATTCTCCCTGTCAAGGTTAATACCGGGCCAAAAATGTCTGCCCTTCAAATTTTCATTTTTCCACCATTCTAAAAGTATGGGAAAACTTTGTGGGATAGTACTGATTTTCCAATAAAGTTGAGGCGCTAAATAATCAACCCATCCTTCGTTAATCCACAGTTTTGCATCAGCATATAGTTTATCATATTGGTCGAATCCTTCAATTGATTCCGGATGCCGAGGCCTCCAAATTCCAAACGGACTTAAACCAAATTTCACGTTCGGTTTAATTTCTTTGATGCCTTTATAAACTCTTTGAATGAAAACATTAATGTTTTCACGTCTCCAATCGGCTTTGCTTAAATCGCCGCCGCTATTCAAATAATTTTTCCAACTTTCCTCATCGGGAAAATCTTCGTTATTATTATATGAAGGATATGGATAAAAATAATCGTCAAAGTGGATTCCATCAATGTCATATCTTTTAGTAATATCCATTACGATACTGTAAGAATGATCTTGAACTTCCTTTTTGCTTGGATCAAGCCACCAATAACCGGATTTTAATTTTACAACCCAATCGGGATGCTTTTTAACGATTGAAAACTCAGTGACCTCTCCTCCTTCGATATGATGCGCCCGGTAAGGATTTAACCAAACATGCAATTCCAAACCGCGCTTATGTGCTTCATCTATCCAGAATTCCAAAGGATCGTAAAATGGATCGGGTGCTTTGCCCTGTTTGCCGGTTAAATAATATGACCAAGATTCAATATCACTTTTATAAAACGCATCGCATTGAGGCCGTGCCTGGAATATCACAGCATTGAAATTATTATTCTTAAGTTTGTCAAGTATGCTAATTGCTTCTTTTTTTTGCTCTTCGGTTGTAAGGTCTTTTCTGTTAGGCCAGTTAATATTGGCGACCGTTGCAATCCAAGCTCCACGAAATTCTCGTTCTACCTTAGGAAGATCCGGTAACGCAGTTTCGTATTGTTCAACGTTAAATGCAGTACAACCGGAGATAACTAATAATAAAACAATAGCAATTACATTAACTTTTTTATTTGCCATAATAGTGCCGCATAATTTTATATTTGAGGTAAAGTTATTCCACAAAATATTCGTATCAACTATTTGGGAACATAATTAAGGCAAAATAATTCCAACTACATAATTGGGTAGTTTTAGTATTAATTTTCTAAGGTAAATTTTAACTATTGTTAATTATCGTATTGCACTTTTTCAAAAGAAATGTATATTAATTCACATCATAGAAATATTTTGTTCTTAACCATGCGTTTAGAAGAATGAATACCTTATTGAAACATCTGAATAAACTTACCGCTAAATCATATTTGTATGCTTAATTGGTATAAGAAAATATCGTTAATTACTGCTTTATTTTTTCTTGCATTTTTAAATGTATCCAAAGCACAATACCAAAAAATCATGTTTGATCGAATCGTAAAAGATCAAGGTCTTATTCCCGGAAATGTAAATGATATTCTGCAGGATAGTATTGGTTTTATTTGGATGGCAACAGAAAACGGTTTATGCAGATACGATGGATATAACTTTGTTTATTATAAAAACGAAGTTAATGACGCCAACAGTCTGAGTTACAATCATGTTTTCAGTCTTTTAGAAGATGAAAACGAAATAATATGGGTCGGTACTTTAGGGGGCGGTCTAAATAAATTTAATAGTAAGACCGGAAAATTTATTCGGTACATGCATGATCCTAATAATCCAAAATCAATAAGCAACGATATTGTTTTTAAAGTGTACAGAGACTCAAAAAAAAGAATTTGGATTTCGACTTTAGGAGGCGGGTTAAATCTCTTTGATCCGGTTAAAGAAACCTTTACTCATTATACTCATTCAAAGAAAGATACCAATTCAATCAGCAGCAATATGGTAAGCGCTTTATATGAAGACAAAGCTAAAAATTTTTGGGTAGGAACTTTCGATGGCGGGATGAACTTATTTATTGAAGCTGGACAGAGATTCATACATTATAAAAATAATCCTCTCGATAAATACAGCTTAAGCCATAACCAGGTAATGGAATTTCTTGAAGATGATAAAGGACGCTTTTGGGTGGCAACTTTTGGCGGGGGGATCAACTTGTTCGACAGAGTAAAAAGGAAATTCCACAGTGTTAAAAGTGATTTACATTTTCCTATCAAACCGGATAATATGAATGTCAGAAAATTATTCGAAGATGAAGAATCTATTTGGGTCGGAACTTACAATGGGTTATTTAAATTTGACAAAAACACTTTCGTCAAAACCGATATATATTCTAATCCAAACGATCATAACACAATTAATGACAATAAAGTAAGATCAATTTACAAAGATAGGACGGGTGTTATTTGGGTTGGGACAATTGCCGGAGTAAACAAATTTGATTCGATGAAGAAAAAATTTCAAGTGATAAATTTCAACCAGGATTACAAAGCTTCGCTCGACAATCGTTTTACTATTCCCTCAAAATTTATTACGGAAAAAATACTTTGGGCAGGACCCGGTGAATCAACCATTTACAAAAGTAAAAACAGAAAAATAAAATTTTTTGGCGAGATGGATTCGAAAAACGGTTTCCACACAATTCTTTCATCAAATTTTTATTTGGACGAGAAAAATTATTTATGGGTCGGCAGCTACAACGGTATTCACTATTACGATGTTAAAAAAAATGAGTTCTGTAACGTTCAGTATGTTGATGACGGAACTCCTTCACAAGGGAATAATTTTGTCAAGTGGTTTTATATTGATAAAAAGAATCGGTTTTGGACTGGAACAATGGCTGGGGGTCTTACTTTTTATGATCCGATGAAAAACGTTATTAATAAGTATAATCACTTTGAAGAAGACATTAAAACCCTCGGCGATTCTAGAGTTATCTCTGTTTTTGAAGATAGCCATGGGGTATTATGGATTGGTACTTACGGTGGACTTGATGTTTTTAACGAAAAGGATGAAACATTTAAGCACTATCGTGTTATTCCCAATGATAGTACTTGTATTTCGAATGATAGGATTTATAATATTTATGAATCAAAATCCGGCGATTTATGGATTGGTACTTATCAAGGATTAAACAGGTATAACCGGGGAAAAGATAATTTTGAGCAATACATTACAAATCAAGGATTAGGTGATAATACCGTTTATAGTATTCAAGAAGATGAGAAAGGAAATTTGTGGATTAGAACCAACGACGGTATTAGTAAATTTGACCCGGTGAAAAAAATATTCAAGAACTATAATTCCAAGGACGGATTACCCGGCATGGAGTTAAACGGAAATATTTATTTTAAAAATAATGATGGGAAAATGTTTTTCGGATTCTCAAACGGCTTGATTTCTTTTTATCCTGATAACATTAAAGACAATCCTTACAAACCTCAAATTGCGTTTACTAAACTGACAATAATGGATCAAGAAGTTAAGATGGGGGAAAACCCTCCTCTAGCAAAACCGCTTAACGAATTAGATGAGGTAGTTCTTTCGTACAAAGATAAAGTAATTAGTTTCGAATTTTCCGCACTTCATTTCGCAATTCCTTCTAAAAATAAATATGCTTACAAACTGGAAGGGTTTTTGGATAAATGGGTTTTTGTAGATGCAAATAATAGGACTGCAAAATTTACCAATTTGAATCCCGGTAAATATACATTAAAAGTGATGGCATCAAATAATGACGGTATTTGGAGCGATGTTGAACGTTCAATAAAAATTATTATAACACCTCCATTTTGGGAAACTTGGTGGTTTAGGTTTATTGCCTTATTAATATTTTTATTTGTGATCTTTTTGTTTTATGAAATCCGCTTGAATAGACTACTCGGAATTGAGCGTACTAGATCAAGAATTGCACGTAATCTTCATGACGATGTAGGAGGTACACTATCCAGCATACAATACTTTGTACGTGCAATTGAAAAAGAAATAAATAATAATTCAGAAAGTACTCCTAAATATTTGAATCTAATTCTCGAAAGTTCAGCTGATGCTCAAGAGAAAATTAAAGATTTAATTTGGACTGTAAATCCTGATGAAGACGGATTGGGTAAATTTCTAATAAAGTTTAACAGATATGCATCCGATTTGTTAGATTCGAAAGAAATAAACTATAATATTGAATTACCGAACGATAATTTTAATAAGTCTATTTCGATGGAAAATAGACAGCATTTGTGGTGCATTTGCAAGGAAATTTTAACTAATATTGTTAGACATTCTCAGTGCAAAAACGTGAGTATTAAATTTCTTTATAACGGAAGAATTTTGGATTTATCTATAGAAGATGATGGAATTGGATTTGATGAATCGGAAAAAGGTTTCAGCAATGGTTTGGTTAATATTAAAAACCGAGCCGATGCTTTAAAAGCTCATTATAAATTAACAACAGCTATAAATCATGGGACAAAGTGGTTTTTCTCAATCAAAATTTGATATTCTACCTTTGTGGGTAGTATATCTAATTAGTAAAATATTCATTTTTCGTAAAAAATATTGATGATAAAAATTACAATAATAGAAGACAATATCTTTGCAAGAACCGCATGGGAAACGGCTCTTAGTTCTGAAGAAGATTTTGTGGTGTTGGAATTATTCAGTTCTTGCGAAGAAGCGATCGAATCCGAATCTATAAAAAAATGTGATGTAATATTGTTGGATATAGGGTTACCAGGTATTTCCGGTATAGAAGGAGCCGAAATATTCAGCAGTATTAACACTAACGCTTTGATAATAATGATCTCAATCCAAGATGATGATAAAAGTATTTTTGGTTCACTTCAAGCCGGGGCAATCGGTTATTTGCATAAATCTGTTTCACCTGAAGAATTAATTGATTCTATCCGATTGGCTGTTAAAGGAGGATCACCAATGACTCCTCAAATTGCCCGGAAAGTTCTGAAATCCTTTCACAAATTTAAACCAAGATATACTGAAGATAATCTTACGGAAAAAGAAACAACAATATTAACCTTACTTTCGGAAGGGAAATCATACAAAAAAATTGCAGAAGAGATATTTCTTTCTGTGGATGGTGTAAAATATCATATCCGAAGCATATATGAAAAACTTCATGTTCATAGTAGGGCTGAAGCAGTTAACAAAGGACAAAAGCTGAGAATTCTTTCAAAATTGTAATAATTTTATTTCTTCTTTAATCGAAAGCCCTTCCCTTTGGGAAGGGTAGGGATGGGCTTTTATAAAACTACACATTAGTGTAGTAGAAATAAGTTTGATTGTTCACAAATTAATTTTGCGTTTCAGTTTTAAATGAATCTTAAGACTTAGGTTGCAAAATGAGAAGAATGGTCTATTCAGTTTCTATTGTATTACTACTGCAAACAATAACTATTTTTACGCAATCTTCAAATCCCAAGAGAGAATTTAGAGGGATCTGGATTGCAACTGTTTCAAATATTGACTGGCCTACCACAACCGGATTACCGATCGAAACTCTAAAGAAACAACTTACCGATTTGCTTGACGCCGTAAAGGATGCAAATTTAAATGCAGCTTTTTTTCAGGTAAGACCCGAATGTGATGCATTATATAAATCATCAATTGAACCTTGGTCATATTGGATTACGGGAACTCAAGGTGTTGCACCAGCAGGAGATTTTGATCCGCTTAAATTTGCTATAGATGAAGCTCATAAAAGAGGTATTGAACTTCATGCTTGGTTAAATCCTTACCGAGCAAGGCATTCCGGTTTTTCATACAATAGAGCACCGAGTCATGTTTCTAATTTGCACCCCGATTGGATTTTAAAATTTGGTAATTTCTATATTCTTAATCCCGGATTACCGCAAGTTAGAAATTATAATATAAGCGTTGTCCTAGATATCATTTCCAAGTACGATGTGGATGGAATTCATTTTGATGATTATTTCTATCCTTATCCGCCGGATCAAATCACAAATCAAGATGCGGCAACATTTGCTAGTTATTCAAGAGGTTTTACGAATATCGGAGACTGGAGAAGAGACAATGTAAATATTCAGATGAAGGCAATTAGCGATACAATAAAAGCAATTAACCCCAGAATTAAATTCGGTATAAGTCCTTTCGGTATCTGGAAAAGTGGTGTCCCCTCTTTAATTAGTGGCATGGATGCTTATAGTGTAATTTATGGTGATGCAATTGCTTGGCTTCATGATAAATCTGTAGATTATATTATTCCGCAATTATATTGGAAAATCGGAGGAAGTCAGG
>JAJYXU010000163.1 GCA_021801605.1 Bacteroidota bacterium
CATCTTTTTCAGTCTGATTTGAACTTGGAATACATCTAATATTTTTCAATTCGCCATTTTTAATCCGTTCTGAAATTTTTTCGAGTGCGAACTGAACTGTACTTCCGGTGCCAAGACCTACAATCATTCCAGATAAAATTTCATCAACTGCTTTTTCCGCTGCAAGTTTTTTTAATAGGTGCACATTCATTTTTTTACTCAATATTCTTTTTAAAGATAAGAAAATAATGGCACACAGATAACACGGATTGAGCAGATTTTCACAGATTAAAACTGCGTTGATCTGTTTTATCAGCGTCATCTGCATGCTATTAGTTCGATAATATTGTATATCATCTTCATTCTTCATAATTTTTCATCCCCGTTCGGTAATAAATTTTTCTAGTCCTTATTCTAGATTGTTAAGAAAGAGCTAAACGCATGTATGAAATTGATATAAAAAAATATAACAAAAGAAAACGAATATGGATTACGGTTATATTTTTCATCTTGGCACTGATTGTAATCAATCTGGTACTGTATCTTTTATTCATGAACAATTGAGAGTAAGCATGAGGAGATGGTTCAGGAAAGATCAAGAGCATGAATAAAGACAAAAACGAGAAAAAGGTAATGAGTAAGAACAAAATATATATTGAAACATACGGCTGCCAAATGAACTTTGCCGATACTGAATTGGTAATGGGCATTTTAAAAAATCAAAATTACGAGCTGACCAAAGAAATCGACGATGCAAATGTAATCCTTCTTAATACATGCAGCATCCGGGACAATGCCGAGCAAAAAATTTATGCACGACTTGAACACTTGCGCGGCATTAAAAGAAGACGGAACGGAACGGTGGTTGGTATTTTAGGATGCATGGCAGAGCGTCTCCGTAAAAATTTAATTGAAGAGAAAAAAATTGTTGATCTGGTTGTAGGTCCGGACGAATACCGGCGTATACCTGAATTTATTGATACCGCATTTGCAGGTGAAAAAGGTATCGGCGTTAAATTATCAAGAACAGAAACTTACGATGATATTATTCCATACCGCGAAGATGGATTAAACGCATGGATTTCCGTAATGCGCGGCTGTGATAAGTTTTGCACTTTCTGTGTTGTTCCTTTTACACGAGGACGGGAAAGAAGCCGTTCACTCAATTCAATAGTAAATGAGATCAAACAACTTTCCGAAAGAGGATTTAGAGAAGTAACTCTCCTCGGTCAAAATGTAAATTCATACAGCGATAATGAAAATGATTTTGCAGATCTGCTTGCCGCCGCCGCTGTTGTTGATCGTTCAATACGCGTTCGGTTTACTACATCTCATCCGCAGGATTTATCCGATAAACTTCTCTATACAATAGCCGAACATCCGAACATTTGCAATTACATACATCTTCCAGTTCAATCCGGCTCAAATAGAATTCTTGATTTGATGAATAGAACATACACAATTGAGCATTACCTTAATTTAATTGAGCGCGCAAGAACAATTATTCCTGGCGTCAGTTTTTCTACCGATATTATCTCAGGCTTCCCCACCGAAACAGAAGAAGATCATTTGATGACGCTCGATGTTATGAAAAAAGTACGTTACGACGGCGCGTACATGTTTAAGTATTCTCCGCGCGAAGGAACAAAAGCATTCGAAATGAAGGACGATATTACCGAAGAGGTAAAAGCAAAACGACTGAATGATATTATTTACCTTCAACATCAAATTTCCTTCGAGATCAATCAATCGCAAATTGGTACCGAAGAAATTATTCTTGCTGAGGGCAACAGTAAAAAGTCGGATGATTTTTTTGCCGGAAGAACAGACACAAATAAAATTGTTGTCTTTCCGCGGGACGAAAGAATTAATACCGGCGATTATGTAAAAGTAAAAATCAATCGAGCAACTTCGGGAACACTGTTTGGTGAAGTGAGAAAATAGAACACAGATTATCATGATCATTTATGATTGATTAAGGTAATTTTTTATGACATGAAAAATGTCGGTGAATATTTTGCTGATATTCTGGTCAATGATTTGATTATTGTGGAGTTAAAAGCTGCCGAAAGTTTATGTCCCGAACATGAATGCCAATTAATAAATTATTTGAAAGCAACAGACTTTGAAGTGGGACTATTGTTAAATTTTGGTAAGACGCCTCAATTCAAAAGAAAAGTCCTTACTAATGAATTTAAATATCTTAAAAAATCATAATCATCATAAAAATCCGCGTTCAATTCTTATGAAAATATTTGCTTTAATCCTTCTAATTCTTACCAATCAGATTATTGCTCAGGAAGCTGATATCACCCCCGCGCTTCAGCAGATTGAAAGCGGTAACGTACCTAATGCGGCAATAATATTACTTAATCTCAAATCCAAAAATGCGGGCGATCCTTCTGTTATTTTTCTTGATGCGATGCTTACTAAAGATGGCGATGAGGCACTGAGAAAATATTCTACAGTTCTTGAAAAATATCCCGATAGTAAATATGCAGATGCCTCTCTTTACCGAATCTTTTCTTATTACTACTCTCTCGGTTATTACAAAAAAGCGGAATCTTATTTAAATAGATTAAAAAAAGATTTTCCGGAATCTTCATACATCAAAACCGCCGACCGAAAAATACCCGACATTGAAGGACCAACCGTTCAAACAGAAAGTGCACCGCAGATTCAGCAACCGGCACAGCAAAAAAAAATTGAAGCAAAAGAGTATAATTTTACAATTCAAGCCGGCGCTTTCTTAAATGTTGATAACGCCAAGAAATTAAGCGATCTACTGAAGAAAGAAAATTATTTTACCGAAATCACTACTAAAGAAGTTGGCGGAAGTATATTAAACGTTGTAAATGTAGGCAGATTTGTTAATGAAGAAGAAACAAAGCCGGTATTAAATTTTCTCGAAAGCAAATTCAATCTAAAAGGAAGAGTTGTTGCAATAATCCAATAAGAGTAATTCCACTTTCTTAATTAAATTGATATAAAAACAGTTATTTTAAAGAGCAAAGATTTTCTAACTATATTATAGAATGAAGATAGAAGAATTTCAGAAAAAATTCGGTATAATCGGAAAGAGTCACGAGATACGGGATCTGGTAGATATCACTATGCAGGTGGCGCAATCAGATATCTCCGTTTTAATTACCGGCGAGAGCGGGGTTGGAAAGGAAATTTTCGCCCAGGCAATTCACGGATCCAGCCAGCGCGCAAACAAAGAATTGGTTAGTGTAAACTGCGGCGCTATCCCGGAAGGAATTCTTGAAAGCGAATTGTTTGGTCATAAAAAAGGTTCGTTCACCGGTTCTACAGAAGACCGCAAAGGATATTTTGAAGTTGCCGACGGCGGTACACTTTTTCTTGATGAGATTGCCGAGATGCCTCTTACGACTCAAGTGAAACTTTTGCGTGTATTAGAAACACAAGAGTTCATGCGCCTTGGTAGTGAAACCGTAACAAAAGTTGACGTACGAATTATTGCCGCTACAAATAAAAATTTACAGAGAGAAGTTGATTCAAAAAAATTCCGCAATGATTTATACTTCCGTTTAAAAGCCGTTACGCTCAACATTCCTCCGTTACGTGAAAGACGAGGCGATATTTTAGATTTGACTTCCCTTTTCATAAAAAATTATTCTAATAATAGAAGAACTCCTCCGCAAATTACACATGAAGCCGAGGAACTTCTTATCAATTATAATTGGCCCGGAAACATACGTGAACTTAAAAATGTAATTGAGACTTCAATCGCTTTAAACCGGACAGGCACACTTGACGTTGATTCATTTATTCCGCTGCTAACCGAGAAAAGAGTTGATGATGAACTTAGAAATCTTCCCGTTCATCTCAATCGTTCCGCAGAATCGCTTGACCGTGAAATGATTTATAGAGCACTGATAGAGATAAAAAAAGATTTGAACGATTTAAAACAGATTGCGGATAAAAATCAAAGTGATATAAACAATTCGGCAATTAATCAAAGTATGAATGAAGTTGTTCCGCTAGATGAAGTTGAGAAACGTGCAATTTTAAATGCGATTAATTTTACCAAATATAACAGAAGAAGAGCTGCGCAGATGCTGGGAATTAGCGAACGAACTCTTTACAGAAAATTGAAAGACTATGGAATTGAGTGAAATGATAATGAGTTACAAAATGACGGAGCGCCTAAGAGTTTTAGTTTTGATTGCATCATTTTTGTCCGGTATGATTATTTTACAGTCATGCAGTTATTCATTTACCGGTTCCTCTGTTCCGTCTCACTTGAAAACAATTTCAATACCGGTATTCAGCGACAAAAGCGGGTCGGGTGAATTTGATTTGAACAGAAAATTAACCAATCAACTCATTCAAAAATTTATTGATGACAATACATTGTTAGTAAGCGACCGGCTGAATTCCGATTCTTTTCTTGATGGAACTATTATAGCACTGAATGATGCACCAAATATTGTATCCGGCGGCGAAAAAGTTACATCAAGAAGAATTACAATTACAGTACGCGCTGTTTATAAAGATTTAGTAAAGAAGCGGCAAATTTTCGAAAAAAATTTTTCCAACTATGGTGATTATATTGTGGGCGGCGATATAACATCCGTCCGCAAACTGGCAATTGATTCGGCGATTGATAAAATCACAGAAGATATTTTGTTGGGTGTAGTTTCAAATTGGTAACTAATTTAAGGCGATTAAATGATATTTGATGAAATAGTTCTCTTTGCTTATATATTTTCTTTGTCAATCATTCTGATCTTTGGAAGTCATGGGTTCATTATGATTTATTATCATCATAAGTACCGGAAAAACAATCCGCTGCCAAAAGATTTCCATAATAATGATCTGGTTACAATTCAACTTCCAATGTTCAATGAAATGTATGTGGCGGAAAGATTAATAAATGCAATTTGTGAAATGGATTACCCAAAAGACAAATTGGAAATTCAAGTGCTCGATGATTCGAATGACGAAACTGTTGATATTGTTGCCAAGATAGTCAAAGAAAAGCAGGATGAAGGATTCGATATTCAGCATGTTCGGCGCTCCAACCGTTCCGGTTTTAAAGCCGGCGCGCTTAAAGAGGGCTTGAAAACTGCTAAAGGAAAATATGTAGCAATTTTTGACGCGGACTTTATTCCGAAGAAAAATTTTCTTCATAAAACATTAAAATATTTTACAAATGATAAAATCGGTTTGGTTCAAACCCGATGGGAACATTTGAACGAAGACTTTTCTATTCTTACAAAAATTCAAGCACTCGCTCTCGATGGACATTTTGTAATTGAACAGACAGTCCGGAACAAGTCGGGGTTCTTTATACAATTTAACGGAACTGGAGGCATTTGGCTGAAAGAATGTATCGAAGATGCCGGCAACTGGCATGCAGATACTTTGACAGAAGATTTAGATCTCAGCTATCGTGCGCAGCTAAGAGGATGGAAGTTTATTTATCTCCGTGACTTTACAACTCCGGCAGAACTTCCCACAGAAATGAATGCATTAAAAGCTCAACAGTTCCGATGGACTAAAGGTGCAATTGAAACGGGAATGAAATTACTTCCGATGGTTTGGAAAGGAAAAATTCCGCTGCGCGTAAAATTACAAGCAACATTTAATTTGACCAACAATCTTGTGTTCCCGTTTACACTGATTGCAGGTATTTTAAATGTGCCTCTTATCTTTATTAAGAATTCGGGACCTTACTGGAACTTCTTCAACTTCATGGCAATTTTTGTGGTTGCATTCATAAGCACGTTTTTATTTTATCTCTTCGCACAAAAAGATGTTCATGCAGATTGGAGAAAGAAGATTACCTTATTTCCGTTATTTATGGCAGGCAGTATGGGATTTGCGCTTAACAATACGCGTGCGGTTATTGAAGGATTGATGAACAGAAAAAGTGAGTTTGTGCGCACTCCAAAGTTCAAAGTTGAAAAGAAAACCGATCAGCCTGCTGTAAAGGATAAATATTTAGCAAAGACAAAAGTTCAATCATCAACATATGTTGAGCTTCTTCTAGCCGCTTACTGTTTAATCGGTGTTGGCGCTGCGATTTATTTTATGGAAATTGCCGCTCTTCCTTTTCAGTTGATGTTCTTTTTCGGATTTGCGACAGTATCTATAATGTCTTTAAAACAATCATTCGTTAAAAAAGAGCTTTTACCAGAGTGAACAGTACTGAAAGAGATATTGCAACAGAAAGAATTAAGTTGATTTTTGAATTTAATGATAATTCTCCTCTTTTCGCGCGCGTTGCAGCTTCAGAAATTGAACTTGGTAATATAAATGATGCTGTTAAAATACTGGAGAACGGAATAACAAATCATCCATCCTATCCCACCGCATATTTTATTCTTGCTATTGCAAATGCATATGCCGGGCAGGAAGATGAAGCTAAAAGTTCTGCTGCAATTGGAGGCGAACTTCTCGGCTCCCCGGAAACCTTAAAATATTATGAAAAGAAAATTTCAGAAATAATTTCAGAGAGGAATTCTTTAAGCGAGGCAATGAGACCTGCTTTTATCCAGAATGATAAAGAAGAAGCCGCTGAAAACATTCACGAGGATATTGAAGACAAACTGGATCTTCTCGCAGAGCAATTGAGCAAAGCAAAAATAATTCCGAAAGGAATTGATGATCCGGTAGATGAAATTGCCTCGCCGGAAGCTCCTGTAAAGAAAATTGTTTCCGATACAATGGCAGAAATATTTTTATCACAAAAAAATTATACCGAAGCGCTTTCAATTTATGCGGAATTGCTTAGGCAAAGACCCGAGAGAGCCGGAATCTATCTTCAAAAGATTTCCGATTTAAATAGATTGATGGAATAAATTCCTCTCCCACCTTGTGAGCTTGTTGCACAACTTGAGCATTGTCATTCTGAGCGAGTCTACGAGCGAAGAATCTCACACTTAAATTTAGAATTAGTGCGATTATTAGCATAGAGATTCTTCATTTCTCCGGCTAATGCCGGATTCATTCAGAATGACAAGTTGTGCAACACGCTCTACCGGCAGGTAGGTTCTCTGTGTTAAATTTTTTAAAAAAGATGATTTTTAGAACCACCCTTGATAACATCTAAGAGGAGAATTTCTTTAGTACACATCTTACACAAAGTGTCATTCCGGAACGGAACGAAGTGGAGTGTCCGTAGGACTATCTCAGAATCGAGCAAAAAAGAAATTTTAGATTTTTCGCTTCGCCTAGAATGACATATTTCTTATTTTGCAGAAACTTTAATAAAGGTTTAGGTATGCTATCAAATAATAAAAACAGACCGCTTATAAATAAGACTTTTCTAAATCTTGGTTTATTGGCGACTGCCACAACTGTCTTTACAGGCTATCATTTTGAGGGAGTAAAAAAAGAACCGGTTAAACCTAATGTACTCTTTATCATAGTTGATGACCTGCGCCCTGAATTAGGTTGTTACGGTAACAAAATTATCAAAACACCAAACATTGACCAGCTTGCAAAAGAAGGGATTCTATTTACAGAAGCTTATTGTCAGGTAGGAGTCTGTGCCCCTTCCCGTGCAAGTGCCATGACCGGACTGAGACCCGATTCCGATCGTGTTTGGGATCTGGGTGATAAATTCAGAGAAAATATTCCCGATGTAGTTACTATGCCGCAATATTTTCATAAGAATGGATATCATACCGTATCTATTGGCAAAATTTTTCACAACTATATGCCTGATTCCATTTCTTGGGATGAACCTGATCTTCGTCCTTCAAAATACAATACTAAAGATATGATTGACCGCGACGCAGAAACATTTTATAACGATGCTGAAACAATTACAAAACAAAAAATTGAAAGAAATGAAAATATTAAGAAAAGACCGCAGTCATATGCGAATGGATGGAATGTTGGTCCGGCACTTGAAGTTACTGATAATCCCGATACTGCATTCTATGACGGGGCACAAACAGAGCTTGCAATAGAAACATTAAAGAGAATAAAAAATTACAACAAGCCCTTCTATATGGGGTTAGGTTATTTCAGACCCCATTTACCATTCGTAGTTCCTAAAAAGTATTGGGATTTATACAAAGATGTAGATATTCCATTAGCTGCGAACCCTTACCTGCCTAAAAATTCACCGGTCTGGGCAATTAATTCTTTATATGAGTTAGGAGGATATTGGGGTTTTAAACATATCGGGCATCCTTCTGTATACCAAATGCCAACCGATACTGCACGCTTGTTAAAACGGGGTTATTATGCAAGCGTAAGTTATACCGATGCACAAATAGGTAAACTTATAAAAGCATTAAAAAAGATGGGACTATATGATAACACAATCATTATTTTGTGGGGCGATCATGGGTGGAAACTTGGAGAGCACAGAAGCTGGGGCAAAATGACAAACTATGATATTGATACTCATGTGCCTATGATAATTAAAGTACCCGGCTTTAATGGCGGAATTAAAGTTGATAAGCTTACCGAGCTTGTTGATATGTACCCTACGCTGCTTGATCTGGCTGGAATAAAAGTACCTGCCTATTTGCAAGGCACAAGTTTTGCCCCCTTATTGAAAAACCCCCGTCTCCCTTGGAAACATGCGGTGTTTAGTCAGTATCACAGACGCCCAAATCATTCACCCACCGGAAAAAGATATATGGGTTACTCAATGACCACAAAAAATTATCATTATGTCGAATGGCATTACTGGGATATTGAGAAAAAAGTTGCCGGCGAAATTGCAGGAACCGAACTCTATGATAGAAAAAAAGATCGTCAAGAAAATATCAATATTGCCGGATATTCTGAAAATGCAAAATTGATTAAAGAGCTTGCAAAGGAGCTACATGAAGGCTGGCGGGCTGCAAGAGCAAATTGATAATCTGAAAATATAGGTATGAATTCAACCGCGCCTTTCCATGTAATGGCGAAACCAATAGGACCTATTTGCAATATTAATTGCAAGTATTGTTTCTACCTGGAAAAAGAAAATCTTTATGCAGGC
>JAJYXU010000089.1 GCA_021801605.1 Bacteroidota bacterium
AGTCTGAAGATTTTAAAGAAAAATCTAAAACTTTCATAGAAAAGAACAACAATAAACCACGTTATGTTAAAGTAGCTATTTATGATTATGCCGACTCCAAAAACAAGTTCGATTATAGGTTTAGTGTTGATGTTGAGATCAACCGGAAATAATGAGAGGGAAGAGGTTAGCCACTTTTCAATCAACTTATGAGAATATATGCCAGTCAGTTTTAAAACACATTACAAATCCCCGATCGGTTTAATTGAAATAACGGGAACTGATGATTCTCTAACATCTTTATATTTTATTGATGATCATTTTGGTGAAACAAAATCTTATTTATGGCAATCAAAAATGGTCGGAGATCAACTGGTTGTTCGCGCAGTTGCAAGTGCAAATGGGCAAAATAAAATCCCGATTATAATTCCTTGTCATAGAGTAATTGCCAGCGATGGAGGTTTAACTGGCTATGCCGGTGGTTTGTAGCGTAAAAAATGGCTAATCGAACATGAAAAAAAAATTTAACGGTGAAAAACAACTGAATCTTTTCTAAAAATCGTGATTATTCAAAAAGAAATAATACTAAAACCAAAACAACGCGGTTTTTATCTTATTACCGATGAGATTGTTTCTCAGCTAAATGATCTTGACAAATTTTGCTCCGGACTTGCACACATTTTCATCAAACATACATCTGCGTCTCTCACCATAAATGAGAACGTAGATCCAACTGTTCGTACCGATATGGAGTCTTTTTTTAATAAAATCGTTCCTGAAAACGCAACCTATTTTGAGCATACATTAGAAGGTACTGATGATATGACTTCACACCTCAAAAATTCAATTCTTGGAAGCTCGATTACTGTGCCTATTACTAATGGTAAACTGAATCTTGGCACATGGCAAGGAATCTATTTGTGTGAGCACAGAAATTATGGCGGTGCAAGGAAGATTGTAGTTACAGTTATTGGTTAATAATTTGTAGAAATATTCGCTTTCTTAATAAATATGCTAAATCCGAAATTATTTTACGATGATAATGTTCGTTCCAAAATGGGGAAGTAGTTTTCATGTAATAAAGGTTAGTCCTAAAAGAAATAAATTAGCAAAGTAATTAGTTGACATAATATACATTATGGGCGTAATCAATCGTACTTGAAAAAACCTTCTTTTGACTTTCTTCCTAATTTTCCAGCTGCAACCATCTTTTTAAGTAATGGGCATGGTCTGTATTTCGAATCGTTGAAACCATCGTAAAGGACTTCCATTATAGCTAAACAAACATCCAACCCAATAAAATCTGCTAACGTGAGTGGCCCCATTGGATGATTCATGCCAAGTTTCATTACAGTATCAATATCTTGTGCAGAAGCAACACCTTCATATAATGCAAAGATTGCTTCATTTATCATAGGCATTAAAATTCTATTAGCAACAAATCCCGGATAATCAAAAACTTCGACTGGTATTTTTCCTAAACTGATAGCTAATTGTTTTATAACTTCAAATGTAGCATCAGTGGTTGCATAACCTCTTATAATCTCCACCAGTTGCATCATAGGCACAGGGTTCATGAAATGCATACCAATAAATCTATCTGGTCTTGTGGAAGCTGCTAATTCTGTAATTGATATAGATGATGTGTTAGAAGCGAATATACAATCTTGATTAAGTATATTATTCAACATATTATAAATAGATAACTTAGCTGATTTATTCTCTACAATAGCTTCAATAATTAATTCAGTGTTATTAGGGATGGATTCTAAGTGAGTTGAGGTAACTATATTTTTTAGTGTCGCGTCTTTTTGATCAACAGTGATAATATTCTTTTTGATTTGGCGATCTAAACTGGAACTAATTGTTTTAATCCCTTTATCAATGTAAATTTGCTCCGTATCAACTAAAGTCACATTAAAACCATTTGCGGCAAATACTTGTGCAATTCCGCTACCCATTGTTCCTGCTCCAATCACAGTCACATTTTTAATCGCCATTAATTCCTCCTTCTAATTTTGGACTAAAATATTAGACTTGAAATTCACTATCCCCTATTCAATAAAAAGATAAAAATTATGATTTTATTCAACTTCAAATGATAAACAGCATTTCAATTTACCACAGGGACCGCTAAGTTTGCCCATACTTGAAAGGAGGTTTTGTTCATTTGCTAAATGAGTGGTAATTCTTCTAAATCCAGCAAGAAATGAGATACAACAGAACTCACGACCACACGTACCCATGCCTCCCAATTTTTTAGCTTCATCCCGAACGCCAATTTGGCGTAATTCAATCCGTGTTTTGAATTCAGAGGCAAGTTCTTTTGCTAATTCTCTAAAATCTACCCTGCTTTCAGAAGTATAAAAGAAAAATAATTTCTTGCGGTCGAATTGATAATGAATGCTCACCAGTTTCATATTAAGGTTCAACTTGTTGATGGCATCGCTAAATATCTTGACAGCTTTTTCTTCATCTTGAAGATTTTTTCTTACCCGGTCTAAATCCTCTGTGTTTGCCTTTCTGACAACAAGAGGAAGATTTTCTCCACAGAATCCAAAAGATTGTCTCTTTAGTCTAGCAATTTCACCGATTAGTTTTACTTGAGCAACTTCCAAAGATTCGTCCAACTGAACAATAACAAAATCGTCGGGGAATAATTCGACTTCAGATTTTTCATGAATTTCACAGTAATCACAATTCAATAAGCCGTTGCAATTTATTTCAATAATCTTTCGATTATCAACTGGGTTACAATGAGAGACGCAAGGTGAACATGAAAAACAACCGCTAATGTTATTATGTCTATCATGAATATTTTTTATTATTATTGATTCGAAAAGATTATTAACACTATGGTTCTCAGTAGAATTCTCTAAGCACCCATTTTCTTTAGTGCACTTGATTAGGGAGAGATCTATATGGTACAAAGCTTATTTCCTTATTGAGAGTGAAGCTATTTCAAATATAAGGTTCAGACTAACGACATTCAAGTTTACATTTTTAGTTTGTAGTCGTTCCAGATTGTCAATAGAGTAAAATATTTTGTTGATATCAGCATCAGAGAATCTATTATTGAACTTGGAAAGAGTCTCGGCATATTCACTGAAATAATAATCGAATATCGAATGACGATTTTTGATGACATCATTTAACCAAGTTTTTATCATTCTTGCTAGGATGGTAATGGATTGATCAGAATTGTTTTTCAAAAATTCAGATAATTCCTTATATGCAGAATGATATTTTTTTGCCAATGAAAATCGAAGAATTGAAATTGTTCTCTCCAAAATATTTTCAAACTGATTATTTATTAAGTCTATGGCAGTCAGCGGAGATCCTTCAGAAAACTTAGCAACCTTTTCTGCCAACACTTTATCAATTGAAAAGTTATCAATCAGAATTTTAGCAACCGAGCCGAAAGAAAGGGGCTCAAAATTTACTTGCCAGCACCTAGACTGAATTGTAGGTAATAATTTTTCTTTATCAGAAGTAATAAAGATGAAAACGATACCCTCAGGCGGTTCTTCCAGACTTTTAAGCATGGCATTTTGAGCAGTTTCGTTCATTTTATGAGCATCGAGAATAAGAATAAACCTGTAACTAATTTCATCTGTTGTTGTAGTAATGTACTTCCTAATTTCTCTTACACTATTTATTTTAATTGTGTTTGCGTTATCAATAGAGATACGGTGATATGGATTTTCAATTTTAGATTTTGTTTCCTCATTAATCGAATCAATTATTTCTTTCGAAAGTTTTTCCGTTGCTGAATCTTCAGCACCCTCTCCTTTCCCACGCGGCAGAGGCATGACTAGTTTAATGTAAGGTTCTTGAAAAGAAGAAATTTTTTTCAGGATAACTTGCTGATGAGACTCGTCATTAGATGTGTTAATCAATTTTGCAAATTGTAAAGCAGTAAAAAATTTACCCACCCCTTCAGGACCAAAAAAGAGGAAGGCGTGTGGAACACGCCTTCCTTTATAAATATTAGTTAAAATTTCTTTGGCTTTTAATTGTTCAAAAACTACATCCCAAATTTCATTCATTCTTCTACCAATTATTACGACTTAAACTCGTCATCATCATTATAAAAGAAATCTTCGTCGCTCGGGTAGTCTGGCCAAATATCTTCAATGGTTTCGTACGGTTCATCGGAATCCTCTAATTCTAAAAGATTCTCAACTACTTCAAGTGGTGCGCCGATACGTTCGGCATAATCTATTAATTCTTCTTTAGTGGCTGGCCACGGAGCGTCATCAAGATAAGATGCTAATTCGACGGTCCAAATCATTGTCAAGTCTCCTGAAATGTTTTCTATTTTTTGACAACTTCAAAAATGCTAACATCATCATAGATAAAGTTTCTCGGGTCCAGTGCAATTCCATCATGTCTGACTTCATAGTGTAAATGTGGGCCTGTCGAAAGTTTTCCTGAATTTCCGCTTAGTGCAATTAAATCACCTCTTTGAAGATGCTGTCCTTCTTTAACTTTTATGCTTTCTAAGTGTGCATAAATTGTTCTATAACCAAATCCGTGTTCTATTTCTAAAGTCAATCCGTAACCGCCACGATACCCTATAAAGGCAACAGTCCCAGCACCAGGGGCAAAAACTTTAGTCCCGGTATCAGTTACAATATCTACTCCGTTGTGCATTCTCATAATTTTAAGAATTGGATGAAATCTTATCCCGAAATCATCTGCAATTTTCCCTTCGCAAGGTCTAATTGCCGGTATTACATCAAAAAGTTTTTCGTTATCCTGGAATGCTTTGCTTATCTCTTCGTAATTATTTTTTTCAAGTTTTACTTTTAGAGAGATATTATTCACATAAGAATCTAATTTATCAATGTAATTTTCATAACCTCCAAGACTGGAAGTTCTAATTGGTTCAAATACACTACCACCAGTTCCAACAGATTCATCAGGATTAGCCGGTTCAAGATTGGCTTTAAGTCTTAGATCATGGCTTTGTGAGGACAAGGAAGTTATTCTATTATCAAGCTGATCAAATAAATTTTTATAGTGGTCTAGTTTTTCTTTGAGAAGGGCATTATTGTTTTTTAATGATTTTACTTCTGAATCCGGATTAATAAATTCATTGAATACAAGGAAAGTTCCAAACACAAAGAACGATACAAGTACCGCAAAGAATAAAATGAGAAATACAAATTTCTTATAGAAATTGCGTATTTCTACAAATTTTAATTTTGATTTTGAAAAGTAGTAAAATTTTTTCATAGCATTTTCGGTTGCGAAGATAGCAAATCATCCTTCTGTAGTCAAGCAATAAAGCGAGTAAATATTATTCAAAATCATGCTCAAAATAATCTACCGCTCTGTTCATTTCTTCATTTTTTTGACGAATTTTTGATGTTATCCGGTCTTGCAAGACTTTTGCTGCATCATAACCATAATGTTTAAGAAGATAATTTAGAGCAATTATCTCGGAAACCACTGTAATATTTTTACCCGGTATTATAGGCAGTTTTACATATGGAATTTCAACATCCATAATAGCAGTAGTCGAATTATCTAAACCTGTACGAGTATATTCGTTTTTTTCATCCCAAACTTCAAGTTCTATGACTACTTCAATGCGCTTTTGAAATCTTATTGCGCGTATTCCAAACATACTTCTGATATCTATAATACCTATACCTCGAAGTTCCATAAAATGTTTTACTAATTCGGTTCCGGCTCCCATAAGAATACCTTCCCCTTTCTTAGTAATAATTACAACATCATCGGCAACTAAACGATGTCCCCTTTCAACTAAGTCTAGCGCAACCTCACTTTTACCAATTCCAGATTTACCTATAAACAACATTCCCACACCATAAACATCAACAAGAGAACCATGTACAGAAAGGCGAGGCGCAAACTGATCGTCAAGAAAATCTGAAATAAGAAAAATTGCTTTAGTTGTAGAGAACGCAGATCCGAAAATTGGAATTTTATATTTATTGCCAAGTTCAAGCATCTCGGGTGTAGGTTCGTGTTCGTTAGAAATTATTAAGCATGGAATATCATATTTGAAAATATTTTCGAGTGATTTTGTCCTTTCTTCAAGTGATAGATTTAGTAAATAACGCATCTCTGTATTACCAAACACTTGTACTCGACTGTAAGAAAATAATTCCAAAAATCCGGCTAATGGTAATCCCGGTCTATGCAAGTTTGGATCTTTGATAAGTCGATCAAAACCAACTCGTTCATTCAAAAGACGTATTTTAAATCTGTCTACAATGCTATTGTAGAATAATTCTACAGTGATACTTTCTTTTTGAGCGATTGAACTTTCATTAATTTTCATTTTTTGGGCCTAACCAAACGCTTTGTTTTAAGTTTTGTAAGCTGCTTTCTGATTTTTTCTACAGAAAGAGTAACCGATTTTTCAAACTCTTCACTGGAAGTTTCAACGGTAATCACTTTTTTAGGAACTGTAAGATTAATTTCTGCCGTCTTAATACTGTCTTTCAGATGTGTAAAGCTCAAAATTACATCTGCCGAAATAATTTCACCGTTATATTTTTCAAGAACGTTTACTTCCCTCCGGATGAATTCTTTTAGCGTTTCTTTCGCCCTAAATTTGCGAGAAGTGATTTTAATGTTCATAATAACTCCTTCATGATTTTGGATGAGCTTTCTTATAAGATTTTTTTAATCGTTCTATACTTACATGCGTATAAATTTGGGTTGTGGAAAGATTTTCATGACCAAGAATTTCTTTTACCGCCATTAAATCAGCGTCGTTATCAAGCATGTGCGTTGCTGCGCTGTGGCGTAATATATGTGGACTTTTTTTATCAATTTTTTGATCTTTCAAATAATGCTTCACAATTCGATAAATACTATGTCTTGAGAGTCTGTTATTATCACTATCCATAAAAAGCGGTTGTGAATTGGTAAATGAATTGATTGAACTGATGTATACTTTTAAAACCTCTACCGATTTTGATCCCATTGGAACAATTCTAACTTTAGAACCTTTACCTAATACTCTAATACTTTTGGTATGAAAATCAATATCTCCAACATTTAATGAGCACAATTCGGAAACGCGCAATGCCGATCCATATAATAATTCAAAAATCGATTTTATCTTGTTTGCATTAGCAAAGTCATTTTCTATATCAACCAAACTAAAAATTTCTGAATAAGAATCAACATTAATCGTTTCCGGCAAACCACGTTTAATTTTTGGATTAGGAATTCTGGATATTGGATTTTTTTCTATCAAATCGTTCCGAAGTGCAAAATTAAGCAGTCGCCGTATAGCAGAAAGTTTTCTTGAAATTGTACTTTTTGCAACACCACTTTCACTTAGTCGAATAACAAAATAGCGGATTGTTTTATCGGTAATCTTATCTATTAGATTAATTTCTTTATCGTTACAAAAAGAAATAAATTCATTAAGGTCGCGCGTGTAAGCATCAATTGTATTTTGAGATGCCCGGCTTATACCCGAGAGTTCGGCAAGCATTCGATTTAATATCTCATTGAGATCGGACTGAGTCATCTAATTGCCATTTAAATTGACAAATTATTTTTTAGATCTCATCGTCTGAAGCAAGAGCGACCTCTTCTTCCTCTTCTTTCGGCTTTGGCATTGTCCAGCTTGCAAAATCACAATCTGGATAACGGTTACAACCGTAGAATATCTTTCCGCGTTTTGTTCGTCTAGTTATTACTTCCCCATCGCTGCATTTGGGACACTTCAATCCTAGAGTAACAATTTTAGTAAAATCGCAATCCGGATATTTTTCGCAGCCGATGAATCTTCCAAATTTTCCTTCGCGGTAAACGGTTTTAGAACCGCACTTGGGGCAAATATCGCCTGTTGGTTCCGGCGCACCGCCATTTGGGGCAAAGTCTTTAAGCGATTTGATGTTTTTACATTCGGGATAATTTGTGCACGCTAAAAATTTTCCAAAACGTCCCATCTTTATGTCCATATCCGAGCCGCATTTATCGCATTTTATCTTTTCGAGATTAGCTTCAACTTCTTTCAATGTTTTGGAGAATGGTTCATAGAAATCATTTAGCACTTTTAAGTAACCTATTTCTCCATCTGCAATCGAATCGAGCTCTTCTTCCATCTGAGCTGTAAAGTTCACATTAAAAATATTGGAAAAGTTTTTAACCAGAATTGTATTCACTTTTCTACCGAGTTCAGTTGGAAACATTTTGCGATCAACCTGCTCAACATATTTTCTGTCTATGATCGTTCCCATAATCATTGCATAAGTGCTGGGACGACCTATTCCATTACTTTCTAATTCTTTGATCAAAGAGCTTTCAGTAAAACGGGGTGGCGGTTTTGTAAAATGCTGATTTGGATTTAGCTCTTTTAATGCCATCTTTTGATTTATTTCTAATCCAGCCGGAATTAATAAACCATTTCCATTTTGATCATCTTTATCCTCAAGTTCCTCATCGTATAAAGTCATATATCCATCAAATAAAACTGTTGTACCTGAACTCCTAAATACAAATTCATCGGATGCAATACTAACAGTTGTTGTTTCAAGGCGTGCAGATTCCATTTGACAAGCAATGAAGCGTTTCCAGATTAATTCATAAAGTTTGAACTGGGCTTCATCTAAAAACTCTTTGACAAATTCCGGTGTATATTTTAGTGATGTAGGTCGAACAGCTTCGTGGGCATCCTGAACATTTTTTTTGTTCTTCTGATCATAAGTCTTCGCTTTTTCCGGTAAATATTTTTCGCCGTATTTTTCATTAATAAAATTTCTTGCTTCTGAAACAACGTCTTCACTCAAGCGGGTAGAATCGGTTCTCATGTAAGTAATTAAACCGGTTGTTCCTTCTGCACCAAGATCAATTCCTTCATACAATTGTTGCGCAAGCATCATAGTTCTACGGGGACGGTATCGGAGTTTACGTGAAGCTTCCACCTGCAGACTGCTTGTGATAAATGGAGGATACGGATTCTTTCTACTTTCCTTTTTAGTGAGATCCGAGATGTAAAAATTATTTTTCGAACGAAGAGTTTCTGCAATCTGATTTGCCAATTCAGTTTTTGTAATAGCAAAATTTGTTTTTAAGAATTCTTCCCAATCTTCGTCAGTCATCTGAGGTTTTGGAGGAACCTTGATCTGTTTTCCATTTACCTCGTATAACTTAGCACGTATCTCTTCCCCTTTTTCTGTTGTGAAAACTGCGACAATAGACCAATATTCGGTTGGAATAAATTTTTCAATATCGTCTTCGCGTTCACAAATGAGCCGCAAAGCAACGGATTGCACACGCCCCGCAGAGAGAGAACTACCGTACGCTTCGATAACAGCGCGCCAAAGGAACGGGCTTACTTGATAACCGATGATCCTGTCCATCACGCGCCTTGCGCGCTGCGAGGTAACAAGATGATCATCAATCTTGATTGTATTTTTCAACGCTTCGTTCACTGCTTTCTTAGTAATTTCATTGAAAAGTACACGCTCTATTTTTTCCTTTTGAGCATCTGTCAAAATATCTAAAACGTCCTGAGCAATTGCTTCACCTTCGCGGTCCGGATCGGTTGCGATGAATATTTTATTCGATTTACCGGCAAGCGATTTGATTTTTTTTATTACATCACCTTTACCACGTATATTTACAAATTTTGGTTCAAAACCATTTTCTATATCTATACCGAGTTTAGTCTTGGGCAAATTTCTGATATGACCCACTGTGGCTTCTACAATATACTTTTTACCAACATACTTATTAATAGTCTTTGCTTTGGAGGGCGACTCCACAAGAATAAGATCTTTACTCATTAGTATTACCTTTTAATTGACAGTATCTGAAGAGTATAACAACATTCTGCTTCCAGGCAGAACTTCGGCATCAAACTCTACAAGTGAAAGAAGAATGATCCAATTGATTTCCCTTCTTGTTACTCTGCTCTCTGGAAAGATTGTTATTTGGTTTAAAATAATCTCTAAATTTTCAACTTCCAATAAACCCACATTAATTAGATGAAGAAGATAGTTATAATTATCTATTCCAAGAGTTTCTTTTTCGAAATCAGATAAAAATCTGATGCTGTTTTTCTTTTTAAAATCTATTGGTTCAGAATGATTTTTTCTTGATAACACTTTATCATAAATTAAACTGAACGCAATGCCTAAGGTCTGCGTATCAAACAGTTTAGTCTTAATTAACGAACGGTTGACTTCCTCAATAGAGGAATTGTTCCCCAATCCTTCTAATATTTTTGCCAAAACTTCTACAATTTTTGATGTCATTTCTTAACTAATAAACCTTTCGCGAATTTCTGAAATTTTTGTATCACATCATTTTCTACAATTTTCATTTTCTTTCTCTTTGCACCGGTTGTATCGTCGAATCCGATTAAATGCAAAATACCATGTGTAATTAACCTTAGTAATTCATTATCGGCTGAAACGTGATATTTTTTACTGTTTTCAACTGCATCTTGTACAGAGATAAAAATTTCGCCGTCTAAAATATTTTTTTCATCTGAATAATCAAAGGTGATAATGTCCGTGCTGTAATTATGCTTCAAATAATTTTTATTTACTTCAATCATTGTTTTTGAAGAAATGAAATTAAATTCTAACGACTTAAGGTAAAGTTTCAGTTCGGCAGCAATTAGTTTAGCAATACTCTGGACTGATTTTTTATCAACTCTAATTCCCTTTTCATTATAAACAAAAACATTCTTCACTTTTTTACCATTCAATTGGATAATTATTTTTTACAAACGATTCATTAGTTCCTTTATTCATTATAAATTTCTAAATGATCAATTCTACAAAATATTTATTTAGAACGACCCTCTAATTTTTCTGCTTCTCCAAAAAGTGTAATTGCTTTTTTAAATTGGCGGTCGGACTGCAGTAAAGTCGAGTACCAACCGTTGTTTTTGAACAGATCACGTGCAACATAAGCTCTAAGCCAGGCACGAATCATCTCTTTATCTGTCGAATATCCTTTAGCGTCATACTTCACTTTCAGAGATTCTGTAAATTTTATGAAGCTTTGCATTTGTTCTTCACTAAACTGAAACTCATCAACAAACTGTTTAAGGTTATTCTTAAATTTTTCTCTTATCAGCTTCCCATTTTTGTCTAAGTAGTTACGAACAAACTGGTAATAAATATTATTCTTTCTCAATTCGACTGAATAATTTGAAATCGTACCGGCTTCAACAATATAATCCGGTGTTATACCGCCACCGCCGTAAACAGTGCGACCATTCTTGGTTTTGAATTTTGGTTTAGCCGAATCTTTTTCAGTTTTATGATCAATGTTCTCACCATCAGATTCCTGACGTGCCATCACATCCTGATAATATTTTTGTTTGTCTTTATAATCTCTCTGAATTTGTCTGCCGGAAGGTGTATAGTACTTTGCAATTGTAATTCTAACAGCAGAACCATCCGAGAGTAGAATTGGTTTTTGAACTAATCCTTTACCGAAAGTTGTTTCTCCAACAATCAATCCTCTATCCCAATCTTGAATAGCACCGGAAACAATTTCACTTGCAGATGCACTTCCGCGATTGACCAATAATATCAAGGGGATTTTTTCATACGGATAACTTTTTTCCGCATGGAATTCTTCGTTAAATTTTTTCACTCTACTTTTATTATAGACAATCATTTTATCGCCGTCTATAAATAGATCAGCAACATTAGAAGCCTGAAATTCATATCCGCCTGGATTGTTGCGTAAATCCAGAATCAATCTTTTCATTCCTTTTGCAGATAAATCTTGAAGTGCATTTTGCATTTCATCTGTAGTAGTTTCTGAAAACCGGGTTAGGTTGACATAACCGGTTTCATCATCAACCATCAATGATGCATCTACGGAATACAAATTAATTTTATCGCGGACAACATTATAGTTTGTTGTGATTTTTGATGACGGACGGAAAATAGTCAACTCGACAGCAGTTCCTTTCTCACCGCGCAATTTTTTAATTACATCTTGATTTTTCCATCCGATACTGGAATGTCCGTCTATCTTCACAATTCTATCGCCGGAAATTATTCCAACTGATTCACTCGGTCCGCCTGTTATAGGGGATACTACTGTTATGGTATCATTCACAATTTGAAACTCAATTCCAATTCCGTCAAAGTTTCCTCTAAAAGTTTCTTCTTCGGCTGATTGTTCTTCTTTGTCTATATAAACGGTATGAGGATCCAGTTCACTGAACATTCCTTTGATTGCATCTTCGACTAATCTATTGGAGTTGACAGTATCAACGTAATAATCTTCGGTGTAGCTGAGTATTTCGCTAAATTTATCAATTTGCTTTTTATTGCCTGAAAAAGAAAAATGTCTATTTAGTTGAATTCCGATATAAGTTCCGAGAATCAAAAAAAACAATAAGTATGGAATTTGTTTCAAAATATTTTTCATTATTGTCCTTACTTTTGCGGACGCATTTGCGGAAACAAAATTACATCGCGTATAGATGGTTGATTGGTTAACAGCATAATTAATCTATCGATTCCAATTCCAAGTCCGGCAGTAGGCGGCATTCCATATTCTAATGCCCGAACAAAATCTTCATCAATCTGATGAGCTTCTTCATCACCCTCTTCTTTCATCTTAGCTTGATCTTCAAACCGGCTACGCTGGTCAATCGGATCGTTCAACTCACTGAATGCATTACAAATTTCTCTTCCAAGAATAAAACATTCAAAACGCTCTACCAAACCTTCTCTACTTCGATGCTTTTTGGCAAGTGGAGATAACTCAACAGGATAATCAGTTATAAACGTTGGCTGAATTAAACCTGGCTGAACAGTTACTTCGAACAAGAGGTCTATCAATTTGCCTTTACTCTCTCCACCTTCTACATCTACATTTTTTGTCTTCAAAAGTTTTATCAGTTCTTCATTAGAAGCCGCCAGAACATCAACACCAACTTTGTTTTTTAATTCATCAACCATAGAAATTCTCTGCCAGGGTGGATCGAAATTGATTTGATTCCCTTCAATCTCAAATTCAGTTTTACCAAAGACATTTTTACACAAATTGGCAACCATGTTTTCAACAAACTCCATCATCCAGAAATAATCTTTATAGGCAACATACAATTCAAGCATTGTGAATTCCGGATTGTGAGTTTTGTCTATTCCTTCATTACGGAAATCTTTAGAAATTTCATAAACGCCGTCGAATCCTCCGACAATCAAACGCTTAAGGTAAAGTTCGTCTGCAATTCTCAAATATAGATTTATATCCAGAGCATTATGGTGTGTGACAAACGGGCGTGCTGTGGCACCTCCATATAATGGCTGAAGAACGGGTGTCTCCACCTCGAGCAAACCGTTATCATCTAAATATTTTCTAATTTCGGTTACAACTTTTGAACGCATTCTAAAGACTTCTTTTACATCAGAATTCAAAATCAGATCGAGATAACGCTGGCGGTAACGAAGTTCTTTATCAGAAAATTGATCGTGAATTACTTTATTACCTTGTTCATCTAATGATTCTTTGGGAATTGGTATAGGACGAATAGATTTTGAAAGCACAGTAAATGACTTTCCATGAACCGAGATTTCTCCGGTTTTAGTTTTGAATACAAATCCTTCAACGCCAATGATATCGCCGATATCAAGAAGTTTAAAAACATCGTAGTAATCTCCAATGTCATCTTTCTTCAAATAGATTTGTATCTTTCCTTCGTTATCTTGAATGTGAGCAAAAGATGCTTTACCCATTCTGCGTATTGCCATAATTCTTCCGGCAATTTTCACATCTTTATTTTCTAGCTGATCAAAATTATTCTTAATTGTCTGAGAGTAGCTGTTAATATCAAAATTATAAGCAAAAGGTTGAATACCTTTTACTATCAGAGCATTTAGCTCTTCATGCCGCCGTTGAACCAACAAATTATATTCTTGTTCTTGATTTACGTTTTCCAAAGTTCCTCCGAGTTTATCTCCATATGAGATGGTTAATTTCTAATAAAATTTACAAGACGATTACATACATTATCTTGAATATAGTTTGCGAGTGTAAACGGTGCTAAATAATTGTTTACAATAATTGAAAATACAAGCGGTTCGCCGGAAATTGTCTTTAGGTACCCCGATAATGCAGAAACATTATTATTGTAACCTGCTTTGGCGTGAACATTATTTTCCGCAGCGGTTTTCTTCATCCGGTCAATCAATGTTCCGTCAATTCCACCAATAGGCAGTGATTCATAAAATTTTGAGAACTCATCACTCTTATACATGAATGACAAAAGATTAATGATTTGTCTGGGAGTTACTAAATCTAAACGCGATAATCCTGAGCCATCCGCCATCACCATATTTTCGGGATTAATTCCCATAGTATTAAAAATTTCTTTGCAAGCTTTAACACCGTTTTCAACAGTTCCATAGTTATAAATTTCCAACCCGATCGTCTTTAATAATTGCTCAGCATAAAAATTATTACTGTTCTTGTTCAACTCTTTGATAATTATTTTTAACGGAACCGATCTATGAGTATAAAGAGGAGTCAAGTCATTCGGAATAATATTTTTTTCTGAACTTTTGATAGTTCCAATTCGACCCTGAATAACAATTCCTTTTCTTTCAAAAACTTCCCTTAGTACAGTGAGAAAAAACATCGTGGGATCGGAAATGGAAACGTGTTCGGTAATGGGTTTAGAATCTTTTTTGATATTTCCTGTTACACTAATTAGGTTTGTTCCCCGTTGACGAAGAACTGATAGAGACGATTCAACAGATTCATCAACAGTAATAACTTTTGAAACAAGAGAAATATATTTAGTGTACGGTATTACGCTAACCTTAGCTGGAAAATTGACTTCGGCTGGTTCTATTTTTATTTCTACACAATTATCATTAAAGCTCAACGCGCCGGATGGTGCTTCAAACCAGCTTGATTCATAATCCCACGTCCATCCGCTTCCTCCACCGACATTATCAAAAAAAGTATCGTCACCGAAAATATTGCCGCTTATAACCCAGATACCTTTTGCTTTGAGTGTATCTGCCCAGTCTTCAAAAATTTTTATCTGATTGCCGGAATAAAACCGGCTTGAGATTGTTGGATCTCCTGCACCTTGAATTATTAAATCTCCTTTTAACACACCTTTTTCGAGACCGCCATTTACGTAAAAATTCGTCTCGTAAATGTAATCGGAACCAAGAAGAAGAAGTGCTGCTGCACTTGTAAATAATTTCATGTTGGATGCCGGAATAAATAATTTATCGGCATTTCTTTTATAAATAATTTCACCGGTTTTCAAAGACTTTACCAACACACCCCAAGTAGCACTACTGAAGTTTGGATCGTTGAAATAATCATCAAGTTGATCGCGCAGTTCTACTAGAGGATTTAAATTTTGGGCAGATTTCTTTTCGCTCAAAGAATCTTTTTGTTGTGCGGACAAAAATAACGACGATACAAAAAAAAGAAAAAATAGTTTACTTGCTGTATGCTTCATAAATTTTTTCAATCTCGCGATGAGATAATATTCTATAGCTTCCTACAGGAATTTCTTTAACCTCCAGACCACCATAGTTAGTCCTCTCCAGCCGGTCAACAAAATATCCAAGTGCTGAAAACATATTCTTAACAAAATGATTTCTTCCTTCTACAGCAACTACCATAACCTTGTCACGTTCATCTTTACTAATAAATTTAATTTCTATGAAACGACTTTTCCTTCTATCAAGAAGAATCCCTTTAATTAATTTCAATCTATCTTCTTCTTCAAGAGGTTTATGAAGTGTTACTTTATATTCTCTGGGAATTTTATTGCCTGGATGAGTTAAGTAATTTGTAAAATCTCCATCATTGGTTAAGAGAAGAACACCGGTTGTATCGTAATCTAATCTACCAACCGGAAAAATTTTCTGTTTTGTCTCAATCAAATCGAGAACTGTTTTTCTTCCTTTTTCATCATCTGTTGAAGTGATATATCCTTTCGGTTTATTCAATAGGTAATAAACTTTTTTCTCAGGTTTAATTCTTTCTCCGTCAAGCATGATAATATCTTTATCGGGGTCTACAGTAAATGCAAGATCAATTACTGTTTTCCCGTTGATATCAATGCGTCCATCTTTAATAAACTCTTCCGATTTTCTGCGGGACGCAATACCGCATTCGGAGAGATATCTATTCAGTCGTGTTTTCATTTTCTAAATCAGACTCCGGTTCTAATTCATTATCCTGTTCAAGTTCCGATTGCAGTTCTTCCTCTTCGGCTTTTTCTTCAATACCGCTCATCATAATACGGCGTTTCTGTTCGAGAAAATCTTCATCTTTCATTATCTCTTCAATCTCGCGCGGTTTAGGAAGATCGGTTATTCCCCTTAACCCAAAATATTTTAAGAACTCATCCGTTGTAACATAAAGAAGAGGTCGTCCAACTGTTTCTGCGCGTCCTTGTATTGTGATAAGATTTTTTTCAAGCAACGTGTTAAGTGTGTAATCAGAATTTACACCTCGTATTGATTCAAGTTCCGGTTTTGTGAGCGGTTGTTTATACGCGATAATTGCCAGGGTCTCCAACGCTGCTTGACTTAACCTTCTTTTTGTTTTTTCGGTAGAAAGATAGCCAACATACTTTGCGTGATCTGGTTTTGTGGCATGAACAAATCCATGTGCAATTTTTAATATTGTAAAAGCATTCCCGTTCTGTTCATACTTCACGTTCAATTCATCAATTGTCTGCTCAATATCTTCATCGGTTATCTCCGTATCCGTTCCATCAAGTGCTTTGATGGCAGTAATAATTTCTGCCGGTGTGATCGGATCGTCTGAAGCAAAAATTAACGCTTCAATTACTGAGGTGTAAATATTATCCATTCGATATTCCGTAAATGATAAAGTCGTTAAGGTTTATTGATTCTCTCAATCCGATAGTTCCCGCTTTCACCATTTCAAGCATTGCAATAAATGTAACAACAATCCGAATCTTATCTCGCATCTCAATCATCAGTTCAAGAAAGCTAACATTATTACTGTCTTTGAGTTTAGAATTAATGTAATTCATCTGCTCGTCAATTGAAACATTCCATTTTTTAATTTGATGTACCGGTTCTGCAGGACGGTCTAACAATGCCTTCTTAAATGCTTTTATCAAATCATAAATAGTTATGTTTTTTAAGAGTACTTCGTAATCATTAGACGCCTGTTTAGCATCTTCTTCATAATTTCCGCGGTAATTGAATTTACGCATATTAGATTCCATGAAGCTCATCTCTTCGGACATCTCTTTGTATCGTTTGTATTCAATAAGAGCTCTCACCAAATCTGCGCGCGGATCAATCTCTTCCCCTTTCTCGTCAATTTCTTTTGGAAGAAGCATCTTAACTTTTATTTGCATCAAAGTTGCAGCCATCAGAATAAAATCTCCGGCAACTTCAAGATCTAACTGTTCTAGAAGGTGAAGGTAGTCCATAAACTCTTTTGTGATTTTAGAAATTGGAATATCGTAAATATCCAGTTCATCTCTCTTAAGGAAAAAGAGAAGCAGATCAAGAGGACCTTCGAATTCATGTAATCTTATCCTATACACATCAACCTATCTTCATTTTCTGATGAACTTCATCCATCGTTTGCTTTGCCACAACTTTCGCTTTGGATTCGCCATCGTTCAAGATTTCTTTTACTTTATTAACATCATTTGCATAAAATTTTCTTTTCTCAAGAATAGGCGCGAGCATTTCATTTATCTTAGATGCGCATCTCATTTTGCAATCTACACATCCAAGAGCACCACTTCTACAATTTGTATCTATCTCAGGTATGTCGCCGGAATTAAATTTTTTATGATAAGTAAAAACTAAACACACTTCCGGTCTGCCGGGATCATTCTTTCTTAATTTTTGAGGGTCAGTTACTGCCTTGCGAAGTTTTTGTATAACTACATCTGGTTCATCAGCAAGAAGAATTGTATTTCCAACCGATTTGCTCATCCTCTGACCATCAAGTCCGGGTAAACGTGCAAAGTTTGTTATCATTCCTTCAGGTTCAGGAAATACCGGATTATCCAGTGCGTACTGAGTATTGAACTTTCTTGCAATCTCACGTGTAATTTCAATGTGCGGCAATTGATCTTCACCAACCGGAACCACTTCACCTTTATACAACAAAATATCTGCAGCTTGTAGAACGGGATAACCGAGATGACCATAAACCAAATTTTCTATGTTCAAGTCGCGTACCTGCTCTTTCAAAGTTGGATTACGTTCGAGCCGCGCTTTAGTGATCAACATAGAAAAAATTAAGAATAACTCTGTATGTTCTTTTATTTGAGATTGACGGAACATCGGCGACTTTTCCGGATCTAATCCGGCTGCAAGCCAATCCGTCACCATTTCGATTGTGTTAGAATAAATTTCTTCGGTTGATAAATCCGTTGTTAAAACATGGTAATCTGCTACAAGATAATAGTTCTGATATTCATCTTGCAACTTTATCCAATTTTCGAGTGCGCCGACATAATTGCCTAAATGCAATTTACCGGTAGGACGCATACCGCTAAGTATTCTTTTCTTTGCCATAAGCCGAGAATTTTATTGAGTAACTAATTTGATGTGCAAAAATAATGAAAAATTAATTGAGATTACGATTGGAATAGATACTGTTTCCAGGTGTCTTCCAAACGACCCGCATTATTACGGATAAACATGATATGATTCGGCGCGTAAGGTTTGATTTTCATTTTAAGTTTTGCTTCTTCAGGCGTTCTACTCCCTTTGCGATTATTGCATGGAAGACAAGCTGCTACCAAATTTTCCCAGCTGTCATCCCCTCCTTTCGATCTCGGAATAATGTGATCGATTGTTAAAGGTAAATCCGCTCTACCGCAATAAGCACATTTGTGTCCGTCGCGTTTTAGAATGTTTCTTCTGGTAAGAATAATTTTTTTGTAAGGAACTTTAATGTAATCATTCAAACGAACAACACTTGGCCATGGATATGACTTTGAAACTGAATGAATCTCTTTTTTTTCATTGTTGACAACTAATTCAGCTTTACCAAGAAAGATAAGTACGACTGCCTTTTTGACATTGCAGATAGTGAGGGGTTCGTAACTTTGATTAAGAAGAAGAACTCTTGCGTTAAGTGATCCGTTTGTTCCAAGTTTTCGTTCGAAGACTTACCTCCGTAAGTATTATGCTTTTTATTTAAAGCCGGTTTATTGATAATTACACTTCCTTAAACAATGCAAATATCGTAATAAGATTAGAATTATGAAAGTCTAATCCGTTTTTTTCTGGATTATACCTCCCGCAAGAACATATCCTTGTTCATCATACAAAACCAGCGATTGTCCGGGAGTAATTGCGTTTTTGGGTTCATAAAATTTTATTTTAATTTCTTTCTCATTGGCTTCAATAACTACTGCCCGTGATGCTTTATCGCTGTACCTGATCTTTCCAAAAACAATTTCATCTTTCTTTAATTCAGATTTGCTCACATAGTTAATCTCATTTGCAACACAAACATTCTCAAGCAATTCATCTTTATCGGCAATCTCAACTGTGTTCGATTCTTGATCAATACTTTTCACATAGACTGGTTTACCAAGAGTTACACCAAGACCTTTTCTTTGACCTACTGTGTAAAATGGAATACCGCGATGTTTTCCAACTGTCTCTCCATGATAAACAAGATTGCCGCCTTGAATCTTTTCAACAACTTCCGGTGCTCTTTCCCTCAAAAATCTTTCATAGTTATCATCTGCAACAAAACAAATTTCCTGGCTATCTGGTTTGTTGGCAGTTTTTAAACCGAATTCACCGGCAAGTTTGCGTACGTCTTCTTTTGTGTAGCCGCCCAATGGAAATAGTGTTCTACTCAAACTTTCCTGAGTTAATCCCCAAAGCGCATACGTTTGATCTTTTCTTTGATCAGTTGAATATTTCAGTGAGTAACGATCCATTAAAGCGTTATGCTCCACACATGCGTAATGACCGGTTGCAACATACTTTGCATCCAGTGAATCTGCTTTCTTTAGAAGTTCTTCCCATTTAATTTTTCTATTGCACACAACACATGGATTAGGAGTTCTGCCGTTAATGTATTCATCAACAAAATTATCAATCACAGCTTCTTCAAATGCTTTTGTAAAGTCAACCGTATAATGCGGTATACCGAATGAAGTTGCAACGTTCTTTGCATCAAATATTGCGTCCAATGAACAGCAGCCGGATTCATGTTTTGGCGCACCGCCAACTTCCATAAATCCCCACGTTTTCATCGTTACACCAATTACTTCGTAACCTTGCTTATGCAAAAGCGCAGTTGCAACCGAAGAATCTACTCCGCCGCTCATTGCTACTATTACTCGCTTTGAGTTCAAGGATTTCCTTTCTTAAAAATATTTAATTTCTGAATATCTCTGACTGCTCGTTTAGTATAAAGCAGTTCGAAATTCATTTTGTCTTAAACACTTCATTGTGAGAGTAGATGCGACCTTTTTTATAATCTTCACGAGCTTCTTCTATGCTTTTAATATACTCCGGACTAGCTGCTGCAAGAAGATCTTCAACAAAAGAAGTCCTCTCTTCCTTTTTCATACGCATTACTGCTTCTATGATTTGTGTAGGCGTTAAATTCACTTCTATTGATAATTCTCTCGACATATGATTTCCTTTTATGAAATATATTAATTGAAATACAATCTAGTTATAAACTTCGCTATGAAGACGTTTTTTGATCTCTTTCTTTGAAGCAGTTTCAAAAAATAGTTCTAAAGCTTCGTGCAAATTCTTGCGTGCTTGTTCTACATTATCGCTTTGACTTGCAATATCTAATTCGGGACACAAAGCAACATATTGGTTTCCCTCACGCTCAATTAAAGCTGTAAACTGTTGAATTGTACGCATTATCTAATCCTTTGTTTAAGTCGCTATATATTACATTCTCTAACAACAAATATAAAGAAATAGTATAATATTGTTTGAATGATTTGGTTTTTATGCTAATTAAAGCTGGGTTAAATGAGAAGCTGTACCCCTCAACTTTTTTGCATAGTTAAGCGGTTTATCAGAATAAAATTGTAATCTTTGTTTAATTTGCTTTGCAGTGTCTGATTGTAATTGAAATAGATCTTTCCTGGTTCTGTAGGTGAAAAATACTTTAGGGTATCTCTAATAACTTCTAAAGCTAATCTGCTAAAATCCGTTTACCCCGTGGAATAGCATTTGTATTTTTGAAACAATTTGATTCTTAATTTATTCTACGGGGTGAATCCGTTTTATCTATGTTCTATTTCTTAAATAATAATTTTTAGAGATACCCTTTATACATTTTCTAAATCATCAAGACTTGTTAATCTTCCAGCTTTATAATAATAACTTACCGGCTCTTTGGGCAACAAAATCAATTTGTAAAGATTAATCAATGACATTTTATTACCATTGCCTGTCCCAACGTTCACAAAATTGATAGAATCTCATAACCGTTCGATTACCGATGTTACCAACGTAAATCTCCTACCTTATAATGTTTTCAGATAAATACAATAGTGTTGAAAGGATAAATTCAACACCAATTGCAATGATAATAAAACCTATTATTCTTGATAAAGCATTAATTCCGGAAGCCCCCAATATTTTAACAATAAGTCTTGAAATATTGAGTAGTGCAAAAGTGATAACTGAAACAGAAACTATAGAACCCATAATAACTAATTTATCAATATTAAAATGATATACCTCGTTGTAGGTTATTAACAAAGAAATTGCTCCAGGTCCAGCCAACATTGGGATTGCAAGAGGAGTTAGGGAAACATCGGAACGAGAAAAAGCATCATCCTTTACTCCTTTTTTCATTCCTTTATGTTTATTAAAAGAGCCTGTTAACAATGCATATCCTGAGGAAGTAATGATTAATCCTCCTGCTATTTTCAAGGCATTTAAACTAATGCCAAAAAATGAAAGCATGTACTTTCCTAAAAAAAATGAAAGCAATAATATTATAAGTGTATTTATTGAAGTCCAGAAAGCAATTTTAGTTATCTGTTTTTTTTCTTTTCCTTCAGTTAATCCCACAAAAACAGGTATTGTGCCTAATGGATTCACAATAGACAATAAAGAACCAACTGTTAATAAAAATAAATTCATTTTTTTTATTTCAAGTATAAGAAAATCGTTCGTCACTAAGGTGTTTTTAATATTAATTTTTTGTTACTTTTTTAAAGTGGGTAACTAAGAAGCATTTCTTGTTGATGTTAATATTGCTACACAGGTAACATAATTATCCGAATGGCTCATGGATATTTTTATTTCTTTCCCATCATTTAAATAATCTTTCAACTCACCATAAAATTTTACTTTAGGAAGTCCATTTACTTCGTTGTAGATCTCAACATCCTGCCAGCTGTAAACTGTATCGGTATCATTAGAGAGCGCTTTGTAGATGGCTTCTTTGGCAGCGAAACGTGCGGCAAGATGCTGATATTTATTTGGTCGGGAGAGTGAATAATCAATTTCAGTTTGGGTATATATTTTTTTCAAGAAAGGATCGCCGTACTCATCAATACTTTTTTGAATACGTTCAATTTCTATGATGTCTATACCAATTCCAAGAACCATATTACCATCCAGTTGCTTTCCCAAATCCGCGCGGATCTGAAGTGCCTAAAAATGTCTTTGTGCTCGAATCAATTATAATTCCTTCCATACGTCCCAAAGATTTCACTTCATTCAATTTATATCCACGAGAAATTAGATTCTTGTATGTCTCATCAGATAAAGCCGGTTTCTCAAAATCAATTTGATCCGGGATCCATTGATGGTGAATCTTCGGCGCGGCAATAGCATCATAGATGTTCATATCGAAATCAATTACATTCAAGATTGTTTGAAGCACAGTGGTAATAATTGTTGAACCGCCCGGTGAACCTATAACCATAAACGGTTTATCATCTTTAATAATTATAGTCGGCGTCATCGAACTCAACATTCTTTTTTTAGGTTGAATAGAATTAGCTTTGCTTCCAATCAAACCAAATTGATTTGGCACTCCGGGCTTTGCGCTAAAATCATCCATCTCATTGTTCAACATAAAGCCGAGACCACCTACAACAATTTTATTTCCAAAGCCGCCGTTAAGTGTATACGTTGTACTAACTGCATTCCCAAATTCGTCTGCAACAGAAAAGTGAGTAGTCTCTTCTTTTTCTCGATGCTCAGGAATTTTTGCGGCTGAGATTTTATTTGAAGGAATTGTTTCACTCCCTATTTCATCTTTTAATTCTGCTGCATACTGTTTGGAGATCAAATAATTGGTTGGGACATCATAAAAATCCGGATCTCCCATGTGTTCGGACCGGTCCGCATAAATATGTTTCATCACCTCGGCAAGTGTGTGAAGATATTCGGCACTATTCCAATTTTCCTTTTTAAATGAAAAATTTTCAAGAATATTCAATGCTTCGATTAAACATATTCCGCCCGAAGATGGCGGAGGCATAGAAATAATTTTATATCCTCTATATGATCCTTCTATCGGAATACGCTCCATTACTTTGTAATCTTTCAAATCTTTTAGAGTAAAAATTCCATTATTCTTTTTTGATTCAGCAATAAACTTTTTTGCAATTTCACCATTGTAAAAAGCATCTTTACCCTTATCACAAATCAACTTCAAAGTATTAGCTAATTCCTTTTGAATCAGCGTATCACCTTCAACAAATTTATTGCCGCTCTTAGTAAATATATTTTTAGAAGTTTCTATTTTCAAAAAATCTTCATGGTAAAAGTTAATTGATTCAGCCATTTTTTTGCTTAGAACAAATCCTTTTTCTGCAAGATCAATTGCCGGTTGAATAACATCTTTGAGCTTCATAGTTCCGTATTTTTGAAGAGTATAGATTAACCCGGCAACTGTCCCCGGAACGCCGGCAGAAGTCCACCCAGTTTGGCTTAGTGAAGGGACAAAATTTCCGAGACTATCTAGATACATTTTTCCATTTGCTGCTAGAGGAGCCGTTTCACGGAAATCAATTGTAGTATTATTCCCATTTGAAAGATGAATAACCATAAATCCACCGCCGCCGATATTGCCTGCGCTTGGGAACGTAACAGCCAATGCAAATCCAACTGCAACAGATGCGTCAACTGCATTACCACCTTTCTTTAGAATTGAAACACCGACATCAGTTGCTAGATCACTAGCGGATACAACCATTCCGTGTTTAGCACGTTCGGGATTTCCATTAAAAGAATAAATCGTTGAGAAAAGGAAGAGAATGAAAAACAAAACCTGTATGAATTTAGAAGATGTGAGCATTTACTTCCACACCTTTTGACTTCAACTGATCTACAAGGATCTTTATAAGTTCTTTAGCTTGTTGTATTGTTGCTTTGAGATCATTCATCAAATCCGGATCGTTCAGCATCTTGCCGAGATTATTCTGATTCTTGTCAGTCTTATCCATAAAATCATTTATTTTTACTAAGAGGTCTTTCGAAACTTTGAGAACACTATTAATAGAAGAAATTGTTAACGAAATTGAATCACGATTTGTCTTCAAAAAATCATTAGCATTTGTTGTCAACTCAACTCCGGTTTTCATGAGCTGATTGAGTCCGTCTTTGTTGCTGAGAACTAATTTGTTAAGATTCTCTGTAAGAGTTGCGAGATTTGAAACTGAAGTTTTTAGATCCGAACTAAATTCTTTGTCACCTAATGTTTTGTTAAGAGTAGTAAGAGAAATTTTCACTTCTTTAATTACATCTACCAGATCATTCTGAACAGTTCCAAGCATCGCCATTGCAGACGCAATATCACCATCGAATACTCCGTGTTGCAATTTCTCAAGATTCATATCAGTTTCGGAAACCCCGGGATTAATCTCAACTTTTTTACCACCCATGAGATCCAACATCATTACAGAAAATTTGGCATCCTCTTTTAAGACCACATCGAGAGGTAAATTCAACAATGTGTTGACTTTATTACTTTGAATCGTAATTTCATCAACGTAACCTTTTCGAACACCGTTAATAGTGACGGGATCACCAACCTCAAGTCCCGCAACTGATGGGAATTCAACATTTACTTCTTTTCTTTGGGCATTAATGGTCCAGTTTTTTGCCCAGCCCAATACCCAAAGAAATATAAGTAACCCAAAGAAAACGGTTATACCAACTTTAATTTCTGTTTTTCTCTGATCTTTCATATCGCGTTAAATAATTTTTGAAATTGTTGAAATCGAGTGAGTCTATTTTTTTATCATAAACAAAAAGTTGAGCTTCACTCAGAACCCCTTGAACTCGTGACATCGCAGAATCAAAAGGAATATGTTTATTCTGTCTAAAGAATTCATGAAGCTCGCTTTGCAGCGAATCTCTATATACAGATGCTTTGACCTCACTAAGTTTCTTATCAAATTCATCCATCGCAAGGTCCATCACCTTATTTTTTGAGAATTCTTTTAAGAAATCTTTTTTATACTTTACCACATAAACAACTGCCGCAATAATGACGGTGAATAATACTACTGAAGTTATGAAACATCCTTTTTTCATTTGCAAAAATCAGTTTGTGATTTTTTCAACAAGCACTTTATTGATTCGATTGCTAACTACTTCTTTCACAGTAAATTTATAGTTATTGTGAATGAAATGAAAACCTTGTTGAGGAATACTACCAGCATGGTTAAAGATAAAACCCCCTACGGTATCATAATCATCGTTCTCAGATGAATAATCTTGGTCAAGGAGTTCATTCAGTTCATCTATAGAAACCTTTCCAAGAATCAGATAACTGTTGTCGCTCAATTTAGAAATTTCATTTTCTTCTTTGTCATATTCATCACGAATTTCTCCGACCACTTCTTCGAGAATATCTTCAAGAGAAATTAATCCGGCAGTACCGCCGTATTCATCTACAACAATTCCTAAATGCATATTCTTTTCTTGGAATTCATGGAGCAGTTCGTTAATCAGTTTTGTTTCCGGTACGAATAGAGCTTCCCGTGCAATACTTCTGAACGATAGTGTTTTTCTTGATTCGGGATTCTTTAAAAATGGTAAAATATCTTTAGCGTAGATGATACCGATAATTTTATCCAGACTATTTTCATATAACGGAATTCTACTGTGCCCAGATTCATTTATACTATTCATCAATTCATCAAAACTTTCTTCTACAGATACAGCGGTAATATCAACTCTCGGAGTCATAATTTCACGGGCTGTAACAGTCTTAAAAGAAACAATTCCATGAATTAGTTCGTGTTCCCCTTCTTCAATGGTTCCTTTCTCAATACTCAAATCAGCAAGATCTGTTATTTCAGTGCCTTGAAGAACCGATTTAGATTTGTCAAAATTAAAACGTGATGTGACGAAAACTAAAAGATCAGTCAAAATTTTGGAAACCGGATAGAATATTATGCTGATCCAATAGAGCGGTATAGCTACCAATTTTGCAAATTGAAGAGGATATTTCTGCGCCCAAAGTTTAGGAGTAGTTTCTCCGAGAAGTAAGATTAATATTGTGAGAAAAGTAATCTGTACAATAAGTGCAATCTCTTCCGAAATGTTAAATGTATGTGCAACTTGTAAAGCAATTACAACTGAAATAATTGAGGCAGCAACGTTTACCACAGTATTCCCAAAAAGAATTGTAACGAGTAATCTTTTGGGGTGATCTAAAAGCAATTGAATATATCCGCCAATTATTCGATGCTCTTTTTTAAACTCTTTTATTTTCTTTTTACTAAAAGAAAAAAGAGCTACCTCCGAACCCGAAAAAAAAGCAGAGAATAAAAAGCAAATAAGTAAAAGCAGAATTTTAGAATACAAACTATAGTCCAACTTATATTTTATCCTACCTTGTTCAACAATCAGATTAAAATGGAAGATCGTCATCTTGTCCAGCGGCAGAAGCATCTGGTTCTGCTGGAGCTGAAAAGCTGCCTGTTCTTTCACCGCTGTTATATTCCCCACTCCCGCCTTCTCGGCTTTCAAGAGGAATAAGTTTTTCCGAAATTACTTCCGTTACGTAACGTTTAACCCCTTCTTTATCGGTATAATCTCTTTTTTGAATACGACCTTCAACGTAAAACTTTTTCCCCTTTTTAAGAGATTCTTTATAAAAATCAGGTATGTTAAAAGAAACTACGTTGTGCCATGTTGTTTCGTTTACCCAATTGCCCTCTTTACCTTTATAGCTGTTGGATGTTGCAATTGAGAAAGATGTGACAGACAAATTATTTGTAGTGAAGCGTGTCTCAGCATCATTTCCAAGATTTCCTATCAGCATCACTTTGTTTAATGAGAATGCCAAATTATTCACCTTTGTTTGTTAGAGATGTTTTACACTCTAAATTTATCATTATTCATTGAAATTGCAAATACCGAATAGATTGACTTCAACAGATAAGTATATTTTGAAGTACCGCACTCATCTTCTACTCAAGTGTAATTATGAATGCGTCTTTGAATGAAGGGATTTGCCAAATACTATTTCTAACTTTTTCTGCTTCTTCACGGGTTGCAAATGGCTGCAGGCGGACAACAAATCGTTTATCATTATCACGTAACGTAATCATCATTACATAATCAATCTTGGCTTGATTTTCTTTTACAAAAGCTTGAGCGCGATCTTGAGAAGTGAAAACACCTACTTGAACACAAAATTTTTTAATCGTTTGTACAGGTTCTTTATTTTCTTGTAGCTGATTTTCTTCCTTTTTCACTTCTACATTTTTGGGCTCTACCTGCTTAGGGGTTTCAACTTTAGTTGTGTCTTGCTTAGCCGCATCATCGAAAAGATATACTTCCGGTTCCTTCTTCTGAGTTTGCTGTGTAGTCTGTTCTGAAGAAGAACACGCTAAAAGAAATACACTCAAGAAAATTAAAAAATAATTAATTAGTCTCATTGCATACTCTCATAATATTAAAAAAGGGATGGCAGTTATTTCTACCATTCCTAATTTACTAAAACAAAACATGATCTAAACTACCCTTTGGAATTATTGGTATTTCGTATTTACTAATTCGAACTTGTTTCAAAAGTATAATGCTTCCGGGGACAGTTGAGACATTAATCGTTGGGATAGTCCCACCTAATTTTTCATTTATCTTCTTTATATACTCATTGGCAACTACTGCATAACCGGTATTTGTTGGATGAACACCATCTAAACTGAATAAACCACCGGTTGCAAATGCAGTTGTTAAATGAAGACCATCTACGTTCAATCCATTTGCAGCAACATTATTAAAAAATGAATTGAAATCAACCAAAACAAAATTTTTGGCGGTAGCTGCAGCTTGAATTATACCATTAAAAGTAGAAATAGCAGTTTGTACTTTTGATACTTCATCCTTGTCCAAAACAAATTGATTAGGAATTGAATTTGAGGGCGATAACCCGACTCCGGTTGGAGCGCCGGATGCATTTAATAAAATCGATGATGCAGGTAAAGTTAATAAATCTTGTCCCGGAACGAGTGCACGAATACCCGTTGTAGTTTGACCATACAAAGTAATGATAGCGCCGCTGGCAGGGTCTTTCAAAGCTGCGGGAATAGTGGTGAAAAATGGAATTGAAGTTACAGATGGAATGTTTGCAACAATAACTTTTGTTTTCAACGATGCAAGACTATCAGCAAGTTGATTGTAAAGAAAACCAAAAGTTGCTGCATCGGTCAACGGGTTTACACCGCCTGAAGTTGCATAACCAAGCACATCATTAGCGCCAATCCAACAGGAAAGAAGAGTTGGTTTTTGTGCTTTCGCTTGCTGGAATTCTGAACCTTGCCCTCTTAAAACAACATCAAAAAGCGGATTTGGTTGACCAGCTTTGGCAGTATAGCATGTCAAACTTGATTTGGCATTAAGAATATCATACACAAATGCACCTGGTACACCAAGATTATTATATGGCGCAGCGTAATTTAAATTAACTGGCGCGCCTTTACCGGAATTAACTTTTAACGAGAACGGACTTAGTGAACCGACTTCAATTCTTCCACCTGAACCAGGATCGCTCATATATGCTTGTTCATATTTTACATCAACTAATTTTGCAATTTGAGCACCGAATGAATAGACCTGTGCGCTTTGAAACAACGAGCTTGATTGATAACCAGCCGTTAAACTATTTCCGAGCGTTACAAATCTTTCAAAACTCACACTTCCTGTATTCGGCGGAGCCGGAGCGTTAAGTTCGCTTCTATCTTCGCATCCAATAAATAGAGTTAATGCGAGAACAAGCGAAACCGAAATTAATTTATATATGCTTTTCATTTTCTAACATCTCCTTCTTAAAAATTGTATGATAAATTGAATGCGATCAAATGAGCGGTTGAATTATATGTTCCGTTGAATGGCGCATTACCCCATGTGTAACTTTGTTGTGAATTTGTTATTGTTCTCTCTGCAAATCTTAAGAAAAGATAAGCAACATCAACAGAAATATTTTGCGCTAATTTGTAACCGAATCCAACATTGAATCCGAGTCTGTTTGCATCCGGTAATGTTGGATCAAGCAATTCGTCTTTGACTGGATTTTTATCATAAAGAATACCACCACGGAAAGCCAAGTTATCTATCAACTGATATTCTGCCCCAAAGCGAATAATAAATGTATTTTCATATCCGCGATAAGAAGATTGATCAGTAAAAGTTGGATCAGAGAAATGAACTTTTAAATAATCATAACTTGACCAACCGATATATTGAAAATCTGCTGTTACAGTTAACTTTGTAATTGGCTGGGCTGCAATACCAAATGTTATGTTCAATGGAGTTGTTATTTCGGAAGAGATACCTCCCTTTGGTAAAAGCGGTTGAACTGCCGCAGGTCCTCCTTCAGAATTTGCATCACCGGTCAAATTAAATTTTGCCTGGCTTCTCAAAGACAGACCGAATGATAATTCAGGAATCATTTTATAAAGAATCCCGGCAGTAAAACCAAATGCATGTCCATCGCCTTTTAGGGTAACTTTAGCCATTCCTGTAAATGGCGCAAAAGATGTGTATCTACTTATTTCAACATTTCCAAGTGCATAGACAAAACCTGCACTTACAGAAAGTTGATCTGTTAATTTATATGCGGCAACTGCATTAAAGAAAAATGTTTTTAGATCAGTTTTAACTGCCATAGTATTTCCCACCCAATTATCATCCCATAACGTTCCTAATCCATATTGATTGGTTACGCTTAGACCGAAATAGAGTTCATTGTTAAATTGATATGTCCCATAAAAATTAATTGGATTAAATGTTTGATCCTTCATTTTATATTCAGTTGTAGATGGACTTGGTCCTCTAAAAGATGAAGAAGGAAGAATCAATGTTACACCAGTCATAAAATGTGTTCCACTTAGCTGAGTGATACCAGCAGGATTGAAATAAAGCGCTGACGGGTCGTTAGCAAGTCCGGTAAAAGCACCACCCATTGCCATTGCTCTAGCCCCTTGTTCGTTTATCTGAAATCCTCCCCCATAAATTTTTACAGCAACTGAAAAGATTAAGATTATTTGCCCTATGTTTTTAAACATCTAAACTCCTACATTGATTTTATTACAAATTAATTTTAAGTGAATAAAAAAAGGGATGGCAAATACCATCCCTTTAGCAGCTAAGTAAGAATTATAAACTGTATGAAAAGTCAAGACCGAATAAATGTGCTGAATTATTGTATGTACCATTAAATCCAAATTTGGAATTTCCGATGGTACGCTCTGCAAATGAAAGGAACATATAAGCAACATCAATTCCTAAATGCTCTGTTAATTTTCCGCCGAAGCCAACATTGAAACCAAGTCTATCTGCATCAGGTAAGGTTGGGTCCACATATTGGTCAGGAATTGGGTTCTTATCATAAAACAAACCGCCTCTCAATGCAAAACCGTCGGTAGGTTTATATTCAAAACCCCATCGAACCATAAAAGAATTTTCATAATTTCTATCAACTGAGCTGGTGTAAGAACCTGTGAAAGTTGGACTAGTAGGATTATAGTTCTCGAAAGTAACAGCTAGTTTATTATAACTTGACCAACCGACATATTGAAAATCAAATGTTGTTGTGAAGTTGTCGCTCGGTAAATAAGCAAGACCGAAAGTAAGATTTTGTGGCGTGGTCAATGGAGCTGTGATATTACCATTTGGCCAAGGAACTGTAACCGGCACTTTGTAAACAGGATGTACGAAGGTGAAACTAGCAGGTGTACTTACTGCTGTTCCGGAAAAATTAAATGTCATTTCGCTTCTGTAACTTAAACCGAATTGTAATTTATCTGATGCCTTAAACAGAATACCGGCAGTAAAGCCAAATGCAACATCAGATGTTCCGTCCATAACAGTTAGAAATTCTGGACCTAGCTTATTAACAGCATTAACATTTTTTTTAGAAATTTTCACTGTTCCAACTGCAATTGCCGGTCCTGCACTAACTGATAAATTTTCAAATAATTTATATGCTACAACCGGAGTGAAAAAGAAAGTTTCAACTGCTGTTTCAACTGCTAAACTACGACCATCCCAGTTTTGATCCCATTTTGTTCCAAGTCCGTATTGATTGTTAATCCCAAGACCAACAGCTAGTTTATTTCCAATTTGCTGTGTTACATAAAAATTTATTGGATTGAAGACCTGGCTGCTCATGTCGGTCTGAGTCCCTAACGGTGCTGGAGCTGTATACGATGAAAGAGGCAAAATCAATGTTGCACCGGCTAAAAATTGTGTTCCTTTTAATTGAGTTATACCAGCTGGATTAAAATAAATTGCTGATGGATCGTTTGCCAAACCGGTAAATGCACCTGCCATTGCCATTGCACGGGCACCATGCTCGTTCAATTGAAAACCGCTTCCATAGGCGCTGTTAGCAAATAACCCGCAGATGATAATAAGAGTAAATAATTTCTTCACACAACCTCCTCTTGTTTTTGAAATTTCCGAGAAAATATAAGTAATTGTATTTGAAAAGCAAATAAGATTTCTTATTCAATTGTGAGAATAATTGAGTCCTTCTCTACAGACTGTCCTTCTTTATAAAATATTTTTTTCAAGATTCCGCTGGCAGGAGAACGTAATTCATTTTCCATTTTCATTGCTTCTAAGATCAAGATTGACTCACCTAATTTTACTTCTTCACCAACTTTCTTTTTTAATTTTAATATGAGTCCGGGCATCGGAGCTTTAACATCAGAATGATGCTTTAATTTGCTTTTGTTTTTCTGAAGTTCATTGGCAGTCTCTTGAAGCCGTGTCCGAACAGTGGCATCGAAATAACAAGCATCAATAACAATCCCAAATCTGTCTTTACTCAGTTTATTTGATGTGATTTCAAAAACTCTATCATCTATTCTAATTACATAAGAATTGTTAGTTATTTGGGAAACTTCTGCTTTGACTTCACGATTGCCAACCTGCACTTTACCATCGCTGAGAATTTTAACTATATGCTTATGATTATTAATTGTAATAATAAATTCATTCATATAACTGCGATCGCCATGAATTGTTATCGGAAATATTATTATTCGAAAGCGTATTCTGAAATTCTTTCTGTTTCAGAAGTACTCCTAGTATTGCAGCAATTTCTTCATAATCCTTTGATGATTCATCTTTCCATTTATCCGGCACAAGAGGCATAAATTCATTATCAAGGAAATTAATATCGAACGTTCCATCAAGAAATGTTTTCTGTCTTAGAACCCAATTGAAAACCGGGATGTTAGTAATCACACCGCTAATTTGATATTCACCAAGGGCGCGTTTCATTCTCGCCAGAGCTTCTTCCCTATCAATTCCCCATGCAATAACTTTCGAAAGCATTGGATCGTAGTAAATCGGTACTTCACTTAGAACATCAATACCCCAGTCAATTCTAATTCCAGTACCTGAAGTAAGACGGTGATGAATAATTTTTCCAGTCGAAGGAGCGAAATTATTATCAACATCTTCAGCATAAATTCTGCACTCTATTGCGTGCCCATGAATTTTTAAGTCCTCTTGTTTTAGAGTAATCTTTTCTCCGCCGGCAATTTTAATCTGCTGTTTTACCAAATCAATTCCGGTTATCATTTCGGTAACTGGATGTTCAACCTGAAGCCGTGTGTTCATTTCAAGAAAGTAAAACTTTTTATTTTTGTCCACCAAAAATTCTATAGTACCGGCGTTGTAGTAGTTGCATGCCTTGGCGGCATTGACTGCGGCTTGAGTAATATTTTCCCGTATTACTTCATCAACAGCAATAGACGGCGCCTCTTCGATTACTTTTTGATGACGACGCTGAACAGAACATTCCCGTTCGAATAAATGAATGTAATTTCCGAACTTATCAGCCAATATTTGTACTTCGATATGTTTTGGATGCTCAATAAATTTTTCGATATAAACATCATCATTACCGAATGCTTTGAGAGCTTCGTTCTTTGCGCGGTTATACGATTCTTCAAAATCTTCTTCGCGGTCAATCTTACGCATCCCTTTACCGCCGCCTCCTGCTACTGCTTTTAACATTACCGGATAACCAATTTCAGATGATATTTTTTTCCCTTCATCAATATTCTTTATCGGCTCAGTCGTTCCGGGAACAATTGGAACGTTATGAAGTTTCATCAATCTTCTTGCAGAAGTTTTTTCTCCCATCAACTCCACAGATTTTGAAGATGGTCCGATAAAAATAATTCCGGATTCTTCAACCATTCGGATAAAATCCGGATTTTCTGAAAGGAAACCATAACCCGGATGAATGGCATCGGCTCCGATGTCTTTTGCAAGCTTAATAATTTTTTCTTTGTTAAGATAAGATTCATTTGCCGGTGAGGGACCGATGAGGTATGCTTCATCGGCTCTTCGAACATGAAGTGCATTTTTGTCTGCTTCAGAATAAATTGCTACAGAAGTTATTCCCAACTCCCGGCATGCTTTCATAATTCTGTGAGCAATTTCTCCGCGGTTAGCTATTAATATTTTTTTTATCATTCGTCCTACTTGAGTTCTACGATGGTAATTCCTTCTCCACCGTATTCGATATTTGCAAAATAGTAATTTTTTACTGAACCGTTGTTTCTAAGCAATCCATGTACAAGTTGTTTAAGAGCACCGGTACCTTTACCGTGCAAAATTTCTACCCGGTCTACACCGGACATATAAGCATTGTCAATAAATTTTATAATCTCAAATTCGGCTTCGTCAGCTCGTTTGCCGCGTAAATCTAAACGGTAACTTATTTCACTTTGATCAACACTAAAAGATTTTTGAGATGGTTTTTCCACTTCCGATTTTTTTGAAGGAATTAGATCGGAATATTTTGTTTTCATTTTTATTGAACCGACACTCAACACCGCTTTATTTTTCTCTTTATCAATTTCTTCAATAACACCGACAGAATCTGTCTCTTTTATTTTTACGTAATCGCCTACTTTTAATTCAATTTTTTCCGTTACGGTTTTCTTCTCTTTTTTGAATACAATCTGACTTTCTTTTTTGATCTCTTCAATTTTCTTTTTCTCTTCTTTGATAACTACTTTATCTGCTTGAGACTCGCGTATATTTTTGATAGCGCTTTCAATTTTTTTATTTACATCGCTCAAATATATTTCCGCTTTCTCTTTAGTGTTTGCAAGAATTTCTTTCTTCTGATGTTCCAGTTGTTCAATCTTTCCTTGATAAAGATTTGTTAATCCCTTGAGCCTGGAATTCTCTCTCTCAAGTGTGTTGAGCTGTTCTTTTAATTGCTGGGATTTCTTTTCCAGCGAAACAAGAAAATCTTCAATCTTTGTTTTATCTGTATCCAGATATTCTTTAGCAAGCGCTATAAACTCTTCATCAAAACCAATTCTATTTGCAACTTCAAAGGCATAGCTTGAACCAGGGGTACCTTGATTGAATCTATAAGTCGGTTGAAGATGCTCGGTATCAAATTCCATAGATGCATTCTGAAACTTCTCGAGTTGATTTGCAATAAGTTTCAAACTGCCGTGGTGTGTTGTTGCAAAAACTTTTGCACCTTTATTCCTGAGTGTAATAAGCATTCCGGAGGCAATTGCCGCGCCTTCTGCAGGGTCTGTCCCAGTTCCAATTTCATCAAGAACCACAAGAGTTTTTTCACCAGCTTCTTCAATGATTTGTTTTATATTTTTTAGATGAGAACTGAAAGTACTCAAATCATCTTCAATTGATTGCGCATCGCCAATATCAACTAATACTTTTTCGAATACGAGAAAATTTGAATCCGGATGTGCCGGAATAGGAATTCCAGCCAAAGCAAGAATAACTAACAACCCGGTTGTTTTCAACGTAACAGTTTTTCCGCCTGCATTAGGTCCGGTGATAAGAACAATATTGATATTATCCATTTCCAAATCCATTGGTACTGTTTTAGAGTAACCAATCCGTTTGATCAGTAATGGATGGCGTGCATCAATTAATTTAAAAGGTTTTGTCAGATCAAATGCCGGGTGTGAGCCGATTATTTCTATAGAATATTTTGCCCTTGCAAAGATGGAATCAATTTCTTCAATTGCTGTTAGAGAATTTTTCAATTCGGAATTTACTAAACCGATCCGTTCGGTTAATCCTTTAAGAATTTTTTCTATCTCCCGTTTCTCTGCAAAACTGAGAGAAAGAATTTCGTTATTAAGTTCAAGCGTCTCTTCCGGTTCAATATAGACAGTCTGACCCGTTGATGATTCCGAATGCACAAATCCTCTTACATGGCGCTTATGTTCTGCCTTCACAGGAAGAACAATTCTGCCATCGCGCTGCGTTATATATTCTTCTTGAACTAGATAAGAATCGCTTAATTGTTTCAAGAGTTTTTGCACCTGCTTATGAAGCGATGCTTCCTTCTCGCGAATCTCAATTCTGATTTCACGGAGTTTTGTACTCGCATCATCGCGAATCTCGCCATTGTCGGTAAAAACTTTTCCAATGAAGTGTTCGAAAACTTTATCAACAAATAGTTTTTCTGTCAATTCATTTAAGAATGTTTTTCCTCCGTCTCTAGGTTTTAAAAATTGAAAAAGTTTACGAGATACCTCGGCAAGTTTAAGAATATCTATAATCTGTTTAGCTTGTAGAACTGTTCCTTCAATTCTACTGCGGGAAATAACTTCGTTTAAATCCGGCAGGTATTCAATCGGCGGAATGTCGTTCTTAATTAAAATTTCCTTTGCTTCGTTAACCTGCCAGCCGTTTTTCTTTATCAATTCAACATCATTCAGCGGCTGTAAACCATTAACAGTATTTTTACCGTTTTCAGTGATACAGTATTTAGCAATTAAGGCAATTACTTTTTTGTATTCTAATTTTTCGAGTATATCTTGAGTAATCATTTTTTAATCTGAAGTGTGTCTATTTGTGAAGTTGAGTCGGAGTCTTTCTTCTCAATATATTTTATAATGTAATCGGAAGCTTTAGTGTCCTTTCCTATAACCAAATCAATTGATTTCGGAATTAAATCGAGAACGAAATTATAACTCCAAGAATTATTCCTTTGAATACTTTTTGGAAAGCTAAAAATATTTAAGAAGAGAAATACAGCGCTGAGAAAAAAAGTTATTTGAACGGCGCCAATAACGCCGCCAAGAAATTGATTAAGGAACCGATTAACTTTATCAAATGGATGCACAACCCTTTTGACTAATGAAGCAATCAAAATTACTATCAGAAAGATTGTAATACCTGCAATAACACTAGACAGGTATTCATCATTATTAAAAAACGGCGTTAATAATTTGCCAACTTTGTTGGAGAATTGAAATGCAAGAAAAACTCCAAGTACCAAACCAATCAGACCAATTATTTTTCTTATTAATCCATCTTTGAAACCAAGAAGAAAGCCGATGATAACGACTATAAAAATTATGTAATCGAGATAGTTCAATTACCGCTCAAGACTTTTTCAACAATTTCCTTCACAACCTTTCCATCGGCTTTCCCTTTAAGTGATTTAGCAGCAACGGGCATTAGTTTTGGAAAATCTTCTTTTGTTTTAGCTCCAATTTCTTGTGCAATTTTTTTAACCTCTGTTAAAATTTCGTCAATGGAAAGCTGCTTGGGCAAATACTCCTCAATGATTTTCAACTCGGCTTCTTCTTTTTCAGCTAATTCAATTCTTCCGCCGTTACGAAATTGTTCAATTGATTCTTTTCTTTTTTTTGCGGCGGTGGTAAGCATTTTAATTTCTTCTTCAGGGTTAAGTTCTTTTCCGGAACCGCTTTTTTCAAATTCTAATATAAGCGCACGTATAGAACGAACCGTTTCGAGCCGGATTTTATCGCCCGATCTCATTGCTTCTTTCAAATCTTGATTTATCTTTTCGGTTAAGTCCATAATTCCTCCAATATTTACTCTTGGTTTTACGTCCGTCAAAATAACGAATTACTTTCATAAAATTTTTATTGTAGTGAGCCAGGTAAAACAATAATATTTCCGGTTGATACTTTGTAATTTACAAATATATGCTGCCCTATTAGCTTCCAGTTTAAGACTTGAAAGAGCACTCGTAAAACAAATAGATCCACCCTTTGTTCCTTCTACCAATTTTGCAAAATGCTTAGCTATTAAGAATGATGAACAAAGGTTGATATTGAGCATGCTCAAGAAATCAGTATAGCTTGTATCAGAAATTGTATTGCCTCCGGTAAATCCACCAACAGTACTGAACAAATAATAAGTAGCATTACTATTCTTTTTTACTTTGGAAAATGCTCCTATGACATTCTCTTCTTTTGTAAAATCAGCCGCACTAATTGTCTCAAAATTATTTTTGACACTTTTTATATTGAACTGACGCCTGGTAAAGAAATAGGAATAATCATAATCTTGATTTAAGAAATATTCTACTGCTACTTTTCCAAGGTCTCCCGTAGAACCAAATAATAAAAATATTTTTTCAGATTTCATTTTTTGTTTTTAAGAATAAATTTTGCACCTACCGGGAAATGATCGCTGAATCCGCCAATGTATTTGTTCCCTTCATAAGTTGGAATTGCCCCGCCCTTTCTCCTTCCTTCTTCAAATACCATGAACGGCGGTTTAACGACTTCGAAGGAATTACAATCATATTCAAACTTTTTTCCATCCAGGAATGTTGAGGAGATAATAATCTGATCTATCATATCAAACTTGCCTCTGTAGAGATAAGAACCTTCATTATTGGAGAACTTTTTATAAGCAAGATTTAGAAAAATATTTTTCGATTGTCTTTTGCATTCAAAATCTTTTGCCCCCAATATTTTCTCGACCGATTCATTATTCGGTTCATCGTTGAAATCGCCGAGAATAATAACATTACTGTTGGGTGATGTTTGCGCAAGAGTATCTAAACTTTTTTTCAAAACATTAGCAGCTGCAACCCGGTTAATATTTGATTTCTCCGCTCCTCCAGTTCTTGAAGGCCAGTGATTTGTATAAATATGGATTTTATCTTTGCTCTTTTTATGAATCAGTACAACATGAAGAATATCGCGTGTCGGGTTACCGTTAGGCAATTCGACATGAAGTGCACCGAGACTATCAATGGTAAATATATTTCTATCATACATCAATGCAACATCAATTCCTCTTCTGTCAGGTGAATCCCGGTGAGCAACGATGTAATCGCGATCTCTCATTTTATAGATCAACCTTTTAACAACATTGATGTTTTCAACTTCTTCCATAGCAAGAATATCAGGACCGCATCCGTGATTCATAAAATTGACCACTTTAGTAATGTTATCAAGTTTATGTTCATATCTTTCATCATTCCATCGTTTAGTAGATCCGGGCAAAAATTCTTTATCATTTTTTAAGGTATCATCTGAAGTATCATAAAGGTTTTCTAGATTCCAAGTCGCCACGTAAAAGGAATCTCTTTTAGAATTTTGACCGCTTGCTACTAAAGAAATAAACAATACAAAAATGAAAACTATTCGGCGGATCATTTGTTCCTCTTGTTTTGTAGTTGTTGTGTGAATCTATTTATATTCTCTACTGAAAATATAATTAAAATAAACTAACGAGATAAGATGAGTTTGATGGAAAAATCATCCAATGGCAATTCGTTCCTTCGACCTAAATTTGTAATTATTGATGCAATGGCGCTGGCATACAAAGGTTATTACGCTTTTATTTCACGCCCGCTTACATCATCAACCGGTGAACCAACTTCTGCAGTATTTGGATTTCTCAATCAACTTTTTAAAATCATTGAGGATACAAAACCGGATTACCTTGCCGTTGGGTTCGATTCAAAAGAAAAAACTTTTAGGCATGAGCGCTATGAGAATTATAAATCATCACGGCAGGCAATGCCGGAAGACATGATACCTCAAATCAAGCGCATTCAAGAAATCATCAGGGCATTTAATATTCCTCTCTATGTCTTGCCCGGTTACGAAGCCGATGATTTGATTGGCACTGCCGTGAAGGAAGCGGAACAACAAGGATTTGACTGCTACGCAATCACTCCGGATAAAGATTACATACAGCTCATCTCTCCAAACATTAGAGTTGTTAAACCCGGAAAGTCAACTGATGAGATTGTGATTCTCGATGAAGATAAGGTTCGCGAAGAAATGGGATTCGAGCCGATCCAGATGATTGACTATCTAGCTCTCGTCGGAGATTCCAGCGATGACATTCCCGGTGTTGCTGGAATAGGACCTAAAACCGCAGTACCTCTAATTCAAAAATTCAAATCAATAGAAAATATCTATAAGAATCTTGACCAGATTGAAAAAGCCGGAATTGTAAATAAACTGACGGAGAATAAAGAGAACGCTTTCCTTTCCAAGGAACTTGCAACTATTAAAACCGATACACCATTCCACATGAATTTTGATGAAGCAAAATTTCACAATCCGGATTTAGAAAAGTTATTCAAAATTTTCGCTGATCTTGAATTCAAAACATTCGCCAATAAATTAAAAAAGCTTTTTGTTGATAAAGAGATTGAAAAACCGCAAGAAAAAATTGAAGAACTGATTAAAAATGAATTTGCTAATGAAGAGATAATGCAGGAAATGAGCGTCTTCGATAAAACCAAAGTGAAGTACAAGTTGATCCTCTCTTTCAAAGAAGCCAAAGAATTATCACAAAAACTTTCCGGGTGTGAACTGTTCGTATTCGATACGGAAACAGACGGACTTGACACACTAAGCGTAAATCTTGCCGGATGCGCTTTTGCAATGAGACCTAAAGAAGCGTTTTTTGTCGCAACTAATCCTGCCACACAGTCAACTTCACTATTTGAATCTGATTTGAGCGACCGCTTGCCGATGGATGATTTTGTGAAAATTTTCAAACCGGTTTTTGAAAATGAAAAAATTAAAAAAGTCTGCCAGAACGGGAAATTTGATATCGGCGTAATGAGGCATATCGGAATTAACGTGAAAAATTTTTACTTCGATACAATGCTGGCAAGTTATGTAATAGATGCAGACGAAAAACACGGAATGGATGAGCTTTCAAAAAAATATTTAGGTTACACCCCAATTCCTCTTATTGAATTGATTGGTTCAAAAAAAACTCCAGAGAAGATTTTTGAAGTTGATCCTAACCTTCTTTCAGATTATTCCGGCGAAGATGCAGATATAACTTTTCGGCTTTATGAATTACTGCGTAAGGAATTAAAAAAAGAAAACCTTGAAAGAATTGCTTACGAAATTGAATTTCCACTTGTGCCGGTGCTTGAAGATATGGAACGAACAGGTGTTAAAATCGATACAAAAAGCTTAAAAGCATTCAGCGATGATTTACAAAAACTTCTTGAAAAATATTCAGAAGAGATTATTAGACATGCCGGAGAAAATTTTAATATCAATTCTACTCAACAGCTGCAAAAAATTCTTTATGAAAAGTTAAAACTCATTCCACCCTCTAAAACTAAAACCGGATTTTCTACAGATGCAAAAACTCTTGAATTGTTAAAAGGTATGCATCCAATCATTGATATAATTTCCGATTACAGGCAAGTTTCTAAACTTAAATCAACTTATGCCGATTCCCTGCCACTCTTAATTCATCCTTCCACCGGAAGACTGCACACATCATACAATCAAGCGGCTGTATCAACGGGGCGGCTTTCGAGTAACGATCCGAATCTTCAAAACATTCCGATCAGAACGGAACTTGGAAAAGAGATCCGCAAAGCATTTGTTCCGCGCGATAAAGATCATCTTATACTTTCCGCTGATTACAGTCAGATTGAATTACGTATAATGGCAAGCATCTGCGGTGATGAAACTTTGACTAAAGCTTTTAAGGATGGAGAGGATATTCATAGAAGAACTGCGGCACTTGTTTTTAAAGTTGATCCGAAAAATGTTACACCAGATATGCGCCGTAAAGCTAAGGAAGTGAATTTCGGAATTCTTTATGGACTCGGACCATTCGGATTAAAGTCTCGTTTGGGCATCACTCAAGGAGAAGCAAAAAAAATTATTGATGATTATTTCTCTTCATTCAAAAATGTTCGCAAGTTCATGGACGATTGCGTTGCGAGTGCGAAGAAAAAAGAATATGCTGAGACACTTTATGGTAGAAGAAGATATTTAAAAAATATTAACAGCAAGAACCGTGTAGTTCAACAATTTGAAGCTCGTGTAGCTATTAACATGCCGATACAGGGAACTGCCGCAGATATGATTAAGATCGCAATGATAAAAATTCATGCGGAACTCGAGAAGAGAAAAGCCAGAACAAAAATGGTTTTGCAAGTTCACGATGAATTAGTTTTTGACGCTCACAAAGATGAGATTGAAGATTTGCGTCCATTAATTGTAGAACTTATGGAGAATGCTCTACCGTTAGAGGTTCCGGTTGTTGCAGAGACCGGCATCGGTGATAACTGGTTAGATGCACATTAGAAGATCATGGGACTTCGATTTGTTTTGTAATTTCTTTATTCCTTTTCAGGTTCAATACCCCGAAGCTTGCTACGTGGATGCTTTATTCACAATATTTCCGGAACATTTCCATGATTAAATTTATGCTAATGGAAATTCTAAATAACTTTCCATATGTTAATTAAGCAATAAATCACCTATAAAAAGGAGGGTGAAATGCTCAAAAAAAATTACTTAAAAACCGGAAATCTCTGCCAAGTAACATTTATTCTTCCCGAAGAGGTCAACACGAAAACAGCGGTTCTTTGTGGTGATTTCAACAATTGGGATACTCAAGCAACACCAATGAAATATGTTAAAAATGAAGGGCATAGTGTTACTATCCCATTAAGTGTCGGTCAATCATATCGGTTTCGTTATTTTTTAGATGATGAGCGCTGGGAAAACGACTGGAATGCCGACTCCTATGTTCGCAATGAATTTGGAAGTGAAGATTCTATAGTTACGGTCTGAGATTCCAAGAAAGTCGTCGCTTATATAATCAATCTTCCTTGCAGAACTTGAGAAGAGAAAAGCTCGGACAAAAATGGTTCTTCAAGTTTACGATGAATTGGTATTTGATGCTCACAAAGATGAGATTGAAGATTTACAGCCAATGATTAAAGAGATGATGGAAAGCGCACTTCCTTTGAATGTTCCGGTGGTTGCAGAAACCGGAGTTGGTGATAATTGGTTGGATGCACATTAACAACTTTGTTTATTGATTAGCGATGTAATTGTATCTATTTTTGTGTAGAAATTTGTGCAATAAGGAGATAATATGCCCACACATTTAATTAAAAAAAGCACACAAAGAAAAAACTTTGCGCTTCCATTAGAGCTTTCCCATAAAGTAAACAAAACTGCAAAAGAGTTAAATATGAAACTGACTCAGCTTATTAAAATAGCAGTGGAAGAATACCTTGAAAAAAAAGAAAAAGAAAAATTGGAGAAAGAGATAATCGAAAATTGTAAATTCTATTATAGCTCGGATAAAGAAACTGCCAGCGACTGGGTTGTTGCAGAAGCTAAAATTAAGAAAGAGAAATGATACGCCGCGGCGAAATTTACTGGGTTGATTTAGAACCGGTGCGTGGTAGCGAAATGAAGAAGGTTAGACCTGCAGTTATAGTTTCTAACAATCTGATCAATGAACATGCTTCAGTTATTATAATTTGTCCTATAACAGAAGCCCTTGGTAAGACCAGCCCCATTCATATTCCTATTTTAAAAAGTGAAGCCAACTTAGAAAAGGAAAGCATCATTCATTGTGGGCAAGTCCGCGCAATAGATAAAGAAAGAATCTTTACACTCATCGGTAAAATATCAGAAAACAAAATGAGAGAGATTGAGAAAGGTTTGCGATTGGCAATGGTGCTTTAATGAACAATATTTTTGAGATAAGAGATAATAATAAATACATTCCCCTCGGTTATTCTGTTAGAAACTTATAAATCAAATACCCAAAATTAATTTGCAGTAAGCCGAAAGAAATTCCGCTGTAAAGATCAAGCCGGTTAACTTCATCCAGCGTTGATTGATTTTTCGATTGAAGATAATCATCATATTTTTTATCAGCTTGAATTTTATAATAAGCAGCTACCCCGCCTAAGACGACTGCACTTCCAATCAAAATCTTAAATGTAATAGAACTAAAAAAACTCTCATTTTTTTTCAAACTGCCAAGCTCGAAATTAATTTGACTAATTGAAGAAACGTTTTCTGGTTTTAATTCATAATTGAATAAGTATCTTTTACTGCAATCCACAATTTTTAACGTGTCTCTAATTTCCGGTTGACCCCACTTTAACGATGATTCGCTCATCCTAAGAATGTGATTTCCTTTTGTCAGTTCAACTTTAACATTCCCCTTTCCTACATAAACGCTGTCGATATAAATCATAGCATTATCTTTATTAGAAATGATTTCAACTTTGGCTTTGCACTCTTGTGCGGAAATTTTATTGTTTAAGAGTAGCAACAAAAAAAACAATATTACCAATGCAATTTTAGTCGCTATGAACCGTTGTATATGCATTTATTATCCCTTTATCGGCGCCCAGATACAAAATGCCATTGTAATAAACCGGTGAAAGTTTCACTCTTCGCTCAAATTCATAAGACTTATCAATTTTTCCGGATTCGATATTTATCATGTAAACTTTTTTATTAACATCAGGTTGAACGAGATAATTTTTAAAGAGCAGCGGTGTAGTATTTATAATTCCGCCGGTACTTGTTTTCCAGATCAACTTTCCATCTTCTTTGTTCAGGCAATAAATATCTCCGGCAAGATTTCCAATTATAATTTTAGATTTATTCTGTACCGGTGTAACCAATATTTTATTTTTTGTA
>JAJYXU010000090.1 GCA_021801605.1 Bacteroidota bacterium
TCTTTCTAATTTGAGTGCTAATGAACAGAATAAAATTCTGTTCTACAAGTAGCGCAGATTTTTAATCTGCGCATTAGTGAGCAGATTAAAAATCTATTCTACTTTTTTAAATCCACCACCACTTTAGAACCCTCAACAAATTTCACAACTATTTCAGAACCATGGCTGATATAATTTCCTTCAGTTACTACATCAACACGTTTTTCATTAATTAAAGCAGCACCCGCTGGACGTAAATCTGTAATTGCTTTTCCCTCGGTTCCAACTAAATGCTCAAATGATGGTCTTGTGGCATAACCAGATTTGATCGCAATATTATCTTGAAGAATCAATTTATTCCATATTGCTGATTTAGGCAAAATTTTTGAAAGAAGAAAAATAAAAATTGCGGCTAAAACAAAAACTGACGCAAGTTGAACTATAGCAACAGAAAGAGTTGAATAGTCGGTCATACCAAAATCGGATACTAATCCAAAAAACAAACCGGCAATCATTAAAAGAATTCCCAGAATTCCAAAAATTCCAAATCCCGGAATTACAAAAATCTCAAGCAGCAAAAGAGCTACACCAATAATAAAAATTACAATTTCAAATGCAGAGGCAAGTTGAAGAATGTATCCTGATCCAAAGAAGAGAGCGAGAGCAATAACAGCTATTGTTCCGGGTAAGCCCCAAACTCCCATTTTTATTTCGGTAAAAATTCCTAACATACCAATAAGAATAAGTAAAGAAGAAATTATTGGATTGTTTAAAAACGCTACAAATTTTTCCGCCCAGTTCGAAGTAACAATAACATCTTCTGCCTTTTCAAGTCCAAATGCCTTTTTTACTTCAGCTATACTTGTTAAAACTGTGTCTGCTATTTTAAATTTTACAGCTTCTTCCGAAGTTAGTGTGATGAGTTTTTTATCGTCATCATTTAAATCTGCAACAACAACAGTTTCATCTACCATACCTTGAGCAATATCAGTACGTCTTCCATTTTTCTCTGCAGTAGCACGCATCTCTGAACGCATATAAGATTGGTATTTCTCAGATTGTTTTTGTCCGGATTGATCTACAACGGTTGAAGCACCAATGGAAGCACCAGGGACCATTACAATCTTCTCGCATGAAAGAGCAATTAAAGCACCGGCAGAGATAGCACGCTTATCAATGAAAGCAATCGTTTTAACTTTGCTGTTGAGGATAGCGTCTTTAATTTGAGTTGCAGCATCAACTCTTCCGCCAAAAGTATTGATACGAAAAATGATTGCCGCAGCATTATTTTTCTCTGCTTCGTCAACGACTCTTTTTACATAAGGCGCAAGACCGAGATCAATTTCACCTTCTATGTTCCCCTGGTAAACCTTTGATTGTTGGGCTAAAATATTTGCGAAAAATGAAAAGCATACAAATAAGAAGAGTAATCGTTTTTTCATAAGAGTCCTCCGAACAATAATCATTTGAGACGTGAAAATTTTCCATCAACTACTTACTTAAAAAGAAGAACTATTTCAACAAATCTTTCTAACGGCATATAAAAGCGTAATTCAAAATTTTATAAACCAATTTAGCGGCGACAAAATTCGATGATGGATGATATTTGTTCGGTGCTAATTCAACAACATCAAAACCAACAATATTTTTTTCCTGTCCAATAATTTTCAATAGATTCATAGTTTCATCCCAGAACAAACCGCCCGGTTCAGGCGTTCCGGTCGCGGGCATGAATGACGGGTCAAAACCGTCCACATCAAATGTAATGTAAACGTTCTCTTTTAAGTTCTGAACAACGAGTTCCTGCCAATTGTCGCCAAACATCCCCAACTTAATTTCACGTGCGTAAAATGTTTTAATCTTTTTTTCTTTCCTGAAATCAGATTCATCTTTACACTGTGCACGAATTCCGACTTGAACAATATTAGAATTAAATTCGGCAACGCGCGCCATTACACTTGCGTGAGAATATTTAGATCCTTCATAACTTAAACGAAGGTCTGAGTGAGCATCAATCTGTAAAATAGAAAGATTTGGAAATCGTTCGTTATATGCCATAATAGGAGCGGTTGATAATGAATGCTCTCCTCCTAATGTTACAACAAACTTTCCGGCATCAATATGTTTGGCTACTTCTTTGTGAATTTTATAAAGAGATTTTTCGATTGAAAGTTTTTGAAGATTAAGCGGTTCAAGAGTGCAAATTCCTTTTTCAAAACAGAGTTCTCTACTTTGTTCTTCATCATAGAACTCAACATAGTGAGAAGCTTTCAATATTTCTTCCGGACCTTTGGCTGTTCCTTTTCCATAGCTGACGGTTTTTTCTAATGGTGCAGAAACAATTACAATTTCAGAATCATTGTAATTAGAATATTCTTTTTCAATGGCAAGAAAATTTTTCTTGATACCGAGTTCTTTCATCTCTAACCTCTAACCACAACCGTGTCAAGTATGCCTAAATAGAAAGCTTTCTCTGTGTCTTAGTGCCTCTGCGGTTCATTTTTTATTCATTCCCAAATCTTTTACCACAGAGGCGCAGAGACTTTTTCGACAGCCAAAGGAGTGGTTCGTTTTATTTCTTTTCTACGTTATCTTTAATTACAGCTGCTATTGCAGTGCGTTCAAATTTAATTTTTACATTGTTGCCGACATCAACAAGGACTGTTTTATCTTCGAGACCGGCAATTGTTCCATGCATTCCTCCGGTAAGAACAACTTTATCTCCCTTTTGAACCGCTTCGAGCATTGCTTTCTGTTCTTTAGCTCTCTTTTGCTGAGGACGAATAATCATAAAATAAAAAATAGCGAAGATAGCGCCGAACATAATCAGTGTGCTTATCATTGAACCGCCGCCCTGTCCATCAGGTGTTGGTGCCATAGCTAATAAGATTTCCATTTACTACTCCTCTTTTGTTTGTACGTTTATTGAAATTATTTTTGAGTAACTATTCTTCCATTCCATAAAACTTCCGTCTATAATTCTGATACGTGCTTCCCTATTTAGATCTAAATAAAAAGTTAAATTGTGAATTGTTGCCAGTTCGAGCGCCAGAACCTCTTTGGCATTAAAAAGATGACGTAAATAAGCGCGCGAAAAATTTTTGCATGTGTAACAGTTACAATTTGAATCGAGCGGTGTGAAATCGTCTTTATAAGCCGCATTTCTCATCGAGACAATTCCTTGCGAAGTAAACAAATATGCGTTACGCGCATTGCGTGTCGGCATTACACAATCAAACATATCCACACCGCGCGAGATTGCTTCTAAAATATTTTCCGGTCTGCCTACGCCCATCAAATATCTTGGTTTGTTCTCCGGAATAAAATCAGTTGTAAAATCAACTAAGTCATACATTGTTTCTGTTGGTTCGCCAACTGCAAGTCCACCGATTGCATATCCATCAAAATCTAAATTGACAAGATCCTTTGCTGATGATTTACGCAAATCTTTATAAACACTTCCTTGAATGATTCCGAATAAATATTGAGGAGTTCCATATAGAGGTTTTGTCTCTTCAAATGCATTTTTATTTAGAACAGCCCACTCCGATGTCAACTCTTTCGATTTTTTCGCGTAATCGTATTCGCACGGATAAGGAGTACACTCATCAAGCGGCATCATAATATCAGAGCCGATACTTCGCTGAATCTCAATAACTTTTCTCGGAGAAAAAAAATGTGCCGAGCCATCAAGATGAGACCGGAACTCAACGCCATCTTTTTTCAACTTACGTAAATCGGAAAGACTGTAAACTTGAAAACCGCCGCTGTCTGTAAGAATGGGACGATTCCAATGCATAAAGTGATGGAGTCCGCCCGCCTGTTCAAGAATTTTTGTACCCGGTCTTAAATACAGGTGATAAGTATTTGAAAGAACAATCTCGGCATTAACTTCCGTTTCAAGAACTCGCTGAGTAATTGCTTTAACCGTGCCTTGAGTTCCAACAGGCATAAAAATAGGAGTTTTTACAACTCCATGCCCGGTTACAAACTCGCCGGTCCGCGCTTTAGAATTTTTGTCTTTATAATTAACGGAGAATTTTAACAATATACTTCTTCTAAATTTGGTGCGAAAGATAAAGGAAAATTGGAACATCTTCCATCTATGAGGAGAATTGTGCTGCTACTGATTGAATAGCTTGAAAACTTATTTCATCCTTGCTCAGATTTACCACGCCAGCCTATAATACCATTTTTGAGATTGTAAACATTTCCAAATCCCATCTGCTTCATCTGTTTGCAAGCATTCTTACTTCTAACTCCGGAGCGGCAATAGACAAGGTATGTTTTGTCCCGTCCCAACTTGTCAATCTTATGAGAAAAATCCGGTTCGTGAATATCAATCAAAATTGAATTTGGAATTCTTGCTTGTAAGTTTTCATGTTTAGTTCTTACATCTAATACAATAACATTATTCCGGTCAATCATATTCCCGAAAGCAGAGTTATCGAGGTCGCGCGAATCTTCCGTTTTAGAGAAAAGCGCTGAAAAGATGTTCATTATTTCTCCGATGTTTTCTTTGGTAACAACTGGATGTGAAAATTAATTCACTCTTGAGGTTCTTGTTCGATGGTTAATTTCAGCAAGTCAATTTTAGTATTGCTCGATTTCAGAATTAGAATTGTAAAGTTATCAATCTTAAATGTTTCTCCCTTTTTGGGAATCCGTCCAATTTTGAAAGTTACAAAACCCGCAATAGTTTCATAATCGCCTTCTGCTATCTTGAACTTCAACTCATCATTTAAATAATCAATTTCTACTTTACCGCTGAGCAGGTAAGAGTTTGCATCAATTTTTCTAGCAACTTTCTCATTTACGTCGTCATACTCATCCCGTATTTCCCCAAAAAGTTCTTCAATCAAGTCTTCAACAGTAAGTATGCCTGCTGTACCTCCGAATTCATCCACTACAACCGCAAAAGAAAATTGTTTGTCCAGAAACTCATTCAGCATTTCCATACTTTTTTTTGTTTCGGGGACAAAGGATACTTCTCGAAGAACAGATTTCAAATCTTTCGGCTGCTTAAAAATATCTTTTGTAAAAACAGTCCCTTTTATATTGTCAAGGTTTTCATCATAGACAACAATTTTTGAATACCCTGACTCGATAAAAGTATCGAGTACTTCTTCCATTGTACTGCTGATTTCAACACCGACAATATCTGTACGCGGAGTCATGGCTTCGTAAACACGCTGCTCTCTAATATCCATCACCTTATTGATTATATCGGATTGTTCTTCATCCATCTTCCCGGCTTCGGAACTTTCTTCAAATAGATTTTGCAGATCTTTTTTATCAAAAATATGTAGAATTTTTTCTTCTTCGTTTCGATTTGTTCTGCTCAACAAAGATGATATGGTGGAAATAGTTTTTACGAAAGGATAGATTATAATTGTGAGAACACGAAGAGGGATTGCAGAAAACATAACAAGCCGATCCGCCATTTCTCTTCCAAAATACTTTGGGATTAATTCACCAAATAAAAGTATTAATGTTGTTGTGATCAACAGTATTACGAATTCTTCCAAACCAAAAATTTTAAATAGAAAAATTGAGCTGAGCGAAGCAAAAGTAATATTTACAATATTGTTAGAGATAAGAATTGATGAAAAGAATAGATCTGGATTGTGCATGAAGTAGTGAGCATTCTTTGCCGATAAATTATTTTTTCTTGCGCGGATTTCAACTTTAATTTTATTCGCAACAACGAATGCAATCTCCGAAGCGGAGAAAAACGCACTTAAAATCAAAAGTACAAATAATATCAAAAGATCATTAGTCATCATCTATCTCAGAAAAACATCCATGTTTTATAAAAATAAATAATGAACAAAGCTGAAGCCACATAGAGAATTAAGTTAATAATCATCGGAGGATCCGTAAGAAGAACTTCAATCACGTTCTCACCTCTATCTTTCTTATAAACTAAATACATATATCTAAAAATTCCAAAAATGACGAACATAGTAGTAAAGACCAATCGTTCCGTACCAAACGATTCAACGGTTCTTTCCGCAACAGAATAAAGTGCGTAACTTAAAATCACTCCGCTTCCCGTCATGGCTGCAATTTGGTCAATGAAATTCAGTGAGTAGTCCTTTAATACTGTTCTTTGTCCGGAAGAATCTGAACTGCTGGCAATTTCCACACGCCGTTTCATTACTGCAAGAAAGAGAGAAAGAAACATGGTTGTTAGAATCAACCATTTTGAAATGTAAACTGAAACCAGAAGACCACCACCAATCACTCGAAGCATAAATCCCGATGCAATACAAAATATATCAACGATCACTATTTCTTTCAGTAAAGTAGTGTAAAGAATATTGATTATTACATACAACCATACAATGATCATGAAAGACGAATTCATCAAAACTGTGATAAGCACCAGTATAAGAAAAAGAAATGTACCAATTATTTGTGCGTTTAGTTTAGAAATTTTCCCGCTTGCAATAGGACGGTCTTTTTTGAGAGGATGTACCGCATCTTTTGGAGAGTCAACGATATCATTAAGAACGTAAACTGCACTCGATGCTATCGAGAAGGTTATAAATCCGATGACGATCATGCGAAACTCGTCCGGGTGGAAAAGTTGTTTTGCAAAAACCGCCGGCACAAATACAAAAAAATTCTTCGCCCAGCTGGTTACCCGCAGAAGTTTTAAATAACTGCCAATCTTAGAAAACAGCTGATTCTTCATAGATACCAAAATGTTGTTTTAATTCGTCAACCATTTCGCCAAGAGTAACATAATTATTTGCAGCTTGCACAAAGACCGGCATTAAATTCTGTCCATCACGAGCCGCAGCGCCAATCTCCTCTAAACTTTTTTCAACCGCTTCATTATTACGACTTTGTTTTAATTCAGCAAGACGCTTTCTTTGCCGCGCTTCAACATCGGGTGAGATTTGAAGAATCGGAATATCAATTTTTTCATTCTCTTCTACAAAATCGTTAATGCCGACAATTATTTTTTCTTTTCTTTCAAATTCTTTTTGATAACGGTAAGCCGAGTCCGCAATTTCTTTTTGGAAATATCCATGTTCTATTGCTTGGACCACGCCGCCAAGCGAATCAATTTCGAAAAATATTCTTTCTGCTTCGGCTTCCATTTTATTGGTTAGAGATTCTACAAAGTAACTTCCGCCAAGAGGATCAACTGTGTTGGTTACTCCGGTTTCATAAGCTAATAGCTGTTGAGTGCGCAAAGCAATTTTAACCGCTTTCTCACTTGGTAAAGCAAGAGTCTCATCCATTGAATTTGTATGGAGAGATTGCGTACCGCCAAGAACAGCAGCCATTGCTTGAAACGCTGTGCGCACAATATTATTTTCCGGTTGTTGAGCGGTTAGCGTGCATCCCGCAGTTTGTGTATGAAAACGTAACCACCACGAGCGCGGATTTTTTGCACCGTATTTTTCTCGTAGTCTTTTAGCATAAATTCTTCTCGCCGCTCTGTACTTTGCGATCTCTTCAAAAAAATCTAAATGCGAATTGAAGAAAAATGAGAGCCGAGGCGCGAAAGAATCAATATCCATTCCTCTTTCCAGGCATGCCTCTATATATGCAAATCCATCGGCTAATGTGTATGCTAATTCCTGTGCTGCTGTTGAACCCGCTTCGCGAATATGATAGCCGCTGATTGAAACCGGATTCCATTGAGTTACTTCATTGGTGCAGTATTCAATCATGTCGGTGATAATCCGCATTGAAGGACGCGGTGGAAAAATAAATTCTTTCTGCGCGATATATTCTTTAAGAATATCATTCTGAAGAGTTCCCCGGAGTTTATCAAAACTAACTCCTTGTTTTTGCGCAACAGCAAGATAGAATGCAAAGATCATTGCCGCCGGAGAATTTATTGTCATCGAGGTAGAAACCTTATCTAACGGAATTCCATCTAACAAAATTTCCATATCTTGAAGCGATGAGATTGCAACACCACAAATTCCAACTTCACCTTGACTCAACGGCGCATCTGCATCCCATCCCATCAATGTTGGAAGATCGAATGCTACAGATAAACCGGTCTGACCGTGCCCTAATAAATATTTGAACCGCTCATTAGTATCTTCGGGCGTTCCGAATCCGGCAAATTGCCGCATTGTCCATACTCTTCCTCTATAACCAGTCGGATGAATTCCGCGAGTAAACGGATATTCGCCCGGGAAATTTATATCATCTAAAAAATTTTGACCGGCAAGATCATCGGGTGAATAAAGCGGATTGATTGGTTCTCCGGAAACTGTTGTAAATTTCATTCCGGTTTCTTCTGCCTTTGCAAGTTTATTTTCGTAAGACTTTTTTGCTTTCTTGTATTCTTCTGAAAACATTTTCTCTTCTGCCTTCCTTGATTATTTCAAATACTGATACTGTTTTGTTGAAAAAATACGAAACGCTTCAAGTTCTTCCAAATCTCTTATCAAATTCCTCTAACGGAATTTTAATTACGATGGGTCTGCCGTGTGGACAAACATACGGCATTGAAGTCGCAAAAAGTTTATCAACTAAAATACGCAGCTCATTTTCAGTGAGTTTATCGCCCGCTTTAATTGCGGCTTTACATGAATAAGATTTAGCAAGATTATCCCGTATCTCAAGCTGGTTATGCTGTTCATTTTTTCTGTATTCATGAAGAATGTCTAATAACGTTTCAACTTCATGTTCAACTTTTACATCCGATGGAATACCAACAATAACCAGAACATTTTTAGCTTGGAATTTTAATTCAAAACCGAGATTGGTTAGATACGGCTCTAATTCTTTTGCCAGTTGATAATCAGCAGGATCTAAATTAACTTTTTGCGGAAAGAGAAGATGCTGTGCAAACGGAATGTTTGCTTCAAACGACTGCATTGCCAGTTCGTACAATATACGTTCATGAGCAACGTGAGAATCAATTATCATCAAACCGCTTTTGATCTGTGTAAGTATATATTTGTTATGAAGCAGTACAAGGAAAGGAGTTTCAGTATGCTGCATCGTGCCGCTTTCATGATAAACTTCCGTAGTCTGTCTCTCATCGAATGGTGTTGTTACTTGCGTATCCGGCGCTGCAGATTTTATCTCCCGGTTAAGATCATCAAACAAACGGTCAACTTCATCTTCACTTAATATGGAAGGTCTACGCTGCTGATTATTTTGCTGTGATGAAAACGGTCTGTCGGTAAAATCGTTGCGGTCAGTTTGAGTAAAATTCTGAAAACGTAACGACTCTTTTTCAGCGGGAGTACCGTTAAAAGTTATACTCGGCACAAGATCAAAACTTCCTATAGTTTTCTTAATCACAGCTTGAACGAAAGAATAAATCTCCTTCTCGTCATCAAATTTCACTTCCAATTTCGAAGGATGTACATTCACATCAACTTTCTTCTGGTCAATCGTCATAAAGAGAACAAAAAAAGGATAGTCGCCTTTTTCTAAAACATTTTCGAAAGCAGTAAAGACAGCGTGATTAACAATTTTACTCTGCACATATCTTTTATTCAAGAAAAAGTATTGCTCCCCTTTACTACGGCGTAAATAAGCCGGCTTAGTTACAAATCCGCTGAGCGATATATAATCGGTAATCTCTTTCACTTCAATAATAGCATCAAGAATATTCTCTGCAAAAACTAATTTCAGTCTTTCTTGAATTGTGGATTTTGGAAAATCGAATACTACATCGTCATCGTTGTAAAATTTGAAAGCAACTTCGGGATGGCTTAAAGAAATTTTCTTAAATGTTTCGATTATGTGCTTCAGTTCCGTCTGATTGCTTTTCAAAAAATTGCGGCGCGCCGGAACATTATAAAAAAGATTCTTCACGGAAATTGAAGTGCCTTTTGAGAAGGAACCTTTTTCTTTTGTGATAACCGAATTGTCGTCAACTTTTATAAATGTACCGAGCTCTTGATCTCTGCGTTCGGTTTTTAATTCAAAGATACTGACTGCTGCTATCGAAGCAAGAGCTTCACCTCGGAAACCAAAAGTGCCGATTGCTTCAAGATCGTCAATTGTTTCAATCTTGCTCGTTGCATGCCTCTGTATTGATAATTCAGCATCATCTTCATTCATCCCTTCGCCGTCATCGGCAACCTGAATCAAAGTTTTACCGGCACCTTTGATCATTACATCAATATTCTGTGCACCGGCATCAATTGCATTCTCCACCAATTCTTTTACAACAGATTCCGGACGGTTCACAACCTCACCTGCTGCTATTTTATTAGCCAGATTTTCAGGTAATATTTTAATTCTTTTGTTCAATTGCTGCTCTCATTCCTAAATTAATGCATTCATAATAAAGTCTTTACTAATTCTTTACAACTTGATAGAACGCAGATAACGCTGATTTTACAGATCAATACAGATTAATCAGTGAAAATCCGTTCGATCTGTTTAATCTGTGTGCTATTCTTATATAGCATCTTCCCAAATCTCACCTTCTAATATAATGATGAACCGTGAAATCCGTAAACAATTCATTTGAGTCGAGTTGCCATTTTGTTCCGTCTATCTCAGGGAAGTAAACATCTCCTTCAGTCTCAAAATTCATTTCGGAAATAATCATCTCATCGGCTTCATTAATAACTTGATTAAATATTTCCCCGCCGCCGATGATGTAAACTTTTTCATAAATGCTGGTTTTGCAGAAATCCAATGCGTGTTGAAGTGAATAGAAAATTACGACTTCATGAAATGAAGTTTGAAAATCTTTGTTCCCGGTTACAACTATATTCAGTCTTCCTTCGAGTGGTTTGCCGATTGCTTCCCAGGTTTTTCTTCCCATAATTACCGGAAAGCCGATTGTATTTTTTTTGAAATGCTGAAGTTCTTCTTTAGAGTGCCAAGGAATCTTGCCGTCTTTTCCTAATACATTATTTTTTGAGACGGCTGCAATAATTATTTTTTTCAATAATTATTCCTAAAATTAACAGTAATGAATCTCTTCTCTCCGGAGTGGATATTTACAATAACGGACTCGTCTGCATATCCGCTTAATCTGAGTTTTATTGTATAACTCCCGGGTAATACGCTTGTTAAACTGTCTGGAGTAGTTTTTCCGGTTTTATTATTTTCGAAATAAATATCGGCTCCGCCGGGTAATGAACTTAAATAAATTGTACCGGTAGTTATCTCATCTTCAAACTCAACAATATTTTCTCTACAGCTCAAAAATGCAACTAACATCATCAAAAGTAGAAAAAACTTTTTCATACCAATTTCTCCACCAATTTTTTGGCGGAAATAGTAATCTGTTAGCCGAGAATTACAATCCAAAATTTTATCACTAGTATTAAGATAAAGAAAATTATTAAAAGTTTGGTGGGCATGACTAAGTGTTTTTGTGAGTTAGGCGCTGGGTAGCTGACTTTACCTAAGATGATTACTGTATTAGCTCATCAACCTTTGTAACAGTTTTATACGTTACAGTTGGAAATTCTTCGAAATGTTTTTTGCCGCATTTGATTTTATAATTCTCTGATGAATAAAGTTTCTGAGGATCTAAAGAGTATTTGGTTTCTGCAACAAAGTAAATCTTTTCATCATTCTTTAGAATTAAAGCCCAGTCGGGATTGTAAGTGCCAATAGGAGTTTTAATAACAAACCAGTGCGGAAGTTTTATGTAGAACTCGATATTCTCATTCGATTCACAATCTTTTGCAAACTGTTCTTCGACTTTGGATTGAAATTCAATGTAATTGTATAGAGTTTTGTTTTGGTTTTTAACCTTATGCAAGTTTTCCCGGTAAGCTTCTATTTCATCTCTAGCAAACAATTCCATTTTGTAATATTCTGTGTCACCAAGTTTCTCGTATTTAATTCCTTCAATCATCAAATCAGTAAGAACCGTATTTATTTCTTTAACTGTTTGATCGAGAAAAAGCTGCGGATTCTTTAAGACATCTTTTAATCTGTTAGAAGATTTCAATATGTTGATAATTGTAGAGCGTGTGAGTTCGGTTTTATTTTGAATGTAACCGGCGATATCCGGGATTTCATTTGGGAGATCATCAACACGATAAACACCAAAGTTAAGCTGCTTACCTTCTACACCTTCCTTGACAATACCCACACGAGTCTTAACGGTTTTTATTATTGGTGAACTAATTACCGGCATTTTATTAATAACATCAGAAGTTTTTTTAATTAATTCTTCTGTTGAGTAATTTACTCTGTAACGGGTTTTGTGTTTTATCTTTTCCCACAGCTCGAGGAAGTTTTTATCAAGCTGAAAACCTTTTTTGATATTGACAGTTTCGCGTTTGCGTTTATCTTTTATTTTTCCAGTAAACACAACTCCGCAGTCATCTTCAATTTCTTTTTGAAGTTTTTTGGCAAAGTCTTCATAGCTCTCATTTGCAATGACTGTTAAGCGGTTGACGTTTTTATCTAAAATTCTTATCCCGGATTGATCAACGCAAAGTCGTAAACCTCTTCCAATTTCTTGACGCTTCTTCATCTCCGAGTTTGTTTCGTTCAATGTGCATATTTGAAAAACATTCGGATTATCCCACCCTTCGCGTAAAGCAGAGTGACTAAAAATAAATCTTAGCGGTTCATCTTTATCAAGCAATCTTTCTTTGTCCTTCATTATCAAATGGTAAGTATCATCATCAGCTTTAGATTCACCGGTGAAAGAATCTTTGAACTTTCCGGTTTTGTCTTGCGCGAAGTAGCCATTGTGAACGGATTCAACTTGATAATTAAGAGCGGACGGATATTTATTTTTATAAAAGTTATATGCTTCTTCAAACCAGTTTGAGAATTTACCTTTGACTACATTTCCGGTAGAATCATAATCGCGGTAGTTAGCAACTCTATCAATAAAGAAAAGTGAAAGAACTTTTACACCGCTTGTTTTCAGTTTTGCTTCTTTGATAAAATGTTCTTCTACAGTTTTCCGGATTTGGATTTTCATTATCTGATCTGTAAGCGCACCTTGTGTTTCTCCAAGTTGAAGAGTAGTTCCATCGGATAATTCAATCTGACCATCGGCAAAGTTAATTGTTGAAACGAGTAAATTTTTGTATTGATCGCGGTTGTTTGAAAGCTTGTATAAATCAAAATTTTTTGAATCAACTTTTACGGATTTTCTTTGAACGCCGTTTTCTGTATTGACATCAATTCTGAGTGTTGCGGTTACTTTTGTTTTTGCCGCTTTTATATCTTCCAACTTGATGAATGCTTTGTTAAAATCGTTTTCCGAAAAGACCGAATCAACTTCGATTTGTTTTACCAAACCAAGATCATATGCTTTTACAGGATCAAGTTTGTAAATGAGGTTGTAAATAAACTTGTGAGTTGCAGAATATCTTAAGACGAAAAGAGGATTAAGATTTGCAATCGCTTTCTTGCGGATATCAGTCTCCATATTCTGTGGTTCATCTAGAATAACAATCGGTTGAGTGGATTGTATGTATTCAATCGGTCTCTTTCCGTTTGTGCTATCCCGGTATTGATTAATGATGTTAGAGTCTTTGGCAAAAGAATCTATGCTGATGATAAGAATTTGTATAGCGTTGTTTGTTGCAAAACTTTTTAACAGCGGAAGCCGTTTGGAATCATAAACATAATAATTGATTGGAGGACGGTTATAAAGAATTTGGAAATGTTCATCGGTTATTTCGAGATTTTTTAGAACGCCTTCTCTGATAGCAACACTGGGAACAACAATTACAAATTTTGTAAATCCGTAAACTTTATTCAGCTCGTAAACGGAACGAAGAAAAACATAAGTTTTGCCGGTTCCGGTTTCCATTTCGATTGTAAAGTTTGGGAAGTTGGTTTCAGATTTGATCTGCTCGTTATTCTCATCGTTATCAGTGTAAGAGATAAAGTTAAGCTCTGATGAATCATCAATATCGTTTTCTTTCTGAACTGATTTTAGATTGTTAAGAATATCTGTCAGGGTTAATTCAAGCCGGTTGCCAAAACCAAAATCTGAGAAACCAAGGTCGGAAGAATTTGAGGTGAGTTCAAATTCGCCTTTGTTAATGGTTTGTCCTTCAAACAGTCTTACAACTGAATCGACTGCTTTTATTTGATAATCTTGTTTAGAATCGAAGTGGAGTTTCAATTTAACTTCCGTTTTTTCTTTTCAGTTAACAGAAGGAAGTTTTCTTTAGATACAACTCTTTTACCGGTTTCTTTTTCGAGAGCTATTCTTGCGTCGCCGGCAATTTTACCGCCTTTCTTTGCGACAATTTTATTTTCAACAAATCCTTTCGCATCGGTTTTCTTTGTTATTTCTGTCGTAGATGCTTCGCCCAACATTGTAAAAATCAATTCAAGATCAGTCATATGATCTCGAAGATTTTCACCTTTACCGGGAAGTTTTTTAACAGTTTTATATTCAGAAGGAGTTAAACCAAATGTAGCTTTGCTTATTTCGGAAGTTAGAATAGCAAACTCAATTTGTTCTTTAACACCGCGTTTTTTCCACTCATCAGTTAATTCATCTCTAACAGCAATACCGCGTAATCTTTTTTCAATCCATTCATCGCTGTAACCTTTGGCTCTGTAAATTTCTCTAACTCTTTTTGAGGCAAGCTCGGGGTTTTCGATTTCTTCCAGGCGTTCGTAACCAACTTTGGCAAGCCAGCGTTTGAACGGTTCGGCTTTGGGCGAAGGAATAGATTGGATTATTCTAAACAGACCTTCTACAGTTGCCGCTTGAATTTTGCGTTTTTTCCCATCTGCGGCAGTCATTTCAAGGGGGGGACAAATTGTCCCCCAGTTGAAATTTAATTCGGAGTCTCTTTTACGCATCTTTTTGATGTAGTCTTTTGCGTTAACAGTATCAGTTAATGCCTCAACAACATCTGCTACAGAGAAATACCATTTTTGTTCTTCATCGTTCCAAACAGAGCGGATTTTTTTTGATTTGAAGAGTTTTATGTTGCTCATTAATTATTCTCTCTCATACCGTTCTAAATTCTATGTTGGCGTCTTTCATTTGTAAAGCTGTATTTGTTTTAAGCTGGTCATTACCGACAAAAAGTTTATCGAGAGCTATTACATTCTTTGGTTGAAGTTTTAGTATTGCATCAACAATTGCTTGGTCAATCGCTTCCAGAAGAATTATTATTTCGTTGCTGTTTATGGAATAGTAACCACCCTCTTTAGACGGCACGTATGCCGTCTCTACGTTAAGCGGATAACCGGATTTGAGGAGAAGTTCGTAAAACATGTTTTCTTTTTCTGCATTTGGTTTTACTTGATCGTGAAAGATATTCATCATTTTTTCAAGGTCTTCCGTGTTTTCTATTACGTCACTGCGCCAGATTTTAAAATTGGAGGGAGCCAACTCAAACACCTTGAAACCCATTTTTTCACCGCTGAGACTCTGAGACGCAAAGATTTCGCTCTGCGCCTCTGCGTCTCTGCGGTTAATCTTTTCAATTACTCGGCGGATGCGTTCTTTACAAATGTCCGCTATTGTTTTATAACCAGCTTTGTAAGCTTCACTGTTTTCGTCTGTCTTTTCCGGAAGCTGAACTAAAATAAATTTTCTGTTACCGCCGTCTTCTTTGTTTAATTCCATTACCGCTTGTGCTGTTGTCCCGGAACCGGCGAAGAAATCGAGAACTATTCCATCATCCTCTAGGACAACTTCAACCAAAAATTTTATTAGTTCATAGGGTTTTGGAAAATCCATTATTTTTTTACCAAAAATTTCAACTATTTGATCAGTCCCAGTCTTAGTATTACCAATATCATCAGGAAGTACTGTTTTTGGATGAATTGTTCCTCGTTCTTTTTCGTACCAAAGTATTCCTTGACGATTAAAGAAAAATTTTAAAACTTTTTGACCTTTTGAATCAAATGTTTCTTTATTATCCAACCAAGAAAGTATTTGGTTTCTCATTGCCCAACCCGCACTAATTGTCACAGGATGTTTAAGTTTACCCCCAACAAAAATCATTTTACCATTTTTTATAAATTCCTTTTCTGATCCACCCAGTTCACTTTCAAATTCTGCATTATCACCTTCGAATTCTATTCCAGCTGGAAAAGTAATTTCACTCTCAGGATTGTCTGCAGAAATTTTCTTTAAAGCACCGTGTCTTATTGTACCACCATTATTATCACTGAAATACTTCAGACTTTCTTTTGATTTTGCAAAAGATAGAATGTATTCGTGAGAACCCGTAAAGTGACCAGCTTGTGATCCACTTCTTAAATTCCAAATAAGTTGTGCCAAAAAATTTTCTTCACCAAAAATCTCATTCATAATCATGCGTAGGTTATGCACTTCGTTATCATCAATAGAAACAAAGATTACACCGTCATCACGCAATAGATTTCTTGCAAGGTAAAGGCGCGGATACATCATACTTAACCAATTGCTGTGGTAGTGTCCACTGTCTTTACTATTTTTTCTAAACATTCCTTCTTTAAGAAGAAAACCTTCTTCGTCTTTATCACCAATGCGTTTTAGGTATTCATCTTTAGATTCAGCAAAGCGGTCTGGATAAATGAAGCTATCACTGCCCGTATTATACGGTGGATCGATGTATATCATTTTAATCTTACCGAAGTAAGATTTTTGCAATACTTTGAGGACTTCGAGGTTTTCGCCTTCAATGAAAATGTTGCCGTTGTTAATATTGGATTGAGATCCTTCTTCCGATACTTCGACTTCGCTCAGTATTGCGGGATCAGAATGACAGAATGATGACTGGATTGGATATGATTCTTCAGGAACTGGAATTAAAGTAGCAGAAGTTCTTTGTTGAAGAATTCTAAATACTTCTGATTTACCAGCCCAATTAAGATGGTAGCGCTCTTGACTAAGATTGATTTGATTGCCAAGAGTTGCTTGTAATTTTTCCCAATCGATTTGGTCTTCGGTAAAAGCTTCCGGGTATAGCTCTTTTAATTTTGCAAGTTTTTTTGAAAGGATATCTGATGATTGACCGTCCATACCCGCCATAGTTATTTATTGTTTGATATTTTCACAAATAATTTAACACAAATTTCAATTAGATATAAATTGTTTTAAATAATTACTTATGAGACAACCTCCTACAATTTAATCAATGATTATAAATTTCACTGCCACGGTTTCTGCAATCCAAGTGTAATAAGTTTATTTTCAAATTCTATACGTTCACGGTTCTTAGAGAGCTTTCCTTCAATCATATTCAGCCATCCGAATTCTTCGGCAAGTTTTTTTGCTTCATGCTGGCTGCCGGCAATAAGTTGCTTCATTATTTGTAATTCAAGCGCAGTAAAACTCATTGCGTTCATCCGGTAATCTTTGAATGCTTCCCATGTAATCGGGCACCATTTACTAACAATTTCATTACCAATAACATTTGCGTAACTGCGGATTTCAAGTTGAGCATGGGCATCCATTCGAAGAGCGAGAAAATTCAGCAAGTTATGCAGATCAATTTTCCAATAAGCTTCGGTATAAGTTGAAAGCGGTAAATCTTTTCTTGCTTGCTCGCGTGCAACACCAAGCTGCAAGCGCTCTTGATAAATCTCGCGGGCAAACTGTTGCAATTCTTCTTCACGTTCGGAAAGTTTACTGCCGATAGCATTATCAAAAAATCCCTCGCTTCCCTGTTTATTATCTATTGCTTGAAAGCGCCATTCGTTTGGATCTGTCTTTTGAGATGAATCAATTGCCAAAGAGTAACGGGTTGAATATTCGTTCACATTTGCAGTACGATGCCGGATCCATTGGCGCCACGTGTCCATTGGAACGCGTACGTGCAATTTGATTTCGCACATCTCAAATGGTGTTGTATGAAAGTTGCGGAGAAGATACCGGATCAATCCCCGGTCTTCATTAACTTTTTTAGTCCCCTTGCCGTAAGAAACCCGTGCCGCTTGAACAATTGATTCATCGCCGCCCATGTAGTCAATCACACGTACAAAACCGTCATCAAGCACAGGAAATTTTTTACCGAGAATTTCTTCGAGTGAATCTATTTTAATTTTTTCTAAACCTTCAAATTGATTTTCCATTTTAATTCTGTCTTATGATAATAGGATTTAATCTTTGCGCTCTCTGCGCCTTCTTGGCGTTCTTTGCGTGGAATTCTTTCTCGCAAAGACGCAAAGTTTTTCGCAAAGATCGCAAAGTGAATATCAACATTTCTATTTAGTGTTTTTCTTTGTAAAAAGTTGAATGATTTCTTTGCTGATCTTTCTGCACGCTATTTCAATTCCTTGATCAATCTTCTGAATTGATTCTTCAATCGAATCAAAATATTCGGCAATCTCAATCACTTTTAAAGTTTCAATTTTGGGCAAGTCGCCGTCGCTGCTTCCGCAAATGAAAGTAATTGGAATATTCTTTTCGGCAAATTCATTAACAACAATGAAAGCGCCTTTATTTAAGAATGTTTGAGAATCGAGTTTACCTTCGCCGGTAATAACAAAATCAAGATCGGAAACATCGGCATGAACTTTCAAATCGTTTCTGATAAATTGATCGGCGTATTTTTCATCTGCATTAAAAAATATTTTCATTGCCGCTGCAATACCGCCGCCGGCACCGCTTAATTTGGTTTGTGTCTCTTCATCAACTTCCAGTTCATCCAATAAATGAATAAAACCTTTTTCCATTGTAACAGATTCTTCATCTGTAGCGCCTTTTTGTTCGGCAAATAATAAACTTGAGCCGTCAATTCCCAGCAGCGGATTTTCAACATCAATTATCAGTTCTATCTTGAAAGGAAGCTCTACTTCAGGAACTACAATTTTTTCAACGAGCGAAAAGTTTTTAGGTAAAACTTCCAGCTTATTATCCTTTGCATCGTAAAACTCTAGACCGAACATTTCCATCATTCCCATACCTAAATCGTTTGTTCCAGTTCCGCCAATCCCTATAACTATTTTTTCAACATCCATAACTCCAGCATTAACTGAATCAAAGATATGTAAAAGAAGATCTCCCATGCCTTTGGAAGAAAGAGAGAGCGGTTTTCTAAATTCTTCCGGAATAATTTTCAATCCTAATACTTCTGCGGATTCAACATACAAAGTTTTAGTTTCTTGAAAGTAACCCACTGGACAGAAAAATTTATCGTCGTTAAAAGAATTTGATATTTCGAAATGAAGGAATTCAACGCCAAAATTTCTTTGACACACCTGTAAAAAGCCGTCTCCTCCGTCTGAAATCGGCTTAAGCCAAAAATCAATTTTGGATTTAATCTCATCCGGCAATAATCTGAAAAGAGATCCTTTGATATATTCTGTAATCTCAACTGAATCTGCGCATTCTTTAAAACTGTTTGGCGCAATTAAAACTTTGAATTGTTTTTGATTATTCAAAATGTGCTACCTTTTTAATAATTGTTCAAATGCATTGATTAAATTTTTCTTTGTTTCCAATAAATCCTGTGAAATTATTTTCACTTCTCCTACAGCAGGCATAAAATTAATATCACCGTTCCAGCGCGGCACAACATGAAAATGTAGATGGGAATCGATACCGGCACCGGCAGCTTTACCAAGATTTGCACCAAAATTATAACCTTGCGGTTTCATGGTAATATCAAGCGCTTTTATTGAGAGCTGAACCATCTTCATCATTTCATTCATTTCATTGTCGTTAAGACCGTTCATATCGCTTTGATGACGGTAAGGAATAATTAAAAGATGACCGCTGTTATAGGGATATAAATTCAGCATCACATAACATAATTCATTTTTATAGATCAGAAGAGAATCATCATCTTCAAGCGAGAGTTTCGGCGCTTCACAAAAAACACATGCGTCGGTATCTTTCTTAGTCTTAAAAGAATCTATATAATTTGAGCGCCAGGGCGACCAGAGTTTTTCCATAAATAAAAAAGGCGGAAGTTGAAATTACTTCCGCCCGTAATTTAATCAGAATATAATTATTCTGCTTCTTCTTCTTTATGCTTTTGATATTCTTCGATAACCTTAGCTTCGGTATCTTTTGGCACTTCTTCATAATGAGAAAAACTCATTGCAAACATTCCCCGTCCTGATGTTAAACTGCGTAGCTGTGTTGAATATTTATGAAGTTCTGCCAAAGGAACTTTTGCCTTGATGATCTGGAATGAATTATCGGAATCCATGTTTTGTATTTTTCCGCGTCGTCCCGAAATATCTCCCATAACATCGCCCATATATTTTTCCGGAATCTTTACATTGATATCATAAATCGGTTCAAGTAACATTGGTTTTGCTTCAAGAAAACCTTTCTTGAATGCTTGTGAAGCAGCTATCTTGAATGATACTTCATCGGAATCAACTGCATGGTATGTTCCGTCGAACAATGTAACTCTAACATCAACCACTTTGCTGCCTGTTAAAATTCCTTTGGTCATAATTTCTTTCAACCCTTTTTCAACAGCAGGAATGAAACGTCCCGGAACAACACCGCCGACAATTGCATCAACGAATTCATAACCAGTTCCTCTCGGAAGCGGTTCAAGCTTCAGATGAACATGACCATATTGACCGCGCCCGCCGGATTGTTTTTTATGTTTGTATTCGGAATCTTCACATTTACCTTTTATAGTTTCTCTGTATGGAATTCTCGGTTCAACTAATTCCACATCAACAGCATAACGGTCTTTTAACAATTTAATGGCAAGATTCAACTGAAGTTCACCTTGTCCCGATACAATCGTTTGAGAAATTTCACCGTCGAATTTTGTTCTAAGAGTTGGTTCTTCTTCGTGAGCTGTATGCAAAGCTGCGGAAATTTTATCCTCATCGCCTTTTGCTTTTGGTTTAACAGCAAAACGAATTACCGGCTCCGGGTATTCAATTCCCGGGAGAAGAATAGTGAAATTTTTTGAACATAGAGTATCGCCGGTATGACTGTCTTTCAGCTTAACAACCGCGCCGATATCACCGGCATTTAATTTTGCAACATCTTTCCTATTGTGTCCGTTAAGAACATAAATTTGACCAAGGCGTTCAACTTTATCTCTGTGTGTATTTTGAAGATCCATACCGGGCGCGAGCGAACCGGAATAAACTTTGAATATAGATAGTTCGCCAACATGCTGTTCTGATAATGATTTAAAAATTAGAAGAGCAGGTTCACCTTTTACATCGCAGTTTAATTTAATTTTTTTGCCGCCATCTTTCATTACTGCTTCAACAGGTTCTCTTTCGTTAGGCGCTGGAAAATATTTAACAACATATTCTAAAAATGTATTCTGTCCGATGGCTTTTGAACCTGCGAATGCAAATGCCGGGATTAATCCGCCGCTAATGATTGATACCTTAAGACCTTTTTGAATTTCGTCATCACTTAAATTGCCTTCCTCAAAAAATTTATTCATTAGTTCTTCGTTGGATTCTGCAATTTTCTCAACAAGAATTTCTCTCAGCTTATCTGCATGCGGCTTCAAATCGGCAGGGATTTCTTCTTCAGTAATTTTTTTAGAACCTGCATCTTCATATGTAATCATCTTCATCTTAACAAGATCAATAACCGAATTGAAATTCAATCCTTCTTTTACCGGAAAAGAAACTACTGTAATATCATGACTCAAACGTGTTTTAGATTGTGCAATTGTTTCAAAAAATTTAGAATGTTCGTTATCGCATTTGTTAATTATAACTGCTGCCGGAAGTTTATTTTTTCTAACTACTTCCCATGTTTGTTCTGTTCCAACCTCAACACCTTCAAAGCTTTTAATAACCGAAATAGCAACATCTGCAACATGCAAAGATGAAATAACCTGACCTATAAAATCCGGAAAACCGGGAGTATCAAGTATATTTATTTTTGTGTTGTTCCATTCAACATGAAGAGGCGAAGCGGCAATCGAAATTCTTTTTTCAATTTCGTTTGCATTAAAATCTGAAGTAGTATTGCCCTCTTCAACTTTTCCAATACGATTTATTTCTCCTCCGGTGAACAAAAGAATTTCTGAAATCGTAGTTTTACCACTTCCTCCGTGACCCACAAGCGCTATGTTTCTAATAGCTTCTGCATTATACTCTTTCAAGATAGATTCTCCTTATTTGAACAAGAAAAAATTACCTACGTTTAAATGCATTCCAAAAAGCAGAGGCGCCTTTTGTAAATGCCTTGATATTTTTGATAAGATCTTTGGCAGGATACTCAACATCGCGAAAATTCTTTAGAGAAGTGAGACCCGAAATACGTTCTCGTATTTTTTTTATTGATATGTCAATTTCATCCCAGTAGTATTCAACTTCCGAAACAATGCGATTTACTTTACTAGTCATTCCTCCTAAGTTTTCTATAATTGGATCGGTTTTTTGGACAAACTCGTGAACATCTTTACGAACAGCTTCCACATTTTCTGTAATTCTTTTTAAGTAAAGGATAGCAAAAATACATAATGCGGAAGCTGACAGAATTAAAATGATAAGAAGGAGATCAATTAGACTCATAAAATTTTACGCATCCTTCTCGGTTTTGTATGCATCCATACCCGCCTTAATTGCTGTTTTCAAACGCTCGCTTTCTTTCTCAATTTTTTCTTTTCCAAGATGAGCAACGTTACCCGCTTTATCTTTTGCTTCATTCAAAATTTTTTCTGCTTCGCCTAAGAGTGTATCAACTTTTTCCTTAGTCTCAGCCACCAATTTTTCGGATTTTTTTTTACCCTCGTTTATGAGTTGAGAAGCTTTGTCTTTGGCTTTCGAGATATACTCATCAGCATCTTCAATTAAATCTTGCGATTTGTTTTTTATATCTTCGCGTAATTCTTTACCGGATTTCGGTGCAAAAAGAAGCGCAATAATTGAACCTACTGCAGCACCGGTTAAGAAGCCAATCAACAATCCTTTTCCCATTCCACTTTCTTCATTCTGCATAATGATCCTCCATCGTTTTTATTTGAACTGGTGCTAAAATATAAACAGTGGCTTCTAAAATCAAGGATAGAAAGGTCGAGAAGTTTATTGTTATGAACGAGTGTTAATACAGGAAAAATTGCTATCAAACTTTTCATTACGAAGATATTTTGTAATCAGTGAAAAGTGAAAGGTCAATAGTTTTTAGTTCATACTTCTCGCCTTTCAATTCTCATCCGTCTTAGATTTTCTCACGTGGAAAAATTTAACTAGTTTAATAACATGGCTCAATAGAAAGCATTGAGCCATAGCTTATTCAAAAACGAATCAGATAAACTAGGATAAAATTTTTCAGCTACTTATGGGTTTTGTTATACTCCTCGATGGCAAGTCTTTCCAATGAGGATTTCATTTCTTTCGGTAGAATAACAGATTCATAATACTTTCCATCTTTTCCTTTTTGATCCGGCGACGAGATGAACAAACCGTTGGCGCCGTTGACAAGACGGAACCCTTTGATAATAATTTCATCGGGTGTTTGAATGTCGAAGAAAGCAGCCATTTTTCCGCCTTCTTTGTTTTCTAACGGATTCATACGGACAATTTTCATATTGGACTCCTTTTAATAAAGTTGTTTTGAAAATGATTTAATAACATTCCACTTTGGAACACAGCAATTAGAAAACGTGCAATTATAAATTCTTCAAATGAAATGAACAGTGATTGAAATATATGTCTCTGTTATCAAATCAGATTCAATAGTAAAATCATATTTGAACAGCAAGATTTCCGGAGAACCGAAGTGAAGGATTGAGAAGAATAAACTTGAAAAGAATAACTGTAATTAATCCCGCCGAACGTTACCCGGTGATTACTAAAGAGAAAACCAACCGCATTAATTACTCGCCAAAAAATGTATTTTATTATTACAGAAAAACACTACTTGTAAATTAACATTTCAATTAAAAATATCAAATATTTTTTTTGAATTGTGTGGACTTACGGAGTTTGCGAAATAAAAAGGAAGAGATTGTCTCATAAGTAAAATTTTTTAAATAATAGACCGCTGATAGACACAGATTAAACAGATTTTCACAGATTTTTTATTTGAATAATTACTTATGAGACAACCTCTACAAAAATGTATTACATGTTTTTAATAATTGCTTTACCAAAATCCGAGCATCTTAATTCTTTGGCGCCTTTCATCAGACGTGCAAAATCGTAAGTAACGGTTTTTTGTTTGATTGCTTTGCCTATCGCTTTTTCAATTAGACGCGCGGCTTTAGTCCAACCCATATATTCCAGCATCATCACACCGGAGAGAATAACAGAACCCGGGTTGACTTTATCCAATCCTGCATATTTAGGAGCTGTACCGTGTGTTGCTTCAAATACACCGCCGAAATAACTCATGTTCGCACCAGGTGCAATTCCCAATCCACCAACTTGAGCCGCAGTTGCATCAGATAAATAATCGCCATTTAAATTCGGTGTAGCGAGAACAGAATATTCAGTTGGACGTAACAGAACTTGCTGGAAAATACTATCAGCAATGCGGTCTTTAATTAATATTTTCCCTTCAGGCATTTTACCGTTGAATTTTTTCCAGAGATCATCTTCAGAAACTGTTACATCGGCAAAATATTTTTTAGCAGTTTCATAACCCCATTCCTTAAAAGATCCTTCAGTAAATTTCATAATATTACCTTTATGAACAAGAGTAACGTTTTCACGTTTGTTGGCAATTGCATATTCAATCGCTTTCTTAACAAGCCGTTCAGTTCCAAACTTGCTCATCGGTTTAATACCAATTCCGGATTCAATGCGAATCTTCTTATCAAACTTTTTATTAATGTATTTGATAAGATCTGTCGCTTCTTTGGATTCAGCCTTAAATTCTATTCCGGCATAAACATCTTCCGTGTTTTCACGAAAGATCACAACATCTAAATCTTGAGGGCGTTTTACAGGACTTGGAGTACCGGCATAATATTTAACAGGACGAACACATGCAAACAAATCAAGTTCTTTTCTAAGTGCAACGTTTAAGCTTCTGATACCGCCACCAATTGGTGTAGTCAAAGGTCCTTTAATTGCAATAATATATTCTTTGATCACATCAAGCGTTTCAGCCGGTAGCCATTGATTCTTTCCGTAAGTTTTAACTGCTTTCTCTCCGGCATAAATTTCCATCCAAACAATTTTCTTTTTCCCTTTGTATGCTTTTTCTACAGCGGCATCAAAAACCATTTGGGAAGCAAACCAAATATCTGGACCAATTCCGTCACCTTCGATAAATGGAATGATGGGATTATCAGGGACTGAAATCTTTCCGTCTTTTATAGAAATTTTTTCACCCGTAGAAGGAATAACAACTTTTTTGTACTTCGCCATTTTTACTCCCATTTTATATTTCTAATTATTGTAAAAACTTTTCATATGAAAAATAATATATCTGAAAAGAGTAGACAAGCTAAAGAACATCAATCAACGATTTATAAATTTTTGCCAACGGAAGACCAACAACATTGTAATAACAACCGTCAATACGTTTAACGAAGACAGCGCCGAAATCATCTTGGATGCCGTAAGCACCAGCTTTGTCCATAGGACTTCCGGTTTTTATATAATCTCTAATTTCTTTAGGAGATAATTTTTTGAATGTAACTTCCGTTTTTTCATAATCTGTAACACATTTTTTGTTATCTAAATTCTTTACTACAAATCCGGTATAAACGGAGTGTGTTCTTCCGCTCAGCTTAGACAAAATTCCAGAAGCATCTTTCTGATTTTTCGGCTTACCTATTACCACTTTATTCAGAACAACAATAGTATCGGCAGTAATCACAATTCCATTTTTAACTTTGGTTATAGCTGCATCAGATTTATGCAGAGCCAACCGTTTTACAGTTTGAATTGGATGTTCTCCATTCAATATCTCTTCATGTAGATCAACTGAGAACGAATTGAATTTGAGCCCGAGTTGTTTTAGTAATTTTCTTCTGCGTGGGGATCTGGAAGCCAGATATATTTTTGATTTAGTTATTAGCATGAAATTTTAAGGATTAGAAATTTGGTTGGATATGAATTTGAGTGAAAAATAATCTTAGCGGAACAATGCTTTTATACTTCCCCAAGTTCTTTTAACGCCTGTTGCACTGTTGTGCGCAACAGTAACTTCGCCCGAGTATGAAGTTGTTCCGTCGTTATCAACTATTTTTAACCTGTAAACATATACTTGTCCGGATGTTTTGAAAGCTGTTTGGTCAATGTATTCGTAATTTCGATCATTCTTTGGATAAACATTTCCAATTTCTACATATCCGCCACTAACTGTTCTACGCAGAACAACGAAATAATTTAGGTTGGTTTCCGAGTTAGTTTCCCAGTTCAATACAACATTTCCACCGGAAGACTTTACAGTAAAACTTCTAAGATCAACTCCGGCAAATATTAATCCCGCCGTAATTAGAATCAGAAACGATATGAGATATTTTGTCTTCATCTTTTTTTACAGATCAAATATATTCTTCAAAGACAACTTTGTCAAGTTATTTATCTCAAACATGCTTATACTTTTCCCAGTTGCCAAAACGAAATTTGATAAATATCACCAAAGCATATAAAACGACATAGAAAGGAAGAGCAGACCATGCGCCTATTAATCCAAACTTTAAATAGACACCAAAGAAGTAAGCTATAGGAACGAATACAAACCAATTTAATACTACTTCGGAGATCATTACAAAAAGAGTTTGTCCGATTGCCTGTAATCCATTTGCAAGAACAACTCCGATTGCGTAAAAGATTTGTCCAAATCCCGCAATTCGCAAAGCAGGAGCGGCAATCTCAATTATTCTTTGATCGTTCGTTAATAATATTAAAATCAAACGGGGCACAAAAATAAAAATTAAACCAATGAAAATTGTGTAGAGCGTTGCAAGCTTACTAGTTTCGAACCCATAATGTTTTGCCTGTTGAATATTGTTTCTGCCAAGACTATTTCCCACCAAGGTCTGTACTGCAATTCCAAAACCGAAACAAGGCATTAAAGAAAATTGTAATGAAGAAAATACAATTGTGCTTGCTGCTTGGCTATCAGTTCCAATATACCCTGTAATGGTAATAAAACTTAAAAAACCTACAAGTATAAAAATATTTTGAAGTGAGACCGGTAATGAAATTTTGATAATGGATGATGCTATACTTTTAACGAAATGAAAATTTTTGAAATAATGAAATTTATGCCGGAAAGTTGGAGACATTGATATAGAAAGGTAAAATAATGCATCGCAAAATGTTGCAATAGTTGAACCTAAACCCGACCCAGCCAAACCCATTCCCTGAATTCCAAATCCTCCATAAATTAAAATGTAGTTGAAAACAATATTCAAAAGATTAATTAGAACTGCCGAATACATAAATATTTTTGTTTTGCCTATTCCAAAGAAAAAACCGCGGTATGAAACTGTAATAAGAAAAAAAGGAAGTCCCATAAAACGATAATGTAGAAATTGCCCGGCATAAAAGCCGACTTTTGGATCAACGGCAAAAAATCCAGCAATATCATAAGCGAAGAAAACTACAATGGCAGAAATTAAAATACCGATTAAAAAAGAGATGATTAAAGAAGTGTTCAGCACTCTTCCGCATTCGTCATATTCTTTTGCACCAAATCTGCGCGCTATTAAAACATGTGTACCGGTAGCAAGACTTGAGAACAAGCTGACTACAGCCCACGTTGCAATTACTCCAATGCCCATGGCAGCCAGATAATATTCAGCATTGTTCAAACGCCCAACCATAGCAGCATCAACTAGCGATACAACCATTTGGGAAGAAAGACCGGCAATTGCTGGAAGCGCAAGTCTAAGTATGTATTTGCGATCTGCGGAGAACCATTTTAATTTCATACGCGGCAAAGATATTGAAATATTAGATACTACAAAACTACTATATCTGTTTTCATTCAGAATTATAACAGTAATTTTTGCTGGGAGTCAACCCTATGAGGCGTATCTAAAAAGGTCTATTCCGTTATTTTGGATTGTGAAAATAAACCGAATTCAAAACTTTTCTATAATGATATTACCTTTTTAGAGAAGACTCATCTATATTAAACTTGCCTAGAGTAAACATGTTTACTATTTTGCAATAGTTAACTGCTTTACAATAGAGGAAATGATTCATCGTGACAAAGCAGGAAGAAATAAAATATCTCCTCCATACTCTTGGTATCAAACTGAGTTTGGTGTCAGAAAAGTTGGATATGAAGGTCCAAACGCTCACTTACCTCTTAAATGACAGCCCCCAATTTGACGACGACCTTTATCATCAGATCAAAAAAATAATTGATGAATACCAGTTCGAATTAAATTTATTTGAAGATTCGCTTCCGGATAATTTAGATTTGTTTAGTGATGAGAAATTGCAGATGGGTGTTGGAGAGCGGATGCGCTTCTTTGCAAAAAGAAAATATGGTACTCTCAAAAAACTTGCCGATGCAATGGCAATTTCTCCGCAACAATTACAACAATATATCAGCGGAAAAAGAGAGCCGGGAACCAGAATTTTAGCAAAGTTACTCCGTCTTGGCTGCGATGTTAACTGGCTTCTCGGCGGAAAAGAATCGGTTGAATCGTATAAAATTTACAAACTGGAATCTGAACTACGGAAGTTACAAAGCAGTTTTTCACAAATTGCTGAGCTAACCAAAAAAGTTGAGAGCGGACACTAAATAGTATTTTGTAACAAGTAATTAATAAAAAAGCGACTTACATCGCTTTCTTAGTGGAGCTAAACGGGTTCGAACCGATGACCTCTTGAATGCCATTCAAGCGCTCTCCCAACTGAGCTATAGCCCCGGAAATATTTGAGAATTTCTAATAAGAAATTTTCTGAAACAAAACTAACTATACGAAATCTTTTTGTCAATCATTAATCCGATCACTAATGCATTTATTCTTCAAATCATTCTCATTGATCGAGTAAGAATATTGTAATAAAATTTTTCATTGGAACATCCGGCTTTTTCTTTAGTAAGATAATTAATAATTTTAGACAGACAAATAAATGAATTGAATTAGACTTCGAACAGAAATATCTTTGAAATAAATAAAATAAGATAAAGATGAAATACCAACTTCCAATCGCCTTTTTTTTTATTTCTGCTTTTGTCGCAACGTGTTTTATCTCAGCATGCGATGATACATCAAACATAACGAATATTGATAGCGTAGTTATTCCAGCGCAAAATGTTAGTTACTCCCAACATATTCAGCCGGTATTAACAGCTAAATGTGCCCGCTCTGGCTGTCACGATGATCAAACACACGTCAGCAATTTAAGTTTGACTTCATATTCAAACACGACTGCCGATTATTTAGTTGTAGCTCCAGGACTTCCCCAAAACAGTTTACTCGTGTTATCAGTTCAAGGATTGACAACCAGTCCAATGCCGCCGATTGGTTATCCACCATTAACAAAAAATCAAATTGATGGAATAAAAACCTGGGTAAAAGAAGGTGCTAAAAATAACTGATATCAATTCGGGTGTTTATCTACTGGAGATTTTTGCTTCTGAACCGTTCAAAGTTGAGATTGACAATTTCAAAGAGAAAATTTTTCAGCCAGGGTACTATTACTATTCCGGAAGCGCACAAAAAAACTTAGAACAGAGAGTGGAGAGGCATCAGCAAGAATCTAAAAATGTTCACTGGCATATTGATCATATCACCTCAATCCCCTCAAACAAAATAAAAGCAATCTTTCTTTTTGAAGGAGCAAACAAAAATTTTGAATGCGAAGTTATTAGAGAATTGACAGAAAATTTTAAATTGAAGATTGCCGCAAAAGGATTTGGCAATACCGACTGCAAGCGTTGTTTGTCTCATCTATTATATTGCAAACAGAGAATGACTCACAGCCATTTCATTGCACGGTACCAATCTACCGTTCGCTTAATGCCATCTTCTAATGAAACAGTTTGACGATATCCTAAATCGCGTACCGCTTTTGAAACATCGCAAGTCCACGCTTTTTGAACAAAGTCCCTTGCTTTCTCCAAATTAAATGTAGCTGCTTTCGAACTGAACATAGCAAAAAACTGCGCTACTGACGCAATTGTGTAAACTGTAAAATGAGGGATCTTTATAGTGAATGCTTTTTTACCAATTGCGCGATGGCTAACTTTGCCTATTTGTTGCCAGTCGTAATACTGTTCAGTGCCAATAAAATAGGTCTGTCCAATTGCTTTTTCAGAAATTGCAGCAAGGTATATGCCTTGAACCAAATCTTCAACATGAACCAGACTTAATTCTTTTCTATCAAGACCGATCACTCCCATCAGACCTTGCTTGTATGTCTTAAAGAAAAGATAAATCTCCGTATCTCGCTCTCCAAATACGGCAGGTGGACGAATAATTGTGATCCGAAGCTTATTCATATATTTCTTAGCGAGTTGTTCTTGGGCTAATTTACTTTTCCCATAGCGGGTAATCGGATGTTCGGGAGTCTCTTCATTAACCGGTTTTCCATCAAGAGAAGGACCGCATGCTGTTTGACTACTAACAACTACAACTTTTTGAATCGTAGGATTCACTTCACACAAAACATCAAGCAACACATTAGTAGTCTCTACATTTCCTTTGAAGTAATCTTTTTCATCTTTCGCTTTGACAACACCGGCAATATGGAAAAGATAATCGGCATCCTTCAATATTTTTTTGAGAGCGTCTTTATCAAACAAACCGCAATCAAAAATTTCCACAGGTTTATTTTCAAGCCAGCGCTTAGAACTTGATCCGCGTAAAATACATCTAACTTCATGACCTTCAGCAAGAAGTTTATCAACAACATGACTTCCTACAAAGCCGGAAGCTCCGGTTACAACTGAGATTTTTTTCATAGCCATTCTATTAATTAATAATTTATTTTCTTTATATTGCTAAACGAAATTCAATTAATCCAATTTCATTCAAGTCAAAAATAGAAAATTTCACTATAGAAAAATAATCCGGAGGTGTTTTGGACTTATTTAAGAAATGTCATGACTTTACACGCGCAGACGAAGTTAAAGCATTAGGGCTATATCCCTACTTTCGTGCTATCGAAGAAAATGAAGGTCCCGTTGTTCAAATCGAGGGGAAAAAGGTTGTTATGGCGGGCTCTAATAACTATCTTGGACTTACTGCTCATCCAAAAGTTAAAGAAGCATCATTAAGTGCTGTAAAAAAATATGGAACAGGTTGCTCAGGTTCACGGTATTTAACCGGCACATTAGATCTACACATCGAACTTGAAAGCAGACTTGCAAAATTTTTTGGTACCGAAGCTGTTCTACTGTACAGTACCGGTTACCAGACTGCTCAAGGTATTATTCCAACTCTTGTACAAGGGAAAAATGAATATGTTGTTTCTGATAAAGACAATCATGCTTGTATTGTTGCCGGACAAGTAATGGCTAAAGGATTAACAGCAAATCTTGAACGTTACAAACACAACGATATGGCTGATTTAGAAAGAGTTTTAAGCAAACTTCCTATGGATGCTCCTAAATTAATTGTTAGCGATGGAGTTTTCAGCACTGGTGGTGAGATAGTTAACCTGCCCAAATTGGTTGAACTTGCCAAAAAATATAACGCACGTACTCTAATTGATGATGCCCATTCTGTTGGAGTAATTGGAAAAGGTGGAAGAGGAACTGCAAGCGAATTCAATTTGGAAAAAGAAGTTGATCTTACAATGGGAACGTTTAGTAAAACATTCGCATCTTTAGGTGGTTTTGTTGCCGCTGAAGAACGCGTGATAAATTATTTGAAGCATCATTCATCCGCTTTGATTTTTAGCGCATCTCCTACGCCAGCTTCTGTTGCCGCGGCACTTGCAGCATTAAATATTCTTGAAGAGGAACCTTGGCGCGTTGAAAAACTTATTAGAAATGCGAATAAAATGCGTAAAGAATTATCTGAAGCCGGTTTCAAAATAATTGACGGAAGAACTGCAATTGTTCCGGTTATTGTTGGTAATGATGAGTTGGCTTTTGCAATGTGGCGTAAACTTTATGACGCAGGAGTATTCGTAAATGTTTTCATTTCACCCGGCGTTCCGCAAGGAAGACAGATGATGAGAACAAGTTATATGTCAAGCCATGAAGATGAACATCTCGATTTCATAATAAATGCTTTTAAGACAGTCGGAAAAGAAATTGGTTTGATATAATCAATCACACTTAATTTCAAAAGCATACTTTATGCGGGTATGCTTTTTTTATAGATGTCCGGAGAGAATATGTCGGAAGTAAAAATTAAAATCGTTCAATCGAAAAAAGATATTGATACTTTCATAAAATTTGCATGGAAGATTTATGCAAACGACCCGTATTGGGTTCCACCTATAATTTACGATAAGAAAAAAATATTAGACCGTAAAAAAAATCCATTCTTCAAACACGCAGGAATGGAAATGTATCTTGCCGAAAAAAATGGCGAACTTGTTGGAAGAATTGCAGCAATCAAGAACGACCTTCACAATAAATATCATAACGACAACGTTGGTTTCTTTGGATTTTTTGAATGTATAAATGATCAGGAAGTAGCCAACAAACTTTTTAATACGGCTAAAGATTGGCTTATCAAACAGGGTTGTAACGCAATGCGCGGACCGGCTAATCCATCATCTAACGATGAGTACGCTATGCTGCTTGAAGGATTTGATGATGAACCAAGATTATTAATGACATACAATCCTCAGTATTATCTGACTCTCTGCGATAATTACGGACTTCAAAAAGCAAAAGACCTTTACGCTTACAAACTCGAAAATCCAAAAGTAGTTGGTTCGGAAAAATTAAGAAGAGTTGCGGAGATAGCTCAGAAACGTTCGGGCATAAAAATTTATTCTATGAACATGAAAGAGTTCAATAAAGAACTCGACAAGGTAAAATTTGTTTATAATAAAGCTTGGGCACCCAATTGGGGTTTTGTACCATTTACTGAAGAAGAAATTGATTCGATGGCAAAAGATCTTAAACCGCTCGTTGAACCATCGCTTGTTTTGTTTGGAGAGATTGACAATAAGCTTGTCGGCTTTGCACTTGTTATGTTGGATTACAATCAAATCTTTAAATCCATGAACGGGAGACTTTTCCCATTCGGCTTCTTAAAACTGTTTACACAGAAGAAAAAAATAACATGGTCTCGTATTTTGACTCTAGGAATAATCCCCGAATATCAGAAGCGCGGACTCGATGCAGTGTTCTATTGGGAGATAGTTAACCGTGCGGCAAACATTGGTATTTTATTAGGTGAAGCGAGCTGGATTTTAGAAGATAATGAAATGATGAATCGAGGCGCACAAGTTATGAACGGCGAGATTTATAAAAAATATAGAGTTTATCAAATTGCAATCTGATCAATTACTGCTAATACTTAATACCAACTTTTTAGATTTTTATTTTAGCGCATCATCATACTTGGATATATGAGAAGGATCCACCTTCTTAAGAATTGAGAAAACTGATTTATCAGGATAACCTTTTAGAATTTCGACAAACTCACCGGCTTTAGCATCAAAAAAAACTTTCATCAAGACACTACGCGTGTCAATTTGGTCTTTCATCTTTTCCAGGTCTTTTATCAGCTTAAGAATATTATTGTAGGCAAATTGTCTCTGATCTTTGTCGGATAATAAATCCAAGCCATTATAGTGATAATCAAAGTAATCTTGACGGAATAACTGATACTTCGTATTCAACAGATTTTCAATTAAAGCACGTCTGTTATAAGCAGTGCTCTCTAACTGCCATCCTTTGGAAGATGAACTTCCCGCACCTTTTATTGTAATATCCAAAGCTTTCTGAAAATACTCCGTACCATCCAAAGGCCCAAATGAATCGGCATCGAAACCAATCATAAGATATGCGTAAAAATCCAGTAAACTTGTTAACGGGTCAAAATCGGTCTGGTTGAAATACATTGCTTGATTCTTCTGATATTTGAACTGCCAGCTATTATCCATTATACTCATCATAAGAGAGTTTAATTGTGATCCATGAATTGGACGCTGGCTTGCTACAACTAATTGTGCGCTATAACTTGTTTCATCGGATGAGCTATTGAAAAAAATATTGAAAGAGCATTTAATACGTTCCCCTTCCCACGCTTTGTTTGTAAACTTTGAATTATTCAAATAATCTTGAACCTGATTCTTAAAATTGTCTAACCGATCCCGTGCCGAAGTTTCAAGTTGTTCAACATTCACTATAATTGTTGCATCCAACTCCTGAGCAGAAACAAACATCGGCAAAACAAATAAACAGATAATTGAAAGAACTGTTTTTTTCATTATCCTCACTCCAGGTTTTTTCTTAATTCAAGATATAGATTTGGAAAAAATTAAACAATGATTTAAGTTGTAGCCATATGAAAAGAGTTTTAGCAACTTTGTTTGTTTTACTCTTCTTATTCTGTAATTGTTTCGGGCAAATAAGTTCTGGCGCGAGACAAATTGCTTTAGCCCGCTCTGATCTATCTTCTTCAAATGATGTTTTTACACTTTTTAACAATCCAGCCGGACTATCATTAATTAAAGTTAGAGAAGCTGGTTTATTTTACTCACCTGCTCCCTATGGTTTAACTGAACTTTCTAATGCGGCTGCTGTCTATTGTGAACCGACTTCCCTCGGTTCATTTAGCGTTGGTTTTGGGATCTATGGTTTCGATCTATATAAAGAGACTAAAATAACTCTAGGTTTTGGAAGAAAATTGTCAAAAAATTTTTCAGTTGGACTAACTTCTATTTTCCATAATGTCTCAATCAAAAATTACGGAAGCAAAGGAATTCTGATTTTCAATATAGGTTCAATTGCAAGATTGAATGATTTAATCGGAATCGGTTTTTTAATTGAGAATGTTACACGTTCAACAATGGGCAATGAATCTAACCAGATTCCAACTGTAATCTGGCTTGGAACAGATCTACATTTCACAAATGAATTTTCATTTAATGCCGCTATTCAAAAAGAGATAGGATACAATCCTTCGCTCCGATTAGGAACAGAATATTCCATTATGGATTTTTTAATAATTCGTATTGGTGTATCAAATGAACCTGATACTTACTCCGGCGGTTTTGGAATTGTTTATAATTTTATACAAGCCGATTATGCAGTTTTATCCCATCCCGATCTTGGCTTAACTCATCAGTTCGGATTGATTTTACGATTTACCAAAGACTAAAAATGAAATTTGTATTCATAATATTTTTTTCATTTTCACTTACACTTTACTCACAAGTTGATTCCACAACTTTTCAGACAGATCTAGATGACGTTCTAGAAGATGCCACGGTTGATAATGAAGGAACCGGATATTTCGATCTTGTAGAATACTTACTTCAAAATAAAATTCCTCTAAATCAAACCTCAATTAACGAATTGATGAAAGTTCCATTTCTCGATAGACAAACAGCAACCGCTATAATACGCTATAGAAATTCATTAGGCGGAATCAGTTCCGCGAAGCAGTTAAAAGAGATTAATGGGGTTAACTCCGATCTCATAGAAAGAATTCTTCCTTACCTACGCTTCGAAGATACCGATAGATCGGCTTTCTTTGATCCTATCTCTAAGAAATTTGAGAATGTTGATATTTCTTTTCGTACAAGAGGAATAAGAAAGTTTCAAGAGGAACAGGCTTATAAAGAAGGTAAATTTGATGGCTCAAGCTGGAAAATTTATAATCGCTTAATAATCAACAAAGATCAAAATATTCGTTTTGGCATTCTGACTGAAAAAGACGCAGGCGAAAAATCCTTTAATGACTTTACAACATTTCATTTTTATGCAGAAAATATTGGAATAATTAAAAAATTTGTAGCCGGTGATTTCTTGTATGAATTTGGACAGGGTCTTGCACTCTGGAGCAGATACTCAATTAGAAAAGGAGTTGAAACAGTTGGAATTCTCCCCAGGAATGGAAGGTCAATTATTCCATATTTAAGTTCGGATGAAAACATGTTCCTTCGCGGAGTTGCTGCACAAATAAATTTTAATGAATTCAAGGTGAGTTCATTTTTTTCTTCAAGGCAAATGGACGGTTCTATTGATCCGGCAACAAATCAAATCACTTCTATTCGAATAGACGGTTTTCACCGTAATGAAAATGAAATTGCACATAAAAGAATCATAAGCGAAAAATTATTCGGGATATCAGCAGACTATATCCTGGGCGAGATCGGTTCATTCGGTTTTCTCTATTACAATTCAATTTTCGGAAATGATTTTCAAAATGAATCTGTGTTCGATCCGTCGGGAAATAGATTTGACTATTTTTCAACGAGCTATAATTTTATTGCTAACAAACTTACTTTCAGCGGTGAGACTTCTTACAATATGAAATCATTTGCAACAATTAACAGTGTTGAGTTCTCCGTAAATAAAAATTTAACTCTCCTATTCTCTTACCGGAATTATCCAAGAGATTACTGGGGATTGCATGCAAACGGTTTTGGTGAAAAGGACGGAACACAAAACGAAGTTGGTCTTTATTCCGGTCTGAAACTAAGATCCAATTTTGGAGTCATCTATTTTTATTATGACCAAATTGAATTTCCATCCACAAGCGATAAGCTGTTGTTTGCATCGAAAGGAAATGAATTCATGGTTTATTACACGGTCTCGCCCTTTGTTAATACCGAATTCCGTCTGCGGTACATCAATAAAAACAGCGAAGTATCGGATATCGTAAACGATGAATACGGACTCACCAGGAGAAAAACTGAAAGTATAAGAGGAGAATTGACCTATAAAGTTTCAAAATACATTCAACTTCGCTCTCGAATAAATATGGTTGGTGTTTCCCCTTCCTCAAATTCATCATCAGAAAAAGGTTTTCTGCTTTTTCAAGATGTTAAATATTCCCCTACTCCATCACTCAACATTTCCGCAAGAATAGTCTTCTTTAGAACCGATTCTTACGATTCCCGGGTTTATGAATTTGAAAATGATCTAACAGGTGTAATGACAAATCCTCCATTATATGGGGAAGGCACACGTTGGTATCTATTGGCACAATACAAAACCTCGTTTGGTCTAACTCTCTCAATGAAATACTCAGAACTTTTCAAACCTGCCGAAAGAACACTTAGTAGCGGTGATACGGAAATTCAAGGTAACATTGACAATCGCTTAAGTTTTCAATTAGACTTTCAGTTTTAGCCAACTACATTTCTTAATTCTTCTTCCTTTTGAAAGAGGGAGTGAGGCAAGTGTGGGAGCGGCTTGACAAATTGAAATAATGATGTATATTTATACATCAAAAATGAGAAGACATGAAACGAACGCAAATATATATTGATGACGAGCTTCATCGAATTTTGGTTTTGGAAAGCAAGCATAAACGAAGGAGAATGTCGAACTTAATTCGAGAAGCTCTTCGTGAAAAATATATGAATCAAGAAAAACGGCTTCATCTGCTTGATTCAATTGTGGGAATCTGGAAAGACCGCAATTTTAATGTTGATCAATTCATTCGTGATTTGAGAAAAGACAACAGACGAAAAAGAATTTATGAATAAGAATATTCTTTTGGATTCCGACGTTATCATCTGGCTTCTGCGTGATAAGAATGAAATAGTTGAAAAGTTTAGAACGGTAATTTTAAACAACACGCTATTTGTTACGCCGGTAACTGTTGCAGAAATATTTTCGGGCGCCCGCAAAGACGAATTGAGAAAGATCCATGAATTCTTTGAACTCGTGAGAGTAATAGAAATCAATTTCGAAATTGGAAAACTCGCAGGTGAATTTATTCAACAATTCAGTAGATCTCACTCCGTTGAAATTGCCGATGCACTGATTGCCGCTTCATCAAAATATTATGAACTAAAGTTATGGACGCTTAACACCAAACATTATCCAATGCTGAATAAGACCAGTCTTTTCTAGCATTCTTTCAATTTTTTCTCTTCGGCTGCAAAATAAACTACTAACAGATATGCCTCTGTGTTGCCAAATTGTACTTTACTCTCTAAGTTGCATATGAAAATTTTCTAACTATTAAGGTCATTCTATGAGAACTATCGTTTCACTTCCCGGTGATGGAATCGGAAAAGTTGTATTACCGGAATCAATCAGATTACTTGAAGCAGCCGGATTCAAAGCGAATTATGTTCACGGAGATATTGGATGGGAATTTTGGTGTAAAGAAGGTAACGCACTTCCACAGCGTACTATCGATTTAATTGCCGAGCATAAGATTGCACTCTTTGGGGCAATTACCAGCAAAGCAAAAGACGCTTCTGAAAAAGAACTCGATCCAGAATTGAAAGGAAAAGGATTTGTTTACTTTTCACCTATCGTCAGTTTACGACAGAAATTTAATCTTGATATTTGTATCCGTCCATGCGTTTCATTAAAAGGAAATCCGCTAAACTTCATCAGAAGAAGCGCTGATGGCGGATTTGAAGAACCGATGGTAAATGCAGTCATATTCAGACAAAATACAGAAGGACTTTATGCCGGAGTTGAATGGACAAATCCGCCTAAACAAGTTCGTGATGCACTTGAGACACATTCTAAAATGAAATTCTTCAAAGATACTCCAAGTGAAGAGATGGCAGTCTCAACCCGAATAGTTACAAAGAAAGCAAGTGAACGAATCATCCGTTCAGCTTTTGAATACGCAAAGAAATTTGGTTATACCAATCTTACTCTTTGTGAAAAACCAAATGTCTTAAGAGAAACTTCCGGTATGATGTTTAAGATTGCGAAAGAAATTGCGAAAGAATATTCGAACATTGCATTGTGGGATACAAATATAGATGCTCAGATGATGTGGCTTACAAAAAATCCGGAAGATTACGGAGTAATTGTTGCTGAAAATATGTTCGGTGATATTATCAGCGATGGATTTGCCGGATTAATTGGCGGACTTGGTTTTGCATGCAGTGCAAACATCGGAGAAGAAGTCGCAGTATTTGAACCAACGCATGGCTCGGCTCCAAAATATGAAAAAATATATCCGTCAATCGTTAACCCGATTGCAATGTTTATGAGCGCGTGTATGATGTTAGATCATATTGATGAGAAAGAGATCGCAACAAAAATTCGCAAAGCAATTGCAAAAGTTGTTGAAGAAGGGAAAGTTCGTACTTACGACATGTTGAAACTGCGCGGCGGTGCAGATGTTTTTAAAAAAGGCGCCGCAACAACTCAACAAATGACAGATGCAGTAATTTCAAAATTGTAAAAAGCTAGAAGCAAGAAGTAAGTGGTTTTGTTCTAACCTCTCGCTTCTCGCCTCTTACGGAGGTACAAATGAAAGATAAAATAAAAAAGCTATGGCCTGAAATTGATTGGATTAAAGATAATTCTTTACGTGAAAAAACTTTGAATGCCTGGATCTATGCAATAGAAAGTTCTGTTCTTACTCCTGAAGATTTGGAAATTATCCCATTCTCTCTTCTAGTCAAAGATTGTAAAATTTCTTTTATGAATCACAAGCGTACCTGTGTTCAACTTGCTGTTGAAATTGCCAACACAATGAATAAAAACTTTGGTGACGCTATAAAAATAAACATGGACATTCTAATCTCAGGAGCAATTCTAATTGATGTTGGTAAATTGATCGAATATGAAAAAGTTGATGGGAAAATAAAAACCAGCAAAGCCGGCGATCTCGTTCGTCATCCATTTAGCGGACAAGCAATTGCAGCACGTTTCGATCTACCTTTTGAAGTCCAGCATATTATTGCTACTCATTCGAAAGAAGGAGATCTTGGCAAACGTACAGTTGAGTCAATCATTGTTCATCATGCGGATTTTGTATCCTTCGAACCGTTTAAAGTATAAATCACAATTTCCAAATAACAAATAACAGTGAATTCTCAATGAACAATGCACAAAGTAATTTTGATTTGGAAGAAAGGACTTTTCAATTCGCGAAAAAAGTTGCTCAATATGTTTCCAAACTTCCAAAAACAACATCAAATATTGAATACTCAAAGCAAGTCATTAGAGCTTCTTCTTCGGTAGGGGCAAATTATAGAGAAGCAAATGAAGCTTTGGGCAAAAAAGATTTCAATATGAGATTGAAAATTTCACGGAAACAAGCCAAAGAATCATCCTTCTTTTTGTGATTAATTATTGAAACAAATGATGATTCCTTTAAAAAAGGAAGGTCTTGAATTGTTTGATGAAGCCGAACAATTAAAAAAAATATTTTCAGCGATTCTCTTAAAAACAAATTGAGATTTGGTTTTTGGTATTTAACTGTAATTTGGATTTTGTTATTTGATATTTATTCATTCTTCTAAAAAGATTAATAAGATTGGAGTAAAATATGTCCCAAACTCTAATAGAAAAAATTGCACAACGATATGCAGTTGGATTACAAGCAAATCATACTGTTAAAGCCGGAGATTATATTTCGATTCGACCTGCTTATGTAATGACTCATGATAATACCGGAGCCGTCATTCCAAAATTTAAAAGTATTGGCGCGACTAAACTAGCCAATCCGCGTCAAGTTGTTCATACACTTGATCATGACATTCAAAACAAAGACGAAAAAAATTTAGCGAAGTATAAAAAAATTGAAGAGTTTTCAAAATCAATGGGCGCTGATTTTTACCCGGCGGGACGCGGCATAGGTCACCAAATAATGATTGAGGAAGGTTACGCCTGGGCAGGTACTATGTCGGTTGCATCAGATAGTCATTCAAATATGTATGGCGGAATCGGATGTTTGGGAACACCGATTGTGAGAACAGATGCCGCGGCTATCTGGGCGACTACAAGAACCTGGTGGCAAGTTCCTCCAATTGCTAAAGTTGAATTAAAAGGAAAACTTAAGCCAGGTGTGACAGGTAAAGATATTATAATTGCATTGTGCGGATTTTTTAATCATGATGAAGTTTTAAACCATGCAATCGAGTTTACCGGCGACGGAATTAAAGAATTAGCTATTGATCAACGACTCACAATTGCCAATATGACAACAGAATGGGGAGCTATGGCAGGTGTCTTTCCAATTGATGAAATCACAATCAATTGGTTGAAGAGTAGAGCGAGATTTATCTCGCTCCGTGGTTTGGAAGGAGTAACTTCCGACGTTGACGGTAATGGAATTCATCCACGTATCAATGAAGCAAGAATTTCCGAACTGGAAAAAGATTTACAAAATTTGAAAGCTGATCTTAATGCTTTTTACGCAAAAGAATTAATAATAGATCTTTCATCAATCGAGCCGCATGTTTCAGGACCGAATACAGTTAAGACAATGACTTCAATTTCGGAGATTAAACAGAAGAAAGTAAAGATCAATAAAGCATATCTGCTCTCTTGTGTTAACTCACGTGTTGACGATCTTGCAGAAGCTGCATCAATCATTCGTGGTAAAAAAATTTCAGATCATGTTAAATTTTATATTGCCGCCGCATCGAGTGAAGTTCAAGCTGAAAGCGAGAAACGTGGCGATTGGAAAACTCTTTTGGACGCCGGTGCAATTCCTCTTCCGCCAAGTTGCGGACCTTGCATAGGACTCGGAACCGGGTTATTAGAAGATGGTGAAGTGGGAATCTCTGCAACAAACAGAAACTTCAAGGGAAGAATGGGTTCTCCCAATGCACAAGCTTATCTCGCTTCACCTGGAGTTGTGGCTGCATCTGCCGTTTCCGGTTTTATCAATTTTGATTCTGAAAATTTATCTGGAAAAATTTTAGGTGAAATAAAAACAAATGTAAAATCAGAAATAACGAAAAGTGCTGTTAGAATAATTGATGGCTTTCCATCTCAAGTTGAAGGTGAATTAATCTTTTGTTATCAGGATAATTTAAATACCGACGGAATCTATCCAGGCAAATACACATACAACGATGATATGACTCCGCAAGACCAGGCAAAAGTTGTTATGGAAAATTACGATCCGGAATTTGGGAAAATGGTTAACGATGGAGATATACTCGTCGGCGGTTTCAATTTTGGAACGGGAAGTTCACGTGAGCAAGCTGCTACTGCACTGAAGTATCGCGGAATCCGTTTGGTTGTTGCCGGTTCATTCAATGAAACATACAAACGCAACGCTCTCAATAACGGTTTCCTTGTTATCGAATGTCCTGAACTCGTAAATGATCTGAAGTTAAAATTCGGGAAAGAGAAACTATCCGTGAAAACTAAGATAATTGCAAAGATGGATTTCCAAAATTCTGTGTTGGTCACAAAAGAAAAATCTTATTCGATTGATCCGGTTGGTGAAGCCGCACAAGAATTAATTGTTACCGGTGGATTGGAAGAATGGGTAAAAAGGAATTTAAATCAATAGAACACGGATAACGCAGATTCATCCCGTGGAATAAATTGATAATTAAATTTAGGGTAGTTCCAAAAACTATCTTTTGTAAAAAATTTAACGCGGAGAACGCAAAGTTCGCAGAGGATATTGAAGTTTTTGGAACTACCCTTTATTACAAAAGATAAAATGTTATTCCATGGGGTAAGCGGATTTTCACAGATAAATCCGCGCAAATCTGTGTTATCCGCGTCTATTTCATACTTTTTTTTGAACCGGCAAAACAATAATTTTACATCAGAAATAATTCAGTCAGATAACTTATTATGCTAAAGAGAAAATCAAACACTTCTAAGCAACTCTTCCCCTGGCTTAACTTCCCAAAGGTTTTCGAAACCAACTGGCAAAATAAATAGTCTACTTCCCTTTCTTTTTCTTCTTTCGAATCAAAATAAAAATACAAGGTAAACAAATATGGGAAAATCCATTTCACGAGTAATCTCGGAATTTGCAGTAAAGCTCAAATATGAAGATTTACCGGACGAAGTAATTCACGAAGCAAAAAGATATTTGTATGATTCGATTGGATGTGCTTACGGCGCATACACAACTAAAGATGTAAGCATCATCCGCAATATTTATAAAAAGATGGGCGGTAAATCGGAAGCTACAGTCTTTGCTTTCGGCGAAAAGATACCTGCTGTAAACGCGACACTTGTAAATTCATTGATGATACGATCTCTCGACTTTAATGATATTTACTGGAAAGAAGATCCATCACATCCATCAGATATTATTCCGGCAGCGCTTTCGGTTGCTGAAATGATCGGGGCAAACATGAAAGATGTGATCGTTGCCATCGTTCTCGCTTATGAGTTTGAACAAAGAATGTGCTTATTTGCAAAACCAGGTGCGCGTGAACGTAAATGGCATCACGCTACACTTACTCAGTTTGTATCTCCTATTATTGCCGGTAAAATCCTTGGGCTAACAGTTGATCAGATGGTCAATGCAATCGGCATCAGCGGTTCACACAATCATACAATCGGTTGCCCGACAGCAGGCAAACTTACAATGATGAAAAATACAGTTGACCCGATGGCAGTTCAATCCGGAGTTTTTGCAGCTTTAATGGCACAGAAAGGTTACAGCGGAACGGAAAAAGTATTTGAAGGAAAAGAAGGATTTATGGATTGCTTCGGCGGATGGGATCCTATAAATGAAATGATTAAACCGGTAGTTATGAAAGGACGTGATGGTGAATCCGAATGGTCTTGGAATATAGATGCGTTAATCGGTGGATTAGGTAAGAACTGGAAAATTCTAGAGTGCAGCATGAAAGCATTTCCAACCGAAGCATTAACTCACACTCACATTTCGGCAACACTCAAAACAATCGTCACTCATGATATCAAATATGATGAGATAGAAACCGTAACAATTACAACCATTGCGAGAGCTTGTGATATTTTATTTGATACACACAAATACCGTCCCGAATCGCGTGAAACTGCCGATCACTCACTTCCTTATTGTATTGCCGCTGCGATTGTTGATAGAAAAATTACAACTCAATCTTTTACCGATGAAAAAATGAAAGATCCTAGAATTTGGGAAGTGATTGATAAAATTAAAGGTGTAGCTTCACAAGAATTTGAAAGTATGTTCCCGGCAAAACAGCCATCAAAAGTCGTTATCAAAACAAAAGACGGCAGAGAATTTTCAGAATATTTAGAATACCCGAAAGGTGATCCACGCGAACCGATGACAATGGAAGATCTCGAGAATAAATTCAATGCTCTTTCCGAAAAAATACTTTCCAAAAAACGTCAGCAAGAAATCAAGAATATGATTTTTGATTGTGATAAATTGAATGCAAGACATTTTATGAACATGCTGGCGCTAAAACAAAAATATCAAAAGAAAAAGCCGAGAATAACTAAAAGAGACCTCTGAAAGAGTAAAACACAGTACCATGAAGAAGAATAATCGTTAAATAATAATATTTTTCCCCTTTGCTGATGATTTTACATTCATTAAATTTGTGCCAGTAT
>JAJYXU010000112.1 GCA_021801605.1 Bacteroidota bacterium
GGCATCAACTTTTTTTACTTTAACATCGCCAAGTCGTATGATCTCTCTATTTTCCAATACGCGCAAAAGTTTTGCTTGAAGTGCAGTGGAAATATCGGCAATTTCATCAAGAAAAAATGTTCCGCTATCGGCCGCTTCAAGTAATCCCTGTTTGTCTGTATTGGCGCCTGTGAACGCTCCTTTTTTATATCCAAACAGTTCACTCTCCAATAGAGTATCCGGTATAGAACCACAGAACTGTGCAAGAAATGGTTTTTCTTTTCTTTTGCTTAGTTCGTGAATTGCTTTTGCGGCAACTTCTTTTCCCGTTCCGCTTTCTCCGACAATAAGAACTGTCGCATCGGTCATTGCAACTTTGTGAATAAGATGTGCAAGGGTTCTCATTGCAACGCTGTCGCCGATCATTTCCGGTATTTCTTCTGTTAACTGAAGCCGATTGATTAGAATCTGATTTTCTTTTTCAAGTTCTTCTAATTTAATTATACGGTCGAGCGCAAGTGAAACTAAATTGGAAAAGAAACTCAAGAATAAAAGGTTTTCATCTGTAAACTCGCGACGGTCGAGCTGGCTATCCGCAACAATTACGCCCCAAACTTTTGTATCTCTAACAATCGGAACACCGATAACAGATTTAATGCGTTGTATCTGAACACTTTCAAATTGCGAAAGATGAGGATCGCTCATTACATCATGGTAAAGAAGCGGTTTTTTTTCTTTAATTACTTTCTGAAGAATGCCGGAAGAAAATTCGTGAAGATCAGTTATGGTTTCGTTGGAAATTTTACGTGCGGATATAATTGAAAAATTATCATTCTCTTCATCATACTTAACAAACAAACCTCGTTCTGCATTTATGACGTTGATGACAATATCAATCGCATCTTCTATTAATAAATCCTGGCGTGTAGCCGAATTGAGTATCTGGGTAAATTCATAGAGTGATTCGAACTCATCCTTAGAAAGATTTTTTATGTGGTTAATATTTTCTTTGAAAAAATTACTCATTGATAGAACGTCTCAAATTTTTATTGAACAACAAAAGATGCCGGCAAAGAGCGGGCTCTATTCTGAAAATCATCAATTACCCAGATTACCCAGAAATATTGGCCTGCGGGCAAATTATTTATGTCGGGTAAGTCGGCTGTAAATTCAACTTTTTCTTTAGAAAAACTTGTGGGTCCATATACCAATTTTGGAGAATTACCCTCTGTGTATATCTCGAAATTATAGCTGAAATTAAACCCGGGTAAAAATCTATTCCAGACAAATTTTATAGGTTTCTTCACAATTTCGAGATTTGCCGGAGATTTAAAAATAATATCCTGCCGTATGGTTCTTTTAATTGTTGAAAAGCCAATTTTTTTAAATTCTTTACCAAAGCGGTCATAAACACTTATCCCAAAATTTTTTCCGATCCCTTCATCCATCGAATTTAAATTTAATTCGGCTGTTGAAAATTTATTTTCATAATATCCGGAAGATGATTTAAATAAAAGACTTTTATTAATGCTCAGTTCGGTGCAACGGATAAAAACAGAAGCCACATCGTTTTCCGCATCCGAAATTTTTGCCTTCACATAAAGTGTGTCGCTTTGAACAGTTGGATATCTGTTTACAACGCTCGTGTAAATTACAAGACTATCAAGTTTCGGAATCGCATTTAAAGTATCAGTGATATGCCAAGATTTTTGATTTATAAGATTGATAGGAAGAGAATCATTGCTATATCCGTCTTTTTCGAAATAGATCCATCCTTGTTTCGGTGGTAATTGATCTATTAAAAATTTTCCCGCTGCATCTGTTTCAACCAATAGATTTTGATTTTTCCAAAAAACTTTTACTCCCGCAATGGGTTGATGCGGCAAAGATGCCGTTAGAATTGTCCCGTCAATTGAAGCAAGCTGGTAACCGGGATTCAGCGGATCAAGTGGATTTAACCTTGGTGCGTCGCACGAGAGTGCGGTGCCGATCAAAAGCAGCGATATCATACCACGAAAAATTTTCATATTAGGTTAAGTCCCCTAGACAAAAAGCCATTGCCTTGTTAAAAACAAAGATAAATAAAAGCCAAAAGACTTGCGGCAAATATGCAGGAAATAATTCTAATTATAAACCCAAAAATAGACTTCCGGTGGAATAGAGCACAGCATTACCGGAGATTCTAACACGATCTCCGCGCTCTTCGCAAAGAAGTTCGCCCATTCTTTTTGAAACTTGAAGTACACGAAAATTTTTCTTACCGAATTTCTCCGACCAATATGGAACGAGAACCGTATGTGCCGAACCGGTTACCGGATCTTCGTCAATTCCTTCATTGGGCGCAAACATGCGAGATACAAAATCTACTTCGTTTCCTTTTGCGGAAATTATAACCGCATGCAGATGTATCTGTTTTATCAATTCAATTTTCGGTTGAAAATTTCGAATGTACTCTTCCGAATCGAAAACAACGAGAAGATAAAATCCGTTTTCTAGAACTTCCAGCGGTTCCTTATCAAAACATTTTTTGATTGCCTCGTTCATCGGCACAGGTCTCGGTTTATGTGCCGGAAAATCGAGTGTAAGCAATTCTCCATCGCGGTCAACAATTAATTCGCCGCTCTTCGACATAAATTTAATTTTTGTCGAATTCTTTTCGATGAAATTAAAAATCACATAAGCCGATGCAAGCGTTGCATGCCCACACAAAGGAACTTCGTTTACCGGAGTCATCCATCTAATATGATAATGTTCTTTTTCTTTAACAAAAAAAGCGGTCTCCGATAAATTATTTTCTGCGGCAATCTTTTGCATGATTTCATCATCGAGCCACTTTTCAAGCGGAACAATTGCAGCGGGGTTTCCTCCAAATAATTTAGACGTGAATGCATCAACTTGATAGATTGGTAAAATCATAATTTCTCCTTCGTCATTTTTTCGTGATCTTGCTCGTGTTCTTGTTTCATTGAAGATCATTAAAAAGATCATGATCACGAGCAAGATTTTAAAAAAACATTTCTTTGTGCAAAAAAGGAATTAGCGCAACTTTTAATCCTTCAATGTAAAGCTCTTTTCTGTTCATAACACCGTTTGTAAAAAATCCGATGGCTCCGTGTTTTTGTTTTGTATTCTGCTGATTCATAATTTCATCCATCACATCGCCAAGCTCTATTCCTTGTAAAAGTTTTTCAACTACGTTCTGCGGTAATTCGAAATGAGGCGACATGCCAAAACCAATTCTTCCCTCATTATCAACAACACACATACAGCCAAACGCAAACCACTTTTCAAACTGTTTAGTGATCCCGCCTTCAATGCCGACAAAATAATCGGCGGAGAGATTTTGAGTATCATTAAGTTCTTTCAGTTTTATTGCCCGGTTTTTTGCACCGGAAAAAGTTTGGTCGCTCACGGGTTGTGCAGACACGCCGGACTCAACATGAATTCCTATGGTTTCAATGTTGTCGTAATAATTTGCGAATGCTTCTTTAACGGAATCAATCTTAACAGGATTTTTAGAGCCAACTAGAATTTTCATTTTTCACTTATCTGTTTAGCTAAATAATTTTCTCAAACTATCTCAAGCATTCTTTGAATTGGAAGAGCGGCTTTACGCGCTATCTCCTCCGGCACCTTAACTTCAAATTTATCGTATCGCAACGACTCATAAAGCTTCTCTAAGGTGATCATCTTCATGTATTCGCATATCGATTTTTCGTTAAGGGGATAAAATGCCGCAGCCGGTTTAATTTTTTTGAGTCGGTGAAGAATTCCAATTTCGGTTGCTACAACAAATTCATCGGCATCCGATTTTTTGACATAATCAATCATTCCCTCGGTAGAAAAAATATGCGTATTCTTGCAATCGAAATATAATTGCGATTTAAGCATGCATGCCGATGAACACCCGCATTCGGGATGAATCAGAAATTCTGCATCGGGATGTTGGGCTTGGGCTTCATCAAAATTTACATCTCCAATTTTTTCGTGAACATGACATGCGCCATTCCAAATTTCCATTTCACGTCCGGTTGTTACGCTTACATATTGACCAAGAAATTTATCGGGTAAAAAGAGAATCCTTTTTTCTCTCGAAATTGCCTCAACGACTTTTACGGCGTTGGACGATGTGCAGCAATAATCGCTTTCCGCTTTAACTTCCGCCGTTGTATTTACATACGAAACAACCACCGCGCCGGGATGTTGTAACTTCCACTCCCTCAGCTGATCCGCGTTAACTGTAGAAGCAAGTGAGCAACCGGCTTCAGTATCCGGAATTAAGATTTTTTTGTTAGGTGAAATTATTGAAGCCGTTTCCGCCATAAAATGAACGCCGCAAAAAACAATTACGTCGGCATTAGTTTTTGCGGCCTGTTGCGAAAGTCCGAGTGAATCGCCGACAAAATCAGCAATGTCCTGTATCTCGCCAACCTGATAATTGTGAGCAAGAATTACGGCATTTTTTTCTTTTTTTAGCTTTAATATTTCATTTATTATATCGTTCATTCTTCGATTCCATTTCGGCAAATTAATTTTTGAAATTCATACTTATATCGAGCGCTTTAACCGAGTGGGTTAATGCACCAACGGATATAAAATCTACTCCGGTTTCCGCTATAGAGCGGACGGAATTTAAATTCACTCCGCCGGAAGCTTCAACTTTTACTTTTCGATCAATGAGATTTACGGCTTCTCTCATTTGTTTCAGAGACATATTATCAAGCATGATTATATCAACACCGGCGTTCAGAGCAAGTTTTACTTCATCGAGGTTGGTCACTTCAACTTCTATTTTTATTTTTCTCTTAAGATTTTTTTTTATCTGCCTCACTGCTTCTATTATTCCTCCTGCTGCTTTAATATGATTATCTTTTATCAGCGCCATATCATAAAGTCCAATTCTATAGTTTGTTCCCCTGCCCATCTTCACACCGTATTTATCGAGCATTCGCAGACCGGGAGCTGTTTTTCGAGTATCAAGAATTACAGTATTCAATCCTTCAAGTTTCTCAATGTATTTTGAAGTTGAAGTAGCAATACCGGAAATTCTTTGCAGAAAATTTAACGCCGTTCTTTCTCCTGTGAGCAGCGACCGGTAAGGTCCTTTCAGCCGGACTATTTCAGTTCCAGCGGAAATATGTTCTCCTTCTTTGACCAAACTTTTCCAAATAATTTTTTTATCGAGCTTTTTAAAAACTGCTTTTGCAACCGGAAGCCCGGCAATGATACCGTCTGCTTTAGTAATTATACAAGCTTTAGAAATAGTTGTTCGCGGAATTATCGCATTGGTGGTTACATCGCCGCGCCCGATATCTTCCCTCAGCGCTTCGATAATTATTCTGTCTAATTTTTTTTTATCGAGTTTCATGTATCTAACCAATTTTAAATATCAACAAATTTGGGTTCTTTATCTTTTTGCATAACAATTGTTTTTTGATATTTCGTTTCTTCAGACAAGAAGTCATTTCGCATATGACAACCCCGGCTTTCCTCTCTTATGAAAGCAGAATTAATAATTAATTTCGCAAGAATTAATAAACACCTTTTCCTGAAACCGTAATATTCTTCATCGTTTGAATCAGAGATTGAAATATATGAATCGATTTGGTGAAGTGCTGATTGGAGAGTCTTGCCATCACGAATTATTCCGGCATTTCGCCAAAGAAGATTCGCAATTTCTGCGCTCGCAACGGAAAAATTATTTTTATTTTCTTCCTCGATATAGAAAGTTGTTTTTTCATCCGGATAATTACGAAAGATCTTTTGCTTGCTGTAATTAAGGGCATGGTCAACCGCTCTTTTTCCGAACACCAAACATTCTAGAAGAGAATTGCTTGCAAGACGGTTAGCTCCGTGAACACCGGTAGACGCTGTTTCGCCTATTGCGTATAAACGGTTGATATTGGTTTGGCCGTACAGACTTGTTTTGATACCTCCAATCATATAGTGAGCTGCCGGCGCAACAGGAATTGGATTTTTCGTAATGTCGATTCCAAACTTCAAAGCTTCACCATAAATATTCGAGAACCGTTTTTTTATTTTTTCTGAATTTAAATGCCTAAGGTCAAGAAAAACATTCCGTGTGCCGGAGTTTTTCATTTCGTTAATAATTGCTTCGGAGACAACGTCGCGAGGTGAGAGCTCTGTTGTGTCGTGTTCTTCAAGAAATCTCTTACCGTTTTGATCGATTAAATAAGCGCCTTCGCCTCTGACTGCTTCGCTTATCAAAAATGTTTCTCCGGTAACAGAATAAAAGGAAGTGGGATGAAACTGTAAGAACTCCATACTTTCAATTTGAGCTCCGGCGCTATACGCTAATGATATTCCTTCGCCTATTGATGTATGCGGATTGGTAGAACGCGAATACACGGATGAGCCGCCTCCGGAAGCAATGATTGTTGATTTCCCGACAATCATGCGCGACTTGTTATTTTTGATGTCGTAAGCGTAAACACCAAAACATTCATCGTCCCGGATAATCAAGCGGTAGACATAATGGTTTTCAAGTATTTGAATATTTTTTTTCTTCTTAACCAGATGATGAATAAATTTTACCAGCTCTTCACCGGTCGCATCACCGCCGGAATGAAGAACACGCCGCATTGAGTGCCCGCCTTCGAGTCCAAAAGCTATTTTATCATTCTCTTTATCGAAAGGCATTCCCATTAAGATAAGTTCTTCCACTCTCGACTTTCCTTCATTCACTAAAATTCCAACCGCTTCTTCATTACATAATTTTCTCCCCGCTTTAATTGTGTCTTCAAAATGAAGTTGCGGTGAATCGTTAGAATCAACCGCTGCGGCAATTCCTCCTTGAGCCCAATATGAACTGCTCAAAGTAAGAGTGGTTTTTGTTATGAGCGCAACTCTTCCAAACTGCGAAGCATGCAATGCTGCGTATAATCCGGCTAGTCCTGCCCCAACAATCACAAAATCGAATTGATTAGCTTCCATGAAGAATATTTCAGCTTGTCTGAGAGAAATGATTAATTCCAATGCGAATTTAGATGAATCCTCTAATCAATACAAAATTATTTTTTGTAAGCACCGGCAACATTTTCAAATAATTAACTCAATAAAAAAATAATACTTAAAAGAATACAAAAATAATTTGCTATTTTTTGATGGGGCTGTTATGATTGCCTCTATACATCGCCATTTAATCAAAAAATTTTACGGAGAATTTATGAGGAATCAACTCTTTTCTGTTTTCTTGATATCATCGCTTCTTTTCTATAGCTGCAGCAATAGTAAGAAAGAAATTCAGGCTGCATTGGATAACATCAAAATTGAAGGATTAAAAGAAAATATTTCAAAATTAGCATCCGATGATTTCAAAGGACGTGCACCGTCAACTTTAGGGGAAGAACGAACTATTAAATACCTTGAAGAACAATTCAAGAAAATTGGACTGCACCCCGGCAACGGAAATAGTTATTTGCAGGAAATTCCCTTTGTCAATATTACTACAGATCTAAATTCGGTAACCGCCGTTATTAAAAGTAAAAATAAAACGCTGAATCTTTCCGTTGCAAAAGATTTTGTTGTTGGCACAACAAGATTTGTTGATAATACATTATTAAAAAACTCCGACATAATTTTTGCCGGTTATGGAATTGTTGCGCCGGAATATAGTTGGAATGATTACGCAGGGCTGGATGTAAAAGGTAAAACGGTTGTTGTTCTTGTGAACGATCCCGGATTCGCCACAGGCGATAAAAACTTATTCAACGGTAAATCGATGACATATTACGGAAGATGGACCTATAAATTTGAAGAAGCCGCAAGACAGGGCGCCGCAGGATTAATAATCATTCACGAAACCGAAGCAGCCGGGTATCCTTGGGCAGTTGTTGAAAATAGCTGGACCGGTACAAGATACTACCTGGAATCACTTGACAAAAACAGGTCCGATTGCGAGTTCAACGGTTGGATTACTACTGAAACAGCACAGAAAATTTTTGAAATGTCCGGGTTAGATTATAACAAAGAAATTACTTCCGCCGCACAAAGAGGATTTAAACCAATCGCTCTCTCATCAAAAATGTCAATTTCATTCAAGAGTAAAATTGCTTATACGAAATCTAATAACGTTATTGGAATTCTACCCGGAAAAGAACTTGCTGATGAATATATTATTTATACCGCTCACTGGGATCATTTTGGTGTTAGACCTAATACCGCGCAGGGAGATTCAATATTAAACGGAGCTTTAGATAACGCAACGGGTGTAGCTGGAATTTTAGAAATAGCCAAAGCATTTGCTGCTCTTCCTCAACCTCAGAAACGTTCTATAATTTTCCTCTCCGTTACAGGCGAAGAAGCCGGGTTGCTCGGAAGTGATTATTATGCCAAACATCCTCTTTTTCCTTTAAGGAAAACCGCTGCCGTGATAAACTTGGATGCTCTTAACATATTAGGAAGAACGAAAGACATCACTCTTGCCGGTTATAAAGATTCTGAATTAGATGACTATGCGGAAAAAGTAATCAAAGAAAACGGAAGATATGTTGTACCTGAGCCCACACCAGAAAAAGGAACTTACTTTAGAAGCGATCATTTTAGTTTTGCTAAAGTCGGCGTTCCGGCTCTCTATTTTGGAAGCGGCATGGATAATATCGAACATGGAAAACAATGGGCTTTAGATGAATCCGCAAAATGGCTGAGAGAAAATTATCATAAACCTTCCGACGAATACAAGCCGGATATTTGGAAATTCGATGGAATGATTGATGACTTAAAAATTATATTCGAAGTAGGTTATAACTTAAGCATGACGGATAAATTTCCTAATTGGCTGGAAGGTTCTCCATATAAAGCCAATCGG
>JAJYXU010000180.1 GCA_021801605.1 Bacteroidota bacterium
TTCTCCAGAAGTAGAGTTGAATTTATTTGGCGTCTCTCACGTTGATACCGGTGTGTACATATTAAAATTATGGGGTTTCCAAGATGAAATTATTGATGCTGTGGCGTCGCACCACGATTCATCTATCATAAAAGGTGGAAGTATTTCTTTGAAAGAAGCTGTTTTTATTGCAAACTCGTTCAGTAATAAATTTGAAGAAATATCGTTAAACATATCAAAATCTTTTGGTCTTGAAAAATTCAATGAATGGAGCCAGCTATTAAGAACAGACGAAGGGAACTCACTTCATTTAGAGCCATAAAAAATAACTGTGTTTTATCAGGATAAAAATTCTTGAGTTGAGAGGTTGTCTCATAAGTAAAATTTTTTAAATAATAGACCGCTGATAAACACAGATTAAACAGATTTTCGCAGATTTTTTATTTGAATAATTACTTATGAGACAACCTCTTTTGTGTTTAGAAACATTACTTCTTTTCAAATCCAGAATGATTTATTAAATTACAACCAGAAAGATTAAAAGAAAGAGAGTATCATGGTCGAAGAAAAAATTAAATACTCGAAAGAAGAATTAAGAGAGTTCTGCATTCGGAATCACATCAAAAAACTTTCATTCTTTGGCTCGGTATTGACTGATCAGTTTACTGACGAGAGTGATGTAGATATGCTTGTTGAGTTTGAAGAAAAAAAGAAGCCCGGTTTATTAGGTCTTGTCGGAATGGAGATTGAATTAACAGAAATGTTAGGACGGAAAGTTGATTTAAGAACACCGGAAGAACTTAGTAGACATTTTCGTAATGATGTAATAAGAGAAGCTCAAATTGAATATGGCAATAAAAGATAGTACTAGAATTGAGCATATAATAGAAGCAGCTACTGAAGCTATTTCATTCTTGGGTGATAAAAGCTTAGAGGATTTATATACAGATCGTAAACTTGCATTAGCATTGATGAAAGAAATCGAAATCGTAGGAGAAGCAGCATCAAAACTCAGCAAAAGGCTTAAAGCCATAAATCCACATATACCATGGACACAGATTGTTGAAATGAGGAACCGTTTAATTCATGTTTATTTTGATATTGACTTCGAAGCAATTTGGAATACCATTAAATATGATTTACCGCCTCTTCTTGAAGAAATGAAAAAGGTCAATGCTGAAAATTAGAAATATAGCTCTTACAGTAATTGCTCTTGCATTCGTTTTCAATTCGTTTGGATTTATTTTTTATTTTCTGATCGAAAGAGAGAATGTAAAAGAAGAAGCAACTGAAGAAATAGAAAATTTAAAATCGCACAAAAGAATAGAAGTTATATCAGTATCGACTAAAGACCTTGAAAAAGGAATTATCATTCAGCGTATCAGTAAAAAGGAATTCAGATACCATGGTAAGATGTATGATCTGGTTAAAGAAGAAAGGCATACGGATATAATTACTTTCTATTGTATTCATGATGAAAAAGAGGATAAACTTGAGAAAGAATTTTCAAATAACCTTCAAAAAAATTTTAACCACAAATCCGCAACTAGCACTCAAATACAATTCAATCATCAAATACAAATTGCTGACGAAGGGGAAAGAATTGCATTCATATCGCCGTTTCAAAAAACATCTTATCCAATCTACTTCGACTGTAATTATCTTTTTGATATTCCCAAAATTTTAACGCCGCCTCCAAAGTCTAATCTTTCGTAACCTCAGATATAATCAGTGTAATTCTATTCATAAAATATGAATGGATAATAATATTCCTCCTTATAATTGTAAAAAGGATTAGATAATGAAAAAAATATTTTTGTTATTCATTGCGGCAATTTCATTTATCCACGCGCAGCAATATAGATCGAACTCTCAAACGGATACATTAACATACGAGTTGAAACAAATATCTGTTTCAGCAACGCGTTATGCGGAACAAATTTTAGAACTACCATATGCAGTTACAATACTTCAATCAAAGCAGTTGAAAAACATACGCGGGTACGGTTTGGATGAAGCACTTTCAACAATACCGGGTGTTTTGGCGCAATCACGCTCGGGAAATCAAGATGTACGGCTTGTAATCCGCGGTTTTGGTGCTCGTGGTGCAGGGGACAGATCAAACTCCGGCACGTCACGCGGAATACGCGTAATGGTTGACGGTATACCGGAAACTGAACCTGATGGAAGGACATCGTTCGACCAGATTGATTTGAGTATTGCAGATAACATCGAGGTTATTCGCTCTAATGCCTCTGCAATTTGGGGAAATGCAGCCGGCGGTGTTGTAAATCTCTCCACGGTTCCTTCCGGAAGTGAAAACAGTGTTTCCTTGCGTTCTCTTGCCGGAAGTTTTGGTTTCAATCAATTTCAGTTATATGGAAATACGAATTTCCGGAATGGAAAAATATTTTCATCACTTTCTAACAGTAATCTAGAAGGGTGGAGAAAACACTCGAGCAGTTACAGAACACTATTTAATTTAGGTCTCGTTTCGTATTTGAGTGATTTGACAAAACTCGGTGTTTTTTTGTCGGGTACATCTAACATGTTTCATATTCCCGGACCATTAACACAAAAGCAATTCGATACTGATCCTACTCAATCTAATTCTACTTATGAGCAACGTGATGAAAGACGCTTTAACCGTCTTGGGAAAATAGGATTGACATTGAATCACGAGTTTGACAGTTCAAACGGAATTTCAGGAATGATCTTCGTGAATCCGAAATATTTACAACGGTCGGAGCGCGGAACCTTCCGGGATTTTACTCGTTATCATCTTGGCGGAAATTTTATTTACAGTAATCACTCTTCGCTTTCATTATCAATACAAAATAAATTAATTGTCGGTGTAGATGAAGCATATCAAGACGGTGCAATTTTATTTTATAGTTTATCTTCAAGCAACTCGCGCGGGGATGTTCTTAAAGATAACAAGAGGGAAGGAGCTAATACCTTTGGTGCGTTCGTGCAAGATGAAGTTGTTTTCAACGAAAAACTAAGTTTAATTTTAGGCACACGCTACGATAACATTTCATATTACAGCGAAAGTTTTATAACTGCCGGTTATGGGTTGCAAACAAAAACATTTGAAAGGATTACACCTAAAGCCGGTATTACCTATCGTTTGTCAGAAACTCAAAGTGTATATGCAAATCTTGGCGGTGGTATTGAAGTGCCGGCGGGGAATGAAACGGATCCGTCAAGTACTTACGGACAAGACAAAATATATCTGATCAATCCTCTTCTTGAACCGATTGTTTCTACAACATATGAACTCGGTACAAAACATTTGGTTTCATTAAAAAAAAATAATCTTGTAAAGTCCTTTTATTACGATATTGCTCTTTACTTAATTGATGTTAAGAACGATATTATTCCATACCGCGGCGGAAGATTTTATTTTACTGCGGGGAAAACACAGCGTACCGGAATTGAACTCGGCACATCAATTCAATTCAACAATGGTTTTTCATTCAATGGCGCGTTCACAATTTCTAACAATAAGTATCAAGAATATCGTATAGATTCCGTTCATTATGATTTGCAAAAAGCCGGAAAGTTTGCAGACTATTCGGGCAATAACGTTGCAGGAATACCGGAATTGTTTTACAACTTCGGTTTAACGTATTCACCATCGCAACTTAACGGCGCATTCGTTTCTATTAGTCTAAACGGAATTGGAAAATATTATGTTGATGACGCGAATACGTTGTTGGTCCCATCGTTCAATGTGTTAAACGCAACCATTGGCTTAAATAAACAGATAGAAATTACGGGCGGTCTTTCTTTAAGGGGATTCATGACAGTCAATAATATTTTCGATTTGAAATACGCATCATCGGCATTCATCAATCCAGACATTGTGAACAACGAAGCAATATTTCTCGAACCCGGAATGCCGAGAAATTTTGTGCTATCAATATCACTTAGTTATTAATTCCAAAAAGAAGGCGAGTCAATTTGATTCGCCTTTCTTATTTTACTTGTAACCTTTTTTGTAATTGCTTCGTCTCTTATTACACAAACCGGATAATAAATGATGAAAACTATTTTTCTGACTCTAATCTTTACATCTGCACTCTTCTCTCAAAGTTTCAAGATAACCGGATTAGTTTTTAATGACGAAACCAAGGAACCGATCTCTTATGTAAACATCCGAATTGCCAGAACATCACGGGGGACATCATCTAATCTGGAAGGGAAATTCACTCTTACTGTTCAAAATTCAAAAACGAAATTGATCTTAACAGTCGTTGGATTTAAAAGAAAAGAATTGGAAGTAAAGGATTTTAAGAATGAAGTTAAGATTGGGTTAACACCTGAACCTATTCAATTCATGGAAATTGTTGTTGGAACAGAAGAGGATCCGGCTTACAGAATTGTAAGAGAGGCAATTAAAAGGAAAGATCAGAATAGAGCCGGTCTGAATAGTCTTGAGTACGATTTATTTTCTAAAGATATTTTCCTTTCGGCGGGAAAAGTAGCAATGGTATCCGAAAAATTTTCTACCGGCTATTATCAGTCAAATAAGCCCGAAAAAATAATCACACACTCAGTTCATATCTCAGAGAACGAAAAGAAAAACGCTCTAACATTCGATCAAAATATTCTGGATAAAATGTATGTGGACTTTACAGATGATACACTTTCAATAATCGGAAATAAAGTTTTTCTTCCTCTTGCCAGGAACGCTTTTGATTGGTATGACTACAAACTTTTAGAGGTGAAGCAATCCGGTTCTGTCCATGAGTGTTATATCGAAGTCATTCCGAAATCCAAAATTCAACCTCTTCTAAAAGGTAAGATTGTAATCGAAGATTCAACGTACTCATTGAAAAATGTTGAGCTTAAGAACAATGACGGATTAAGATTTCCATACGTTAATGATTTGAAAATTGAATTCATTCAAAACAGAGACCGTTTTAATAATTACTGGCTCCCCACATATTTCAAAGTTGAATCCGGTTTAAAATTAAGTTTTGCCGGATTGATCGGGACAGACGCTATCTCCATGAATCAGGTTAGTATGTTTACCAATTATAAACTCAATCAACCTATTCCCGATTCGATTTACAGTCTTTATTCAACCGTAAAAGCTGATACAAGTAAAAACAAAAAAATAAAATATATCAAAGCAAATCTGTTAAGCAGAACTCAAATTGATTCACTTCGCCCCATTCCTCTTACCGGGGCTGAATTGAAAGCGTATAAAGAACTGGATAGTACAAAAACGGTTGTTACTCAAATTAAATTTACCGGTGTGTTTGGAGGACTTGCACGCGATGCGGTTAATAACGATCAGGATAATAGCTCCAAGAGTGAATTCTTCAAGTATGTTGGAAAGTTATTTTCAGTCCTTAGCTTCAGAGACAACAGGGTAGATGGAATACTATTCGGTGCTCATTACAACAATTATTTGTTAGATAACTCATTTAGATATAAAGCTAAATTGGGTTATGCATTTGGAAGAAAGAATTTTGAATGGAATACAAATGTATTTTTCAGCCCAAAGGATCTTTTCATTGATAATGTTGAATTAGAACTGTTTGATGAAGCTGTGCAGTGGCAGATGCTCAATCCTTATCCTGATTGGCTTAACGGTGCCAATGTGCTGCTCGGTTTTAATGATCAATTCAATTATTACAGATCAAGAAATTTTAGTGTTGGATTTGGAAAATATTTCGGTTCAAAAATATTGTCGAATGTAAAATTCATTTTCGATAAACAGGAATCTCTTCCAGAGCTGAAGTACAATAGCATTTTCAATACAAATAGAATTGTAAGGTCTAATCCAATAATTGCCGAAGGAAATAATAATAGAATATCATTTAATATTCGGATCGGCAAGAACCCGAATGAATATCAGCCAATAGCGAGTAATGGTTTGATAGCTCAATTCGATTTATCAAATCCTTTTTTGGGAAGCGATTTTAATTACAAGCGTCTAAGATTTATTTCGCAAATCATTACTAAAACTCTTTATGAAGAATTGTTTTCTTCCCCATATTTCTTATTAGGAATAGAAGGCGGATTTGTTCTTGGAGATTTCGGACCGCAGCATATTCTCACACCAAATACAACTCTAAATGTTTATTCTCCTTTCTTATCATTCAAAGGATTATCTCCTTATGAATATAGCGGCGATAAAATGATTGCGGTGCATGCCGAACATAATTGGCGCTCGGTTCCCTATCAAGCTCTTGGTCTTACTTTCCTTACTGATCTTAATATTGATTTCATTACAGGATTTAATCTTCTTAAGATATGGAATGAAAGCGGCTACTTTAGCAACAACTATCTCAATTCGGTTTATTGGGAAGCTTATCTAAGCTTTGGTAAAATACTTGGAGCTCTTCGGCTTGATTTCTCTTACGGTGCTAACGATAAATTCGTTATTAGAGTTGCTTTGTCAAATGTTTTGTGATTTTAAAAGAATAAAAAAAGGCGAAACTTTTGCTTCGCCTCTCTGATCAAAAACGATTTTGCTGAAAGCTATTTCGCAATCAACTCGACATTAAAAGTCATATCTTTCCCATCGCGCAGAACAACAACATCAACTTTATCACCGGCTTTAAAATCCTGGACGGCATACATAAAATCATAAATGTTGCCGACCGTTTTCGTTGCGAATTTAATTATGATATCGCCAGCTTTCATACCGGCTTTAGCAGCGGGGCTTCCCTCGGTAACGCCGGAAATTTTGTAACCGGTTCCATTATAACCGAACTCCGGGACAGTTCCTACAGTAACACGTGTACGTCCTCCTTCAGCTCTGGCTGCCGGTTCTTCAACTTTTACATATTCAGGTCGTTTGTCTAATTGATCAACAGCAACTGCTATATCAAAAACATAATTAGCTACACTTGCTTCTCCAATTGTATTTATCTTATCGGCATCGTCAGTTGGTTTATGATAATCTGAGTGAGTACCGGTAAAGAAGAAAAGTACAGGAATATTTTTGTTTGAGAATGATTGGTGATCACTTCCGCCTGAACCGCCGTCGCTCATTCCTAACTTAAAGCCATAACTATTTTTTTTGTTCAATAAATCTTTCCATAAAGATGAAGTGCCTGTTCCAATTACTGTTAAGCTGTTATCTTCGTTCAACCGACCTATCATATCCATGTTAAGCATCGCTGTAACATTTTTAATATTAACAGGAAAATTATTTGTCATGTATGTTGAACCAAGAATGCCGAGTTCTTCACCGGAGAAAGCCGCAAAAATTATACTCCGTTTCAATAGACCTTTCATCGCAGCAAATTTCTCTGCTACTTCTAAAAGTCCAGTGGTGCCTGAAGCGTTATCATCGGCTCCATTATGAATCATTAGTTCTTTCCCTTTGTACATTGACGATTCTTTCAACTGATCAATTCCAAGGTGATCGTAGTGAGCACCTATAACAACGTATTCGCTTTTTAAAACCGGATCACTGCCTTCAATCATTCCGGCAACGTTACGACCTTTCTTTTCAATCTCTTTTACTTCAGCGGTCAGTGATGCTTTCGAATATTTAAAGAGGAAAGAAGAAGGTTTCTTTGATGCATCAATTTGTTTTTGGGCTTCGGAAAAATTTAGTCCTTCGGATTTGAAAAGATCATCAACAAAATTTCTTTTAACTTGCTGAACAGCAATATCTTTCATAGCTGGCGCTCCGTCATAACGGAGTTCCATCAAAGGATCGTCGTCATTCTTTGGTGCGAATCCATTTACCAAGATAATTGCGGAAGCGCCTTTCTCTTTTGCAACTGTTGCTTTGTTACGGAATGAAGCGTATTTCTCAAACTCGGATTTGGAACTGTCATGTTCCGGATGATATCTCATCACAACAACAATTTTGCCTTTTACGTCTATTCCATCATAATCGTCGTAATTTAATTTTGGAGCCGATATTCCGTAACCGGCAAATACTAATTCTCCGTTTGCTTTTCCTTTTCCAGAATAAGCAACCGTAATGAAGTCTTTACCTGGCTTTAGATTTTCCTTCTTACCTTTTATTTCGAATGTCAAAGAATTCGCTTTTGTCATAACAACTTTTTCTACGAATGGAAATTCTTGAAACCAACTTCCATTAAACGCTGGTTTTAATCCGTAAAGCTGAAACTCGTTTTTAATATAATCGCCGGCAATACGCTCTTCCGGGCTTCCGGTGAATCTTCCTTTCATCGCATCTGAAGCGAGATAGAAGACATTGGCTTTAATTTCTTCGGGAGTAATTTCAGTGTTGTGGATTTTGTTCTGCGCTTGAATTGATAATACAAACAGAATTACTAAAAGAACGGAAAGTCGTTTCATTATTTTCCTCTGATGAGTTTGAATAACACCGTTAAAATAAATTATTCGGGAACGTGAACCAAGAAATAATCTCTGTCAGTTCTACCAATTTCTGTGGCTTGGAGAATTATCATATGCAGGTCAGTTGTGCTTTCGTCCTCAGCTCCGGCTTCTATAATAGCTAAATCGGAATTCCTTGCGTGCTTGACCAACGATTCACAATATGCTGTATCGCCGCCGTAGCAGATAGATTTA
>JAJYXU010000187.1 GCA_021801605.1 Bacteroidota bacterium
AGTGAAGAATCTCAGAATCGAGCGAAAAAGAAGTTTTTAGATTCTTCCCCCGATAAATCGGGGTCAGAATGACAAATAATAATGTTTTTGCGTAACATCAGTTAGTAATTTATTCTTGTAACGAAAGAACAATTTTTATTAAAAACTATTTCATCTTGATAAAAACCATTAAAGATTTATTGCTGATGCATGATACAAATCCAGATGCATCTTCTTTATTTCCGTGTCGTTTAAGTATTCATCAAATGTCATTCGTTTATCAATAATTCCCGAAGGTATAATCTCTATTATTCTTGTTGCAATTGTATGTACGAATTGATGATCATGTGAACTAAAAAGTACCGTCCCCGGAAAATCAATCAGACTGTTATTCAGCGCAGAGATTGCTTCCAGGTCAAGGTGATTAGTCGGTCCATCTAGAATAAGAACATTTGCGCCGGTTAACATCATTTTTGCAAGCAAACAACGTACACGTTCACCACCGGAAAGTACACTAGCTTTCTTTAAAGTTTCTTCTCCGCTAAAGAGCATTCTTCCAAGAAATCCCCGGATATATGTTTCTTCTTTCTCTTTTGAATATTGGCGAAGCCAGTCAATAAGATTCATATTAACGTTGAAAAAATCAGCATTATCTTTTGGAAAATAGGCGAATTTAGTTGTAGCTCCCCAAATAAAGCTTCCCTTATCGGGTTTTTCTTTATTCGTGAGAATATTAAATAAGGTAGTTTTTATTAAATCATTCGGACCCACAAACGCAATCTTATCTCCGGTCTCGACTTTGAATGTAAGATTGTTCAAAAGAATTTCTTCGCCGTAATTCTTAGTCAGGTTGTTGATTTCAAGCAGATTATTCCCGGCTTCACGTTCCGGTTTAAAAGCAATGTAGGGCATTTTACGTGAAGAGGGTTTGATATCCTCGAGTGTAAGGTTTTCAAGTTGCTTTTTTCTCGATGTTGCCTGTTTGGATTTAGATGCATTAGCACTGAAACGAAAAATAAATTCTTGTAACTCCGCTCTTTTCGCTTCTATTTTCTTATTTGAATCTTTTGCCTGTTTTGCCGCCAGCTGACTGCTTTCCAACCAGAAATCATAATTGCCGGTGTACATCTGAATTTTCCCAAAGTCAATATCAGCTATGTGCGTACACACTTGATTAAGAAAATGTCTATCGTGCGAAATAACAATTACCGTATTTTTAAATTTTTCGAGAAAATCTTCCAGCCATCCAATTGAAATAATATCAAGATGATTTGTTGGTTCATCCAGCAGTAATATATCAGGATTTCCGAATAAAGCTTGAGCCAAAAGAACTTTTACCTTTTCGTTTCCCGACAAATCCTTCATCAATTTTGTATGATGTTCGTCGCTAATGCCCAAACCGCTCAGTAGTTCAGCAGCTTCTGATTCCGCTTCCCAGCCGTACATCTCTGCAAATTCTCCTTCAAGTTCCGAAGCTCTGATTCCATCCTTATCGCTGAATTCAGCTTTTGCGTATAAAGCATCCCGTTCTTCCATTACAGAAAAAAGTTTTTGATGTCCCATCATTACAGTTTTTAAAACTTGGTATTCATCATACTCAAATTGATTTTGTTTTAAAGTTGTAAGTCTTTCGCCTGGAGTTACAATAACGTCTCCTGAACTTTGCTCAATTTCGCCCGATAGGATTTTAATAAAAGTTGATTTGCCCGAACCGTTAGCACCAATAATACCGTAACAGTTTCCCGGAGTAAATTTCAAATTTACTTCTTCGAATAACGTCCGTTTACCAAATCTTAGTGATAGATTGTTTGTACTTATCATTTATTCTATTCTATATTTTGTGTCGAAAATAGTGTGATGGTGCTACTAAGTTGCATAGTTTTTTTTTGACTTGTTGACCACGGCAACCTTTTGCATAAATAATTATGTGCAAAGAAGAATAAGATTGGTTAAGTCAGGTTAATCTTGAAAAATGATGAGAGAAGAAACAAGAAATTTTTCGTTTAAGAGTGTTCTTATTCAAAACTCTAGTGCAAAAATAGTAAATAATTTGGTTGGTCACAAAATGGTCACAACTTTTCAGAATTGATTCGCCGAAACTCGATCGCCGATATCAACAAAATTCTTTTCAATATTATCACTTATTTTTAAGAGGAAAGAATCGTTGAAAATTTATCTTATGTTTATGCTCAACTACTGATTTAAAATATCTCAATTAATTTTTCATTTCTCTTTTAACGGTCGGCACAAAATCTTTTGGTCTTCCTAATTTTGACAGTCCAAGAATTTCACGTGCATGATCTAGCGCATCATCAATATTGCCATAAATATTTTCTTCTCCTACCAAATCAAAAATACCGGCTTGAGTCATCGCATACAATGGCTGTGTATGAACTCCGGAAAGGATTATATGAGTCCCTTGCTTTTGAGCATCATGATAAAAGTCCTTTATTGTCTGTAAACCCGTTGCATCAACAGCAGGAACATTTCTCATGCGGATAATTCTAACTTTCGGCGGTTTTTCAATTACACGCATTTCTTCTTTGAATTTAGAAGCGGCACCGAAGAAGAAAGGCCCGTTTATTTCAAAGACTTCAACTCCCACCGGGATTAATTTTTTATCTATTGCATTTGCATCCGGCAGCTCGTCTTCTTCTTCTAATTCTCGCGTAATGACACTTACGTTGGAAACTTCCGCCATGCGTTTCATAAAGAGTAATACAGCCAAAACCATTCCAATCTCAATGGCAATGGTCAAATCGAATATCACCGTCAGAAAGAAAGTTGTTAATAAAACGACCACATCACTCTTAGGGCTTTTTAACAATGTTTTAAATTCTTTCCATTCACTCATATTATATGCAACTATAACGAGTATTGCCGCCAAAGTTGCCATCGGTATTAATTTGGCATAGCTACCAAAGAAAAGCATAATTAGTAATAGTGTAATTGCGTGAATAATTCCAGCTACCGGTGTTCTTCCGCCATTTTTAATATTTGTTGCTGTTCGTGCAATAGCTCCTGTAGCTGGAATCCCGCCAAAGAGAGGTGTAATAATATTAGCTAAACCCTGCGCTATCAATTCCATGTTACTACGGTGTTTCCCGCCAATCATACCATCGGCAACTACAGCGGATAATAAGGATTCAATCGCCGCAAGCAATGCAATTACTGTAGCAGGGGCAATCAAGTTTTTGATAAGAGTTAAATTTATTTTAATGAGATGAGGAGCCGGTAAGTTTGACGGAATTTCACCATACTTACTTCCAATTGTATCAACTGGCAAACGAAACACCATTACTAAAACAGTTGCTACAATTATTGCAACTAATGAACCCGGTATTTTGTACGTAACTTTAGGCCAGAAAATCATGATTAATAATGATAGTAAAGCAATTCCTAATACGTAAAAATTAATAGTTGGAATTGCGCTAAAGTATGCTATCCATTTTTCATGAAACTCTGAAGGCATTTCTTTTATTTGCAAACCAAAAAAATCTTTTATCTGCGTTGAAAAAATTAATAATGCTATTCCACTTGTAAAGCCAACAACAACGGGATAAGGAATAAATTTTATTAATGATCCGAATCGTACTAATCCCATTATGACTAAGATAATACCCGCCATTACAGTCGCGATTGTTAATCCGGTTACACCATAATTCTGGATTATTCCGTAAACAATAATGATGAAAGCTCCGGTTGGCCCGCCTATTTGCACGCGGCTTCCGCCAAATACCGAGATAATAAATCCGGCTATAATTGCAGTGATGATTCCTTTTTCTGGAGTAACTCCACTTGCAATAGCAAAAGCAATAGCTAATGGAAGAGCAACAATCCCAACAATTACTCCGGCGGTTGCATCCGCTATGAATTGTTTTTTATTATAATCTTTTAATGTCGTGAATAGTTTTGGCTTTAATATTGGCATCAATTTCCTCCGTAAGTACAACTACATTTATTTTTAACAAGTCAAGTTTACGCATATAAAAAAATAAATGCTCTAGTGTTTTGTAAATTCAAGGACAGAATGGTCAGATACATTTGACAAGAAAATTTTTATAAAGAATTAACCCATACTATTTATTTATGAGCATCCGGTCGTGTTTGTTCTATAAACAAATTTATTTTTTTATGCCGGATTAGTTTTTATTTTAAATGAAATAAATTTTCATACAATCATAAAATCATAAAAAGGAGAACAGAAATGGAGTACAGATATCTTGGTAATTCCGGGTTGAAGGTATCCGCTCTATCATTCGGCGCATGGGTTACATTCAGCGATCAAGTAGGAGAGGATGTTGCATACAAATGTATGAAAGAAGCTTACGAAGCCGGAGTTAATTTCTTTGATAACGCGGAAGTTTATGCTAACGGCGAGGCGGAGATAATGATGGGCAACATCTTGAAAAAGACCGGATGGAAAAGATCGGATTTAATTATCTCAACAAAATTATTCTGGGGCGGAAGCGGACCGAACGATACAGGACTTTCAAGAAAACATATTCTTGAGGGAACAGATGCCGCATTAAAAAGATTACAGCTTAGTTATGTTGACTTGATCTTCTGTCACCGTCCGGATTTTCATACACCGGTTGAAGAAACAGTGAGAGCGATGAATCATGTTATCAATCAAGGCAAAGCATTGTATTGGGGAACAAGCGAGTGGCAGACAGAAAGAATTCTTGAAGCATATGATATTGCTAGAAGAGAAAAATTAATTCCACCCCTAATGGAACAGCCGGAATACAATATGTTCCGCCGTGAAAAAATTGAAAAAGAATTTCTTCCGCTCTACGAAAAATTTAAACTCGGTACAACAATCTGGAGTCCGCTTGCAAGCGGAGTGTTAACCGGAAAGTACAATAACGGAATGCCGGACTCTACAAGACTATCTCTACAAAGCTATGAATGGCTTAAGAATAATGTTTTCAATGAAGAAGGTCAGAAGCGGATTGAAAAAGTGAAGAAGCTGGAACCGTTTGCAAAAGAGCTTGGACTAACGCTGGCAGAGATGGGTTTGGCATGGTGCTTAAAAAATCCGAACGTGAGCACTGTAATTACTGGCGCATCAAAACCGGAACAAGTAAAACAGAATATGAAAGCGCTCGATGCGGTTCCAAAATTAACAGATGATGTTATGAAGAAAATTGAAGAGATAATTCAAACAAAACCTAAACTTGAGTATGACTGGCGCGGATAATTATCTAGGTTATTAGTTTCCAGTTGATGAATTTCAATAGAGAACGATTCTAATTTAGTAATTGTATATTCTTTCGCTTGGTGTTTCTCCCGTTTGGCGTGAAGGATAACACTAACATTTGGATTGCTCTTGTTTGATAATTCTTTGTACTTCATAAAAGAAAACACAGTGCCAAGAAGTGACTGTAAGAGTCTTGCTAGATCACCTTTCCCGGCTCTTGTTATCTCTTTGAGATCGTCTTCGTCAATTAATACTGCACGCAATGATTTTGATTTATCATTAAAAGTATCAAAAATTTCGTTTACAATTCTTTGAATGAATTCTAAAATATCTTCCTTTTCAATTTTCCTTTCAACAGAAATAGTTTCTTCAAAATTTGCTTTCATTTTAAGATCCAGCATAAAATTCTTTATGCTGGCTTTACCATCTTCAATAACTTCCCGCTGAAATGAATATTAAAAATAGACTTCAATACTTTTTTCTTCTCTTTTGATAAATCCGTTTGCATTTAGTTGTATCTGGGTAAAAGCATTAAAAACAAGATTAAAATTAATTTGGTCGTGCAAATACGAAATTGTGGAATTCTCTGAATCAATATTTTTTAGATTAAGCGAATCTTTTGAGATTTTTTTCTCATCGGAACGGATTTCCATCAATTCTTTCGTTGTCCTCACAGTCTTTATTTTTTGCAATTCAAGCATTGATCGCTGAACCGCTTTAATCTGACCCGAATCAATTTTTACATTCATAAAAAGTTTTTTCTTTTATTATCGGTAAGAATTTGAAGAAGTATAGTAAGAATTATGACTTATGCTAGATTGCAGCATTGTGTTTTTCAGTTGTAATAATATTCATTTATCTATTATTTTAATATTGTTAAGAAAGATAAGGTGGACGTAATTGAAAGTTAAGAATGTAACTTTCTATAACGAGGAGATAAAAAATGATTATTCCAAAGAATAAGTTTTTAATTGCATCGTTAGTTCTTTTTTCTATTACATTTTTTTCTGTCCTCAATGGATTTTTCAAAATGACTCATAGTGCAGAACCGGGTTTGAACATGGATAGTGTATTTTATTATTCAATCAATATTATTTTTTTGATGTCGGGCGCTTATTTGCTTAATGCTTTTATACGCAAAATCATATGGGGTAAAATTATTAAAATATCTGCCAGCTCCAAGACACTTGGACAGATCGAAGATCTAACCGTTACCTTTATCTATCTAACCGCAGTGTGGATAATAATTACAGCTGTTTTTGAACAACCAACGACCTCTTTATTGGCGTTCACATTTTTCATTCTCCTTGTAACAATAACTTTCTTGAGACCAAAAGCTCTTAAGTATTTTAGCAAAGAATTTATAAACACAACGAGACCTTTTAAAATCGGAGACTGGGTAAAACTAATAAACAAAAATGGAAGTGATTTAATTGTCGGCGAAGTAATTCAATTTGATAGAATGGCTATACAACTGAAGAGCGAAAGAGACACACTACTTTTATTTCCAAACAATCTCTTAGATGAATTTATAATAGAAAATTACAGCAGAATTAAAAAAGAAAATCAGTTCAGTGTTTTTATAAAATTAAGCGCCGATCTCTCAATAGAGAGAATCAAAAGAATACTGTTTGCAAGTACCATGCAGGCGCTTTTAGAATTGAACAATATTAGGGACGCTCATCCTCAAATAAGTGTTTACAAAATTTCTAAGAATACAATTGAGTATAAGATTAACTTCCGGATAATCCCCTGGAAACCCAACTCTCCTGAAATAGCAAAAGATTTTGTGCTGACACGTATAATTAATAACTTAAAAATTGCCGGCATCGGATTGGATATCTCCGGCGACAAACGGGATATTAATATTATTGGAAATGTTGTTCTCTTTGATTTGCTGAGTAAAGAAGAATTAGAAAAAATCTATTCGGAATCAAAAAGGGAATTTTATACCGAAAGAACGCCTGTAATCCGGCAAGGAGAGAAAGGAACTTCGATGTATATTCTTGCCGAAGGATTGCTAAAAGTTTTTATAAAGTCCAATAAGAATACAGATGAAGAAATCGAAGTTGGAATGATTATGCCGGGACAATTCTTTGGTGAAATGTCTTTGTTCACAGGGGATAATAGATCGGCTACAGTTATAGCTGAAACAGACTCTATCGTACTTGAAATTACTAAAGATTCTATAAAGAAAATTTTGGAGAGCCGACCGGTATTAGTTGATGAGTTTGCTAAAATTATAGCCGAGCGGCAGAGCGGAAATATTCAAAAATTGGAATTTTATAAAAACAGAGATGACTCATTCATTAAAAAAATGATTGCTAAAATAAAATCCTTCTTCGAATTATAAATTCCATTTATACAAAGGAATTTATTGTTCTTAAAGACTTAAAAAAATCTTCTCCCCCCAGGTAGATCTTCCAATTAGAAGATCTTCCCCCGTTTGAAGATTAAACTCTTATTTAATTCATGTTACGCAAAAACATTATTATTTGTCATTCTGACCCCGATTTATCGGGGGAAGAATCTAAAAACTTCTTTTTGCTCGATTCCGAGATTCTTCACTCCACTTCGTTCCGTTCAGAATGACACCTTGCGTAAGGTGAGCAGTTATTTAATTCAATTTCCTAATTGCTCGTGGCTAACATCATCAGCCGTTGAATCCCAGTCTTTTATTATCTTCTCCAAATTGTTGGAAAAAGAATCTAATGTCTCCCTATAATTTTTTATTACCTCAACTATGCTGTTTATATCCTTAAACGCTGTCGCAATTTTATTCTTAACGTTCTCGACTTTTTCATCATTCCCTAATTCTTCTAGTATGCTCTCTAATTCATGTTTGATGATTGATGATAAATCATTATCGTCAGGCATAGACTCAATTTTTTTACTAAAAGAGTTGCTCTTAGTATCATTCATTAAACTCATTTTTTACCCCCAATTTGATTTTATACAAATTACGGTTGCTGTAATTCTATCTGCTTTCATCTTATTACTACCCCTCTTCTAATCAGCAAATTTATTTTTCCAGCACACTTTGTAGCTCGCTAAACTTGTATAAAGTGAGAAGAGAAAATGCAACCCTCCTCTTTATTTTTTTAATGATGAACTAATTTACCGTTAGAACGAACAGCTAATTGACTTCTTGTCTCTGTCTTGTGTGAGTTTTTTCCGCTACCATTTGTACTCTCATCAATCTTAAATCTTGAAACCAACTCTTGCAGATTTAGTGTCAGTCTATTTAGATCTTCTGCGGCTCTTGCTATTTGTTGTACGCCGGCTGCACTTTGTTGGGTTACACTGCTGATTGATTCAATGTTTTTACTGA
>JAJYXU010000035.1 GCA_021801605.1 Bacteroidota bacterium
ATTACTATCTCATTAATACGAAGATACTGGAGTACTATCAAAAAGTTGCGGAGCTCGACCTGGAAAAGCGCGATGAGGGGAGAAAAACTCTCAATAAAGAGATAATTGATTACTGCGAAAGCGTAATCGACAAATTTGACGTTTCAAAACTGAACATTGAAAACAAATTTTATTACGGAACGATCTACGGTTTTCTCGCTCGCATTTACGGCATAGATGGCTCGTGGTGGAGCGCTTTCAGAAGCGGAATGAAATCAAAAAAAATTATGGAAGAGATTATCAAAAACGACCCGCAGTTCTACGATGCATATCTTCCGCTTGGAATGCTTGACTATTATGCCGACCGTTTAGGCGGCATTACAAGTTTTGTTGCAAGCATTCTCGGATTTTCCGGCGACAGAGAGCAAGGGTTGGATTATCTTCAGATGGCTTACAACAAAGGTACGCTTACGTTCGGTCAAACAGCGCTAACGCTAATAGAAGTTTATCAAGGTCTAGAGGGAAACGAATATGCGGCGTTACCTTATTATGAAGCATTCTTGAAACGCTTTCCAAGAAATTCCCGTGTGCTGAATGCATATTGCCAGAATCTGATGGACCTTTTAGATTTCAAAACAGTTGAGGAATTAATAAAGAACGACAAACAAAATTTAATTGATGACTACGCAAAAGCAAGGTTTTACGACGCCAAAGGAAATTCACAACTCGCTATTCAACTGGGCGAGCGTGCACTCGGAAATGAAAAAAAATTATACCGCGGCGGAGGAAACGCGGTCCGCTACATAATTGTTTTTAACAGTTGGCTTTCTGGAGACAATGCGCGAATAAAAAAATATGAACCGACACTTGGCGATCGAAACAAAGAACTGTTTACTGTTGTGAAAAGCAACGAGAAGGATGCCCTGTGGTTGCGCGAACTTTTAATTCATATTTCAAACGATAAACCGGTAAACGACATCGAAAACTTTTTGAAGTCGAAACCAGCGTTTAACAATACAAAAGAATTAGAGGGTCAATTCAATCTTCTCCTCGCAGAATTTTATTTCAAATACGATCTGCTTGAAAAAGCGGAACAGTATTTCAACAAAGCAGCTTACTCCGTCAATGAGCATGACAAAAACTCTGCAATGATTTACCTGATTCAAATTTACCTGAAGCAGACCGTTGATAAGAATAAGGTTAAAAACTTGATTTCTTTGATAGACAAATCGGACAATTTGCGGCTGACTTATTTGTCGAAGAGCTTGGAGAAAAAGTATAGTTTATGATCGATTATGGAAGCGGCAATGAGTTGTTCATCATCGCTTTCGAATCTTTATTTGTTAGAATGAAACGCTACACGGTTTCCTTCGCTATCGATGAACAATGCCATGTAGCCGATATCATCGGCAATGTATTTCTTCGGCATTATAACTTTGCCGCCAGCGGTTTCAACTTTTGAAAGAGGAACGGCGAGATCTTCTCCGCCATTTAAATAGACAACAGCGCCGTCTTGAGTGGGTTTATACCATTCGCCTTTGCACAGCGAGCCGCCAACACCTTGTCCTTCCATTGGAAAGAACGCCATGTTTACCCCCAACATATCCATTCTTGTAAATTCCTTACCAAGAACTTGCGAATAGAATTTTACTGCTCGGTCCATGTCGGTAACCGGAATTTCAAACCAATTTAAAACGTTTGCCATTTGTTTTCCTTTTCAATTATGTAGTTAAATAATTTGTAGAAGAACTTCGCGCGGAATTTCATGCCCACCGCTGAAACGTTTCAAGTTAAATTTTAGTTTCAATCCTTCAATTCGTTTCAGCTCCTGCTGAATTAAAAATTCCGGTATGAATTCGTCGTTGTCCCCTATTACCAATGTTGGGTTCAACCTATTAATGATTTCTCGATTTGTTTCGAGATCGACATCTGGGGGAATAGCGCCGCCCCACAAAATGAATCGATCAACTTTAACATCGCTCCGCACAAGCCACCTGCAAGCAGTTGCTGTTCCTTGCGAGAAACCAAACACGGTAACTTTGACATTTTTAAGATTCGATTGATTAATTATTTCATCATAGAGAGCGTTGAGATAATTTGTGTAGTCCATCATTTCGTTCTCGCGCTCAATTTTTGTCATCCACGTTGCGCCCATTTTTCCTTTGTAGCTTTTCAGATAAAATCTGTTCAGCGCTTCCGGCGCAACAATCAAAACGCTGTCGCTTGCTATCGGTTCGAAATTGTTGATGAAATCTTCGGCGAGTTGACCGTAACCATGCAGCACGAACCACACTGATTCAACTTTATCGGAGATTGAGCCGGAAACAAAATAACGCGCGGTTTTCGTAATGGAAATATTTTTTGCTGTTGCATTCATTTTAGCTTCTCAATTTGTTTCAGTAAGTGTCTACCCCGTGCTTTGATTGCCGGCGCGCCGTTAATTATTTGTTTCTCAATTTCATCCCTAACAACTTTTATCAGCGATTTATTTTTCGCTGCAAGGTCTGCCAAAGTTTGCATGCACATAACTTTAACAATAATGCTGTCGGATTTGTTCAACTATTTATAGAGTTGGTTGAACGACTTATCCGTTTCTTTCTTTGTCAGATTAAGATATCCCAGCATCATTGCAATATGCCAAACAACTTCTTTCTGTTCGAACTTGCTCAAGTTTTTCAAGATTACAGATTTTTTCTTTTGAATATACTCGGGAAATCTCTTGCCGACTTTTTTGACTGCATCGGCACACCGGGCTCTTATAACTTTGTCCTCATGAAAAATTCCATCGAAAACTTCATCGAACAGAAGCGGATCTCTTGTTACGAGAGAAACAACCTCATTTGATTTTCCGATAGAACGAAGATCGTTTCCTTTCAGCAAATCATAAATTGAGAGCATTTATTTTTCTTCAAGTACTTCTATTTCATCTCCAACACGCAGAATGCCGGTTCCTTCATGAACTAAATTCATTCCGAACATCACTTTATTATTTATCGTTCTGTATGACGAGAGTGTTTTCAACGGTTCATCATTCTTTGTGGCATTTTCTTGATCAATCGTAGTTGTAACGCAGCGCGAGCATGGTTTTACAGCTTCGAATACCACTTCACCGATTCTAAATTTTTTCCAATTATCTTCTTCGTATGGGGCGCCACCGCTAAACACAAAGTTTGGGCGGAAGCGATTCATCGGAAGTTCCTCCTTGAGTCTGGAATTCAAATCATCCAATGACCGATGACCGATGATTAAGAACGGATATGCGTCTGCAAAACTTACTATTTCATTTTGGATCGCGTATGATCTATCAACAAACCTCTCTGTATCGTCCGGCATAAATACCAGTCTGCACTTATAGTCTAGTACATCGCTTAGCCATTCATCGGTATATTTGCCGACTAAGAATGCCGTTACCAAATCGTCCCAAATATTTACTATAGTGGTTTCTGAAAGTTTAGAATTAATCGGAATAACAAGCGGTGGAATATCTTCTGTCTTGTGACTTAAAATTAATTTGTTATGGCTGATTTTCGTTTTCAGCAAAGCCATTTTCGGATGAGTTCGCTGTGTCAAAAACTTCTCATCGCTATTAACGATCATCCATCTTCGATCGTATTTTAAACCGCGGTCGGTTACTTCTGCTTCGTTCACAGATATTCCACCTAACGACTTAACGGGATAAATGTTTAGTTCACTTAAAAGGTATTTGTTCATTCAGAGTTTCTTTTATTTTTAAGCATTGGTGACGAAAATAAACATTGGAGTGTTATCACTCAATGCTAATCTTTCATCAATTCATCAACAAACAGTTTCATTTTTTGATAATGCGAACCCTGCCAATAAATTTTATCGCATTTCTTACAGATGCAATATTGGAAACAGATATTTTTAACTTTTACCGGAAGTCGATCAATAATTTTCTTCTTACCCACTTTTCTCAGCAGCGAATTACAGTCAATACAGCGTGTAAATTCTTTGATTTCACTTTTCAGATCGAACCGGTTTATAATCTCTTCGATTTGCTTCTTCGGATTTGTATTCCGTACGAAATAACCGCGAGTAACTTTTTTGTGCTTCAAAATTCCAAGATCACGAGTTATAATCGTGCGTTTTTCGTTCAAGGATAGTTTAATAACTTCATCATCGGAAGAACTGTTTTCATATTTCGTGTTGAATCCGAGCATTCTCATATACCTTGTTAGCGTTCCAAGATGAACATCCAAAACAAACTTTGGTCTACGAAGAGATTTAGGACGTAACCTTTGAAGTTTAGTTATATCAATTGATTCAAACTCTGGGTAAACAGAAATATCATCGCCATCACTCACTAAATAGTTGAAATTAACTGACACACCGTTCACAATTATCAAATCAATTTCTGTGTGTGGTACGCCCAATGATTCAATTAAATCTTTTATGGATACGCGCCCAAAAAAATTGTGCGCAAATCTCACTTTTCTTTTTTGTGACGAAAAGAACTCGTTTAACTCTTCATAAAATCTGATGCTAATTCTTTTCATTAGATTTATTGATTTGAAGAAACTCAACCGGTGCAGCGTTATCTACTATAAAATCAACTGCTACGCCGTCGGATGGACTGTTCTGTCCAATCAAAATATTTTTTCCTTTAATCGCTTCGTTCAGATCATCAAGTTCTATTATTTTTCCTTAAACGCTTTGATATAATTTTTAGTGAACTCGCTCAGCACTAACTTACCGCTGATTTCTGCGCGTTGTTCGAGAAGTTCGTCCCAATTTTCGGTTCCTTCCCAAAATACTTTTTTCATTTGAGAGATTGATTCAAGATTGCATGCGGCAATTTTTTTAACAAGCGTCGATACGGCTTCATCCAGATCGTGATTATTTGCAAAGACTTTTGTAAATAGTCCGTTTTGTTTTGCCCAGAATGCATCGTGCCATTCCGCATCAATAGACATTGTTATAAATGCAGTCTTTCCAATTTTTCTTTCAACTGCCGGTCCGACAACAAACGGTCCAATGCCCAACATTAACTCGCTCAAACGAACAGATGCCTCGTTCGAAGCCAGTGTGTAATCTGCCGCTGCTGCAATTCCAACTCCGCCCCCGACTGCTTTTGCCTGCACACGGGCAATAATAAATTTAGGACATTTACGCATTGCGTTGATCAATCTTGCAAAGCCCATAAAGAATTCTTTTCCGCTTTTTAAATCTTTTATCTCTAACAATTCGTCAAAGGATGCGCCTGCACAGAATGCTTTATCGCCATCACTGCGAAGTACTATTACGTGGGCGTGTTTATCTTCTGCAAATTTGTCTATTGCGCTTGTAACTTCTCTAACCATTCTTGATGAAAGCGAATTGCCTTTGGGGTGTGAGAATGTGATAGTTGCAATTCCATTAATTAAATTCGTCGAAACTTTTCCGTTTTTATCCATTATTATCTTCCGTTCCAAGTAATTTCTATTTACCGTTAACTATATACTCTACATCAAGAATTTTGTCAATCAAAAAATCGGGAGAAGATTTCTGCAGTTCTGATTTTGTTCTATAACCGTAAGTTACCGCGCAAGTTTTTGACCCCGCACTTTTTCCGCATTGAATATCCATTTCGGAATCACCTACAATCAGAGTATTTAAAATATTGATGTCCAAATCGGCACAAATTTTTTGAAGCGGTTCCGGCGAAGGTTTATGAGCAATACCCGGGCGGCGTCCCATAACGTAATCAAATTTATCAAATAAAGAAAAATGCTGAAGAATTAGTTCTGCTTGATCCTGCCCTTTAGTAGTCAACAAACTAATTTTTATTTTTTGATCTTTCAATTTGGCAATGGACTCTTCCACGCCAGAATAAATAACCGATGAGTCAATGTAATTGAAGTAGATTGATTTATAAATATTTATAAACTGTTCAAAATCCGGAACGGCAAAACCAAATTCACGAAAGATGTCTTCAAAATGAAGACCTATCATGTTATAAAATTTATCTTCCGGCATTACTGTGTTTATCTTCACTTCTCTGAGTGCGTGATGTGTTGCTTTGTAAATTGTTTCGTGAGAGCTAACTAGTGTTCCGTCGAGATCAAAAACAACAAGATCAATTTTCATTAATAAAATTCCTATATATATCAGTTAGAGACGATTGGATCTCCGTCTCTAAAATATTTTAAACAAAAAAGTAATTTTATGCAGACCATGCACCAAGAATAATTCCGAAAACGAGAATTACAATTAAATGATGACCTGAATCAACCAAAAGGAGTTTAATGGATTTGCCTTCGAATAAAGAATTAATAACCATCGGTGCGACAATAAATCCAAACCAGCAAAGAAACGCTAATCGAATTCCCGCTGCAACTGTAGTTGCATTGCTATGTGCCATCAACTGCGCCAAAGAAAAAGCGATAAATAAATTGCAAAGAAATGTTAATCCATAAGTCTTTAATGGGTTAAATTCTTTTTTTAAATCTTCTTCCGATTTATCAATCTCCTCCATCCACGTTCTTCCCAAAAGCATGGGACTATACCACACCGAGCCGATGATCATTGAAATTACAGCACAGACTAAAACCGCCAAATAGTTAACTTGTACTATCATAGGCATTTCTCCTCCTCATGAGGGTTTACGTTTTAAGAATTATGAAGATATTTTTTTTATAGCAATTTGCAAATTCTTTTTCATTCTTTATAAATTTTAACAACGGGCTGTTCACCATTTAAATATTGTCCTCTATACATTCCTTCTGTATTGAATGGCATAGCAACATTTCCATTTTTATCGATTGCAATTATTCCACCGTTGCCACCCAGTTTGCCGAGCTTATTCATTATTACTTCGTTCGCGGCATCCTTCAATGAGTAATTTTTATACTCCATTAACGCAGATATATCCCTCGCAACGCCAAGGCGGATAAAATATTCACCGTAACCGGTAGCCGAGACGGCACATGTGTTATTATTCGCATAAGTGCCTGCACCGATGATTGGCGAATCCCCGACGCGTCCAAATTTTTTCATCATCATTCCGCCGGTTGAAGTGCCCGCAGCAAGGTTTCCATTTTTATCAAGCGCAACCGCGCCAACTGTTCCATGCTTCTCCGCTTTTTTTCTCCCTTCTTCCCGCTTAAGCATTTTCTGATATGATTCCCATCTTTCTTTTGTAATGAAGTAGCTGTTGTCAACCATTTCAATATTATTTTCCTTTCCAAATTCTTCGGCGCCGTCTCCTACCATCATAACATGAGGCGATTTTTCCATTACAAGCCGTGCTAAGTTAATTGGATTTTTAATGTGACGAACTCCTGCAACTGCACCTGCCATTAAATTTTTACCATCCATTATTGATGCGTCAAGTTCCGCTACACCTTTTTCGGTTAATACGGCACCCTTTCCTGCATTAAACAGAGGGGAATCTTCCATTATATTTATAGCAGCATTAACAGCATCGAGTGCGGTACCGCCATTATCTAAAATTTTGTAACCGGTTTCAAGAACTTCGTTAAGTTTCGCGATATACTCTGCTTCTCTTTCCGGCGTCATGCTTGATTTTAAAATCGTTCCGGCGCCGCCGTGAATCACTATTCCGAATTTTTGTGATTGTGAAAAAACTGTCTGGGCTAGGACGATCAAGAAAAAGAAACTAATAAAAATAAATCTCTTTGATACACACACGGTTTACACTCCTTTTTTGAATTCTATTCTAAATTATCTCTACTCAATCTAAAAAGCAATCTCTAATAGAATTACGTTTATACTCATTATGAATTGTTTTGGGTAATAGATAAATTTCATGCAAAAAAAAATTATTCAAAAAATAGATTACGTAGGTATAAGAGGTTGTTTGGTTTCAACCTGTCCCGACAAGGCTTTAGCTGAGTCTGGATTCATTTCGACTCCATTCACTCAACAGGCATGCATCCCGATTCATTTGCTTCGCTCACTCAACCGGGCAGGCAAACACCCCAATGCTGCTGTCAGGTTAACCTTTAATAGAACACTGATGACACGGATCCACCCCGTGGAATAAATTAAGAACCAAATTTTTTCAAAAACACAAATGCTATTCCACGGGGTAAACTGATTTTCACGGATTAAATCTGCGTAAAAGTTTAATCTGTGTTATCTGCGTTCCATTTTTTTTGCTCTACTTCTTCAACTTTCCTTAACCTGACAGCATTGGGCAAACATCCCGTTGCATTCGCTCCGCTCATTCAACCGGACAGGCAAGTCTATCAACGAAAGAAAGAACGATTATGAGATGGACGCTGTATTCCCAGTTTCAACCTGTCACGGCGAAGTCCCGATGATGTATATCGGAACGAAGTCGGGATTCCTTTCAACAAACACAAGTCTATTAACGTATACACCGATACCCCGAGTTATACGTGGAATAACGTCGTTTCAATTCCTTTCAA
>JAJYXU010000167.1 GCA_021801605.1 Bacteroidota bacterium
CCGGAATATTTTTATTTGCTCTTGATAATGAAAATGTTCACGGAGTCCTAAATGCCGTTTCCCCTAATCCATTGCGGATGAATGAATTTTGTAAAACACTTGGCGTAGTAATGCATAGACCATCTTTGTTCAAAATGCCGGCGTTTGTATTAAAAATATTTTTTGGAGAAAGTGCAGAAGTTTTATTAGGCGGGGCACAGGTAATTCCGGAAAAAACTATTAAAGCGGGATACAGTTTTAGATTTGAAACAGCTGAAGAAGCTTTAAAAAATCTTTTGAAATAAAAATCTTATTCATAATATAAACTCGGCTTGAGAGGACGAGTTGATTGCTGACCGTTTCCAAAGATCGGTGCTGTTAAAGATGCGTTAGCTGGAATATATTCAACTTCTCCGTTTCCGCTCATTTGCACTTGACCCCCTGCCGCAAGACTTCCCTTAAGTTCACCGTTGCCGCTCATCTGTATATTTGCAAGTGATAGATATTGACCGTACATGTCGCTGTTCCCGCTCATCTGAATATTTCCGACTGTGTAAAGCGAGAATGTACTTTTGTTCGGATCTTGTGTTTGAAATGTGACGTTACCACTCATCTGTGAATTACCCTTTACAACTATAATACCGTATCCGGTAACAGTTACATTACCGGACCAATTGAGGTTTCCGCCTACGTAAATAATAGCTGGATTCTGTGCTGTCCCGAGCGTAACAGTTCCGCTGCTCTTATTGAAGTTGCCCGTATAAGTTTGAGTTGCGATTGACATATAGTCGTCCGGATTAAAAGTTGGAACTGGAACCTGAGAAATTTGGCTGGTCACCGGCAAATTATCCGGATTTTGGTTCGGTTGAATTTCTGGATTTCCGCTTTGCTGAAACTGATTTACGTAAGTTACAAAACCTTCTATCTCAGGGTTTCCGCTTAATTGCATATTGCCGTTGGTGTGAACGTTTGCATTCCATGCATCGTTTTCAGATTGGATTTCAGCATTGCCAGAAAGTTGAAGATTACCGTTTGAATAAACGGCGTAGTTAAATGCAGGCGGGGGTACTGGTCCTCCGCTTCCGGGTTTCTTCAAAAGTGAAAACATATTTTTGGTTTGACCAAAATATGTTGCCGACACGCTTATTTTTATCATCGAATCAGGCGCAACTACCGTGTCAATCACACTATATATTGCTTGTCCGGAAAAGAGAGATTTACTTTGAACGGATGTTGCTCTATAATTAGTACTGTCAGCGATCTTTGAAACAAGCATAGCAACCATTGTATTACCAATGTTGCGTGTTTGAGTTTCCCCGAAATAATTATAAGAATCAGTTGATTGATCTATCAGTTGGCGACTGAGATTTAGGTTTATAATTACAAAAATGCTGAGAGTACCTAGCACATATAATATTACTGTCTTTCCCATAATTACCTCTGTATGCTTCTTGGTCTGAATTCCTTACGCCACTCCATCGGACTGTAGGAATTATCTGATTGATCGGCTAATTCGGTTTTTACGTAAGCACGGATTATTCGAATATTTGCCCTAGTAGTTTGGCTGGTTAGGGAGGCGTATGATAAATTATTTAAAAGAGAATCATAATACTGTAAGTAAAAACGGGAAACAATTGCCGTAGTGTTTACAGATTGATTTCGTTTCCTGTATAGCAGCATATCGTTAGGATTAGTTGTTGTATTAAGTATGTTCTTACTGCTTAGGTAATAAGAGATTGTATCAACCGTTCCGTTGTTTGCTATATCTGCAACAAATTTTATTGCATTTGAATCGGCTTGAAGAATTTTATTGCCAGTTGCTTTATACCCGATTTTATAAAAATCATATTCAATTACTTGTCCTGCTGTAATTGCATTTCTTTGATTGAATGTACTCTGAAAATATCGCGATGCCGAATCGTTCATTCTCATGTTCAAAGAAAAAATAATAAGTATTATATAACTTGCAATTACGCTAGAGCCTAATAATTCAATTAATTGTCCCATAAATTTCCCTAGTAAGTTACACCATAATTTAGTTTGAGTGTATCTTTTAGAAATGTATTGGTAACAAAAACATCTACTCTTTTTGTAAAAGTTTTTACATTACTCGTAATATCAGGATTAAATTTTTGAGCATAATTAATATCAACTTTTGTTCTGAATACTCCCAGAACACTTAATGTGTCTAGTTTAATGTAATTTTTGTAATCGTCAACATCATCGTACGCAGCAACAGAAGCCTCTCCAGCATCGGGACCCAATGAACCTACTGCGGTTAGTGAATCCGGAACGGTATAAGAATGAGAAATTGTTTTTTCATCGAACGATTTGGTGAGTATTCTGTCAATCATTGATTGACCAATACTCGATGCGGTTATATAAGCTTCATTCTGTAATTGGAAATCAGTCTTATTGTTAAAAGAGTTGTATATGGTTAATGATACAGCTCCAAGAAGAATTAATCCGCCCGCTAATAATATAAGTTGTGCTGAACCCATTATTGGTCAATCTTAATAATTAAAAAAGTTTTGTTTCTTAAGTCTCAGTGAAAACATAGGTGAAATATTAAACTTTATCTACACAATTATCGTGCTGAAAATCTGGTCGTGTTTTTCATCATAATTGCCCATTTAGCTTGGAATTAGCAAAAGGTTATATTCTATCTGTCCCAAAGTGAATATGTGTTTCAAAATGTTCTTTCGAAACGAAGAGACACTCTCTTACTAATAAACAAGTCTGTGCATGTATTAAATCAATCGTCGTTACAATAATGAGTCTTTAAAAAGATATGACTTGAAGTTTTTTTAGGGTATCTCTAATAACTTCAAAAGCTAATCTGCGAAAATCCGTTTTTATTCGTTTTATCGGTGTTCTATTTCTTAAATAATAGTTTTTAGAGATACCCTTTATTCATACCAATTGATTATACTCATTCTGTGTTTAGCAAAACCATGATTTGAGGAACTCAGTATCGAACCGATTGCATCTGTAATTGCCTGTTGTGAATAAAAAATACCTCCGCTTCCATTACCGATAGAATTACCTTCGGAAGGATGGGGGGATAAGCCAATTACAGCGCCGATAATTGTTGTATGAATATGAATTATATCATCGGCAATAATTAATCCTTTGAATGTGCCCAAATTTTCGTTTTTAATGATGGCATTTGTAGAACTGTTGTGTATAATTAAAATTCCTGTTCCATCAATGTTGGATGAAATCCAGGCGGTACCTGATGGTAGCTCAACATAAGTAACACCTTTAAACGGGTGATTTAAAGTATTGGGATTAGTGGCATACTGACTTCCTCCGATGCCGCTAAGTGCAATACTTTTTAATGTTCCGGCGGAAAAACCTTTTGCTACACCTCCTAAAAGACTATCAGGATTGTTTGGGTAACCGCCGGGATATGTTTGGCTTGCACTTGTAGTCCCTGCGTGAGCGGGGTCATACGGTGCGTAATTAGTGCCGGATGCAGTTCCGCCAATCTCTGAACTTCCTGTTTGCGATAATGTATTGGTTGACCAAATACCAAGGGTTCCGGTTGAACCGGCTAACAGATTTCCATTCAGATCGTGATCTCTTCCGTCAACAATAAGAGTACCGCCAGTTGAAACCGGATTATTAGTTGAGATAGCACCTTTTACCGTCGGGGGAATAAATCCGTTTGATGTAATTTGGGCATAAACTGTAGCCGAAGAAGTGATTTTAAAGTATTTAGATTTAACATCAATCTTAATTAAATTCTGAGAAGCGATTGTCGTATCAATAACACGATACTTTGCAGATCCGCTATCGCTGAAAACATTGTTCATTGATTGAGCAGAAGTTGCTCTATAGGCTGTTGAATCCGCAATTTTTGAGAGCAGCATTTCTGCAACACTATTTGCTATATTTCTTGCGGTAGTTTCTTTAAATCTATCTATTGCATTTTCTGAAGAGGCGCCTAAACGGGTGCTCATATTAAAGTTGATAATTGTGAATAGAATAACACTACCGAGAATAAATATTAGAACTGCTTTACCCATAATTATACCTAAAACAAATTTTTTGGTCTAATAGTTTTTCGCCAATCCACCGGATTGTAAGAAAGTATGTCGGGATTATAAGGATTGTTGATTGCCTCAGGTAATTCGCATTTAACGTACACTTTTATTGCTCTGACCTTAGCTCTATTTACAGGGTTTGTAAGCGAAGCATATGTTAAATTATTTCCAGTCGAATCTGTATATGTGAGCAAGAATCTAGTGACTAAAGAAACCAGGCCTGCAGATTGGCTGTTTATTTTCCGGTATAACTGCATGTCATTTGGATTGTTTGTGGCAGTTAAACTTTCTTTAGTTCCTAAGTAGTAAGAAACCGTATCGGCAGTCCCATTGTCGTCCAAGTCGGCTTTAAATTTTATTATACTCGAATCAGCTTGAATCAATTTTTCGCCCGTTTCTCTATATCCTGCTTTGTAAAAATCGTAATCAATCACTTGTTCTGCTGTAATAGAACTGTACTGGTTATATGAACTTTGAAAAATCTCTCTGGAAGAGTCATTGATCTGCAAATTGAGTGATAATCCAATCAGCATTATCAAAGCGCCAATAAGTGATGCACCGATTAATTCTAAAAGTTGGCCCATATTCTTACATAACCATTAATATGTAATAACGTAATTTAGCTTAAGTGTATCTTGTAAATAAAGGTTTGACACAAACACATCAATTCTTTTTGTAAAAGTTTTTGATGAGCTTATAAGACCCGGATTCATCTTTGATAGATAATTCACATTAACTCTAGTACGAAAAACTCCCATTACTAAAGTATCAAGACGAACATAATTCTTAAAGTCATCAATATCGTTAAATAGAGTAGAGTTAGATTCTCCTACCTCGGGGCCTAACGATCCAACCACTGTAAGTGAATCCGGTACGGTGATAGATTTAGTAACAGTTTTCTGATCAAATGCTCTTGTGGAAATTTCATCAATGATTGATTGTCCAATAGCAGTTCCGGTAATCAGAGCTTCGTTATATAACTCAATATCAGACTTACTCCGGAACGAACTATAGAAGGTCATTGACAAAAAAATGAGGAGCAATAAACCGCCTAATAACATTATCAATTGTGCTGTACCCATTATTATTCGAATTAATCCTTATCAAATTAGATGTATATGACGACCCTGTATATTTTAGCTCCGTCAAAACATAGAGAAATTCCAGGACTATTTCTAATCAATTATCGTGCTTAAAATTGAACTGTGTTTTCAATCATAATGCAGATTTTCCTATTCTAACTTGTAAAAGTTACTTGTATAAAAGTGAATACTGGAACTCCCCAAAATTTCTTCCAATGTTGTATATTTATCTCAAAGATTAAGAAAAATTAAGCGATATGGATTCACAGAACGCAATTAATATACTAGTGGCAATAAATTTGCTGGTTTCGATGAGCGCAAACTTTTCCGGTGCACGGAAAGGATTAAAAATTTCTATAACAAAAGTTGTAGAGCGACCGGTCACATTTCTCCAAGCAGTACCGCCAAATGTTGCGGCTTTGGTTTTAGTGCTTACTATAATTTCAATTTCTAATTTGGGAACCTTAACGGCAGAATATGAGTCAAAATTTTTCACAGTGCGAATTGTTGGACTGATAATGTTTGTTGTTTTTTCATGGTTACAAGTTGTTGCATATAAATCTTTGAAGAACTCATATGCACAGGAAGTGGTGATAATGAAGGACCACAAATTAATTACTAACGGAATTTATAAATTCATCCGTCACCCGCAATATCTCAGTCAACTTCTCAGCGATTTAGGAGTGGGGCTTGCTTTGTTAAGTTATATTGTTGTTCCCGTTGTTGTTTTAATAGAACTTCCTCTTTTTATTATGCGAGCTGTATTAGAAGATAAACTTCTTCAAAAATATTTTGGTGAAGAATATTCTGCCTACAAAAAACGAAGCGGTTTCATAATTCCGTTCGTCGGGTAAGCGGTTATGAAAATCAAATTCGTCTTTTTCTTCATACTTTTATTCTTTTCGATTTCGACTGCCCAGCGGCTTTATAAAATTACTGTTCAAATTGAGAGCAGAGAGGAAACACTTTCATACATTGTACGGAACGGAATTGATTATGTGTCGGCTAAGGAAATTGCGGCGCTGCTTTCGGCAAATCAGTTTTACAATTCCGAAGCTGCTAAAATCGAAATCAAATTTAAAGACTATACAATCAAGTTCACTGCGAGAAATCAATTTGTTATCCTCAATCGAAAATTTGACGGTGCACAGAAAATTTTCCAGATTCCAATTTCCACGCTTCTAATTAAGGACGATGTTTTCATACCGCTGATTTTCTGTACCGATTATTTTAATCTCGCATACGGTAAAAAAATTATTTTTGATGACAGAGCTAAAAATTTGAAAGTTACCGGAGAACTGGTTACAGCTGAAAATTTTGTCTTTCCGAAAGAAACAATTGCAAAAGAAGAGAAACCGGCTGAGCCAGTACCCACAGTTGAAAAAAATGAAGCAGGCAAATATGATATCAATTCAATTACGGTGGAAGATAAATCAAATGGAACTCTGATACGATTAAAAGCAAGCCGGAAGATTTCAATTCCCCGTTATTCTATCGGAAGCGGAAATTTGTTTGTGTTTTTTTCCGGTGTTACTATTGCGCCGGATATTGTAAATCAATTAAAACCGGCTGGACTTGTTAAAAGAGTTAAGCGTACAGTTGTTTCGTCAAAAAATATTCAGCTTGAGTTTGCACTGGAAGATAGGTATTCGACTACTGAAGCTTTCCAAGATGTTGAAAGCAACGATATTCTAATTACAATTCATAACAAACTGTTTACAGCTGCTTCTCCAAATCTGGATGATGTAAAATCAAAATGGATTCTTGATGCGGTTGTTATTGATGCAGGGCATGGGGGCAAAGATCCGGGCGCAATTGGCGTTACGGGCGTTAGAGAAAAAGATGTGAATCTTGCTATTGCTCTGAAACTCGGGAGATTAATCTCTAAAAATCTTCCCGGCATTCGTGTTGTTTATACAAGGAACAGCGATGAATTTATTGAGCTGTATAAACGAGGGAAAATCGCGAACGAAAACGAGGGCAAACTTTTTCTTTCAATTCACTGTAATTCTACCGAGCAGAAAGATATTAGCTATCGTGGATTTGAAGTATATCTTTTGCGTCCGGGCAGAACTCAAAAAGCTATTGCGATAGCTGAGTTTGAAAATAGTGTTATTAAGTACGAAGACAATCCGCAGCGTTATCAAAAACTTACAGACGAAAATTTTATTCTTGTTAGCATGGCACATTCACAATACATGCGCTACTCGGAATCGTTTTCAGATCTTCTTAACCAGGAATGGAAACGCGTTGTTAAAATACCTTCACTGGGAATAAAGCAAGCCGGATTCTATGTATTAGTCGGAGCGTCAATGCCGGGAGTTTTAATTGAAACGGGATTTCTCTCAAACCGCAAAGATGAAGCGTTCCTTGCAAGCGCTGAAGGGCAGGCGGAAATTGCACAAGCTATTTTCGGCTCGGTAAAAAAATACAAAGAGAATTACGAAAAGGAATTTGGAAATTAGCTTTACGGCTAAATAATTTGTTATTCAACCGGCATGGCGCTAACTTTACATCACAAAATTTTAATAGAAAGGTTTTTACATGACTAATGCTCAAAAATGGGTTGCCGCTTTTCTTGGTTTGTTTCTTATTCTATTTCTACTTGGACGGCTCACACGTAAAGAAGAAGAACCACAAATACCTCAAACAATGGGGGAACAATCACCTCAGATCTCCGGCGATGTTGACGGACTAACGATGATTAACCAAATCGGCTGCACCTCATGTCATGGCGATAATCTCAATGGCTCTAAACTAGCTCCCCAACTTGTAAATCTTAAACAATTCTGGACACGCGACGCTTTGATCAATTACTTACGTAATCCGCAATCATACAGCCGTGATGTAAGATTTGATGATTACCGGACTAAATATAAAAATGTAATTATGCCATCTTACGGAAATATTGACGTGAAAGAACTTGGTAAGATTGCAGAATATCTTCTAACAAGGTAATTTTTTAGAATTTAGAATAAGGTTTGAGACTAAAGATGTTGTCTCAAAAGTAATGTTTTATCTTAGAATAGCCCGCTGATGACGCAGATATAACTGATTTCCGCTGATTTTTTATTTGAATAACTGATGTTACGCAAAAACATTATTATTTGTCATTCTGACCCCGATTTATCGGGGGAAGAATCTAAAAACTTCTTTTTTGCTCGATTCCGAGATTCTTCACTCCACTTCGTTCCGTTCAGAATGACACCTTGCGTAAGGT
>JAJYXU010000052.1 GCA_021801605.1 Bacteroidota bacterium
AAAAGATAAACATAGGTAGAAAAGCAAAAATTCCATGCTGGGCAAAAAGAGTTTTGAATTCAACTGCCCATGGATAAACGTAAATAACTTCAATATCAAAAATGATGAAAAGCATTGCGACGAGATAGTATTTAATCGAAATTCTCTCGTGAGTTGTTCCTACCGGGTCTTTGCCACTTTCGTAGGTCATCTGTTTAATTTTATTTGGACGCTGTGGACCAAAAAGTGTGGATGATAGCACTACAATCCCACCAAATATTGCAGCAACAATTATCACAAGAAAGATTGGTATATAATCAATTATCATATATTATTATAAGATTTTAGCTAGCGAAAAATAATCTAAATGAGGTTAGAATGCAAAACGAGTTGAATGCACTAAAAATAAAATATTTGCGCTACAAGTAAAACAGATTTCTAATCTGTTCATTTACGCAGATAAAATATCTGCGCTACAAGTTGAACAGATTTCTAATCTGTTCATTTACGCAGATAAAATATCTGCGCTACAAGTAAAACAGATTTCTAATCTGTTCATTTACACAAATAAAATATCTGCGCTACAAGTTGAACAGATTTCTAATCTGTCCATTTACGCAAATAAAATATCTGCGCTACAAGTAGAACAGATTTCTAATCTGTTCATTTACGCAGATAAAATATCTGCGCTACAAGTAGAACAGATTTCTAATCTGTTCATTTACGCAGATAAAATATCTGCGCTACAAGTAAAACAGATTTCTAATCTGTTCATTTACGCAGATAAAATATCTGCGCTACAAATAGAGAATATCGAACTAACTCTACACTCTCAATTATTTTAATACTTCAGCCAACTTTTCAACAACCGTATCTAAATCTTCATAACTTATTACCAAAGGCGGAAGCATACGCAAAACAGTCGTTCCTGCCGGAAGTGAAATAATTCCTTTGCTTAACAATTCGATGATTACCGGCTGAACTTTATCTTTCAATTCAATTCCAATCATCAAACCGATGATTCTTATTTCACGAATTTTTAAGAGCTGAAGTTTTTCCAGTTTTTCTTTGAAATATTTTCCTTTGGCTTCTGCTTCTTCCCAAAGTTTATTTTCAATCATAAAATCGATGGCAGCAATTCCGGCAGCGCAAGCAAGAGGATTTCCGCCAAAGGTTGAACCGTGCTTACTTTTTTCAATTTTGATTTTATCGGAACATAGAAGCGCACCCATCGGAAAACCGCCTGCAATTGATTTAGCAACGGTCATCATATCGGCTTCAATTCCAAGATGCTCAATTGCAAACATTTTTCCAGTACGGCAAAAGCCGCTTTGTATCTCATCTATGATAAGAAAAATATTTTTCTCATCGCACAACTGTCTAACTTTTTGAAAATATTCTTTATTGCCAACATTTATTCCGCCTTCGCCTTGAACAGGTTCTAGAATAATTCCGGCAGTATCATTATCTACAACTTCAGCAAGCTTCTCAAAATTATTGTATGGTACAAAAGTAAATCCCGGTACTAGCGGTTCAAATCCTTCTCTGTATTCTTTCTTGTATGTAGCACTTAAAGCGCCCATTGTTCTTCCATGAAAACCCTTCATAGCAACAATGAATTTTGTTTTTCCGGAATTCAACCTGGCAAACTTGATTGCAGCTTCTACTGCTTCTGTCCCACTATTAGTAAGAAACGCACGCGTTAAATTTTTGGGTACAACTTCAAAAAGTTTTTCTAAGAAGAGTGCTTTCTTATCGTTGTAAAAAGTATTTGGACAAGTGATGAGTGTCGCTGCTTGTTCAGAGATGGCTTTAGCAAGTTTTTCGTTTCCGTGTCCTATGTTTGCAACACTAATACCTGCCGCCATATCAATATATTCATTACCTTGATCGTCCCATAGACGAGCGCCTTTACCTTTTACAAGTACAACATCGCGCCTCGGGTAAACATCCACTTCATATTTTTGAATTAATTCTTTGTAGTTTGTCATAGTATTGTAGTTCCTTTACCATTTAATGCATCTTTAATTGGATTTTCTGTTCTGCCATCTGAAAGAATGACAGTAGTATCGCCGGCAGAAAATAATTTTCTAAGAGCAAGAATTTTTCTTTTCATTCTGCCGTCAACTTTTTGTTCCATTTCTTCAAGTTCCGCTTTTGACATTTTGGATACAAGCGAAGATGAATCGTTTTTATCAAGAAGAAAGCCGGGAGCTTCTATAAGTGAAATAATTTTATCTGCTTTGAATTCAGATTGAAGCAAAGCGATAATATCATCGTTCTCTGAATTAATGGCGAAATTGTTTTCGTCAATCAACGGTACACTTAATACGGGTGTATAACCGTTACTCAGAAGTAAATCTAAAAGTTGTTTGTTAATGGCTTTTGGCTTTCCGGAAAAATCACGCAGCAAAAGAGTTTTACCGCCTTCCCGCACTTTTATTCCGCTGTTCCGTTTACCTTGAATAACTTTTCCATCTATTCCGGAAAGTCCGACAGCATTAATTCCTTTCTGCTGACAAAGTTCGACAATCCGTTTATTTTTCAAACCGGCATAAGCCATCATAGCTAGATCAATTGTTTCTTCGTTGCTTAGAACAGAATCGTAACCTGAAAGCGACGTAACAACTTTCTTCTTATAGCCAAGTTTATTTGCCAGATCATCACGCAAAGCATTAGCACCGTGAACGATAATAAATTTTTCTTCAAGAATCGCGAGATCGGAAATGATTCCGTTAAGATTTATTTCCTTTCCACCGCCAATTTTTATCAAAAGCATTTATACTCCGTTATAGAATTATTCTGAATCGGCTGCCAATCATTCTCTCCCACAAATGAATCAGAGCAAACAACAATTGAATCATCAGAAAATTTAGCGTGCATAGTAAAGTAATCTTCCGCATCATTAAAATGAGAATAAACATAAGCCCCTTTTGAATCTGTCATAATTATATTCATCGCGCGGATGAAACTTGATTTCTTTTTTATGATCTCAGTTCCCTTTTCCAATGCATTTTTGATGTTTCCTTTATCAAATCGTTTTATATAGTTAAATATTTTCTCAGCTCCGATTCTTCCCTCTTCTTTTATTTTCACTCCGCTCAACTGTCCGTTAAAAACGAAAATATATTTCTCGTCGTAAAACGGCATGTTGTTTTCTACTACAATCCCTTCATCTTTGAATGCGCTTCTTGCGTGAGCGATCAATCGAGTTGAAGAACCAAACCGGGAAAGATCGTCTTCCCAAATCGGGTTAACGTTTTTGTAATAGTGCCATTCGCCGCTTTGCAGATAAGCACAGCCCCAGCCGTGCCCTTGGAATTCTTTGCTCTTCTTAGATATTTCTGAAAACTTGGATAGGTATTCAGAAACAGAAAATTCTTTTTTCGCGTTAACGTAAAGTAGCCTGCACATAATTTTTCTTTTAAATTCTGAGCAAAGCGAAGAATCTCTAAATAATTTGTTGAGAGATTCTTCGTCGTTCCTCTGCTTCGTCTTCGCTCAGCATAACGGAACTCCTCAGAATGACTGCGTCAAATTGGATGAAGCCCCGGAAAATTTAATCCTGTTCTTTCATTAAGACCATACATTATATTAAATGCCTGCAGGGCTTGACCGGCGGCGCCTTTCATTAAATTGTCAATTGCGCTGATAACCACAAGGCGGTTCGAGAATTCATCCTTCTTAAATCCAATATCGCAAAAGTTCGTTCCGCTTAATAATTTCGGTTCAGGAAATCTGTAAATTCCATCACTCTCTTTCACAATTCTAATAAACGGTTCGTTAGCATACGCATCGCGGTAAATTTTCCAGATTTCTTTTTCATGTAAATCCTCTTTCAAAAAGACGTGACAGGTTGCAAGCAAACCGCGAACCATATCAATTGCTGTTGCTGAAAAGTGAATTTGTATCTGCTTGCCAAAAGACATTTCCTGAAGCATCTCTGCAGTATGTCTGTGTTGAGTTGGCTGATAAGAACGCACAACTCCAGCACGTTCAGGATGATGCGAACCTTCATTAACTTTATTACCGCCTTCACTAGAACCAACTTTTACTTCGATCACTGTTCTATCTAATTCAACAATACCATTTTTATAAAGCGGATATAAACCAAGAATACTTGCGGTAGCATTACAGCCGGCGCTGGAGATGAAATTTGCTTTTTTCATCTCTTCGCGGTGAAGTTCAGGAATTCCATAAACGAACTCATTTAATAATTCAGGACGGGCGTGTTTATGACCGTACCATTTTTCATATTCATTCAAATCTTTTAAGCGGAAGTCCGCGCTTAGATCAATAATTTTTGGCGCTAACTTTTTGTACTCATCAATTTTGTTTTGAGAGCTATTGTGTGGAAGACACAAGAATAAAAGATCGCACGGTTCCAGTTCGTTTGCTGATACAAATTTTAATGCGGTTGATTTTCGCAAATTGGGATGAATCTTGTAAACAAATTTTCCGGTGTAACTTTCCGATGTAACTTGTTTCACTTCTACATCTGGATGAAATAATAATAGCCGTAGTAATTCTCCTCCCGTGTAACCGGAAGCACCAACAATCGAAACATTTACTTTCATTGCTCTCTTCCCTCAGCAACTTGCAAGACGTATTCAACCATTTTCTGCGGAATGTTGACTCCTGTAGTTGTGATACTGTTTTTATATTCCATCGTGTAATTCACTTCGTTAATCATCAAGCCCTGCGTGGATTCGAAAACATCTATAGCAACAATTCCACCGCCGACAGCTTTTGCAGCGCGGACGGAGATATCATTCAACTCTTCAGTAACAACGCACTTTGTAGCCACCCCGCCCCGAGCAGTGTTTGTAATCCAGTGAGGTGATGTTCTATAGATAGCTGCAATACACTTATCGCCGATAACAAAACTGCGGATATCTTTCCCTTTTTTTTCAACATATTTTTGTATGTAGAAGATTGAATGATGATAGGAACCAAGAACCGTTTTATGTTCAAGGATTGCCTCAGCTGCATCACGGTCATTCACTTTTGAAAGGAGTCTTCCCCATGAACCAACTGCAGGCTTTAAAACAACCGGGTAGCCCATCTCTTCAATAGCTTTGAGTGCGGATTCTTCCGTGAATGCAACTCTGACTTCCGGCTGAGGAACATTATTCTCTGCAAGAGCGCACGATGTTAAAAGTTTATCGCCGCATATCGTTGCAACATTATACGTGTTCACACATTTAACTCCGGCTGATTCAAACAATCTTAATCCATGAAGAGCGCGGGAGTGATTAATGCATCTTTCAACAACAATGTCCAGATCAAATTTATTTTTACCAAGATTGAAAGTGATCTCGCGGTCGTCAATCATTTCCAATTCAACACCTTTAACAGCTTTGAATTCATCTATCAAAAATTTTTCATCTTTTCTAATCAACGAATGAAGCAGACCTATTTTCATTTTTTCTTCTCCTACTATAATGAAATTTAAATAATAGAGCTGAGATCTACATCTCAGCTATTATAAATCTTATGATGTTTTACAGCGTCAACGATATGTTTCAGTTCGGCAAGATCAACAGTGCGACCACGTTGACCGACAGATTTGACTTCCTTGAGAACATCCACTTGATGAGCATCGTCTAGTAATTCTTCACCGATTAGTTTTAATGCATAACGAAGCGATGCAATACCAGACATATGATCAAGTGAGAATGTTCTTGTTCTTCCAAGAATATCCGGGCTTAAGCTTTCATAATGCATAGGGTTGACAGACGCAGCGTGGGTATGAACTCCAGCGCAGTGTGTAAAAGCATTCTTCCCTGTGATTGGATAATTAGCTGGAATTGGAATTCCGGAATGTTTACTTACTAAATCATAAAGTTCAACAAGTTTTCCAAGATTCCATTTATTCTGACTGTAATCAACGGTTAAAACAGTTAGAAGCTGAGCGAGATCTACTATGCCGGCTCTTTCGCCAAGTCCTAATGCAGCAGCATCAATAATATTTGCGCCTGCACGATATGCATCGAGTGCATTTGCAAGAGCAAGTCCGCGGTCGTTATGACAGTGCACTGCAATTTTTGGATGTAAATTTCTTTTGTCTAATTCTTCAATCAATCGCGAAATGTAATCGTACATACTTCTCGATGTACCGGGCACCATAAAACCTGTTGTATCAGCAACGCTAATAATATCGGCTCCGGCTTCAACGGCAGCAGTTGCAGCTTTAACAACATTTTCAAATTGTGAACGGACTGTATCTTCCGGTGTATAGCGTATTAACAAATTAGGATTTTGACTCTTGGCATATTTGATAACGTCAGCAATCAGTTTGATTGCGGAATCAAGATCCTTCTTAAAAACAGTTTCAAGTCTTTCATCCGAAACGCAATAAAATATTCCAAGAAATTTCACACCGCATTCAAGCGCAAGATCAACATCACTTTGAAGTGAACGCGAATGTGCGCCAACAATTGATTTAAATCCTTTTTGTGCAATAGCTTTTACAGCAGCATGAATTTCAGGCGTTACCATCGGATGTCCCGATTCAATAATATCAATACCAATTTCATCTAGAAGACCGGCTATAGCAAGTTTGATATGTTTATCAAAATAAACGCCGGGTGTTTGTTCGCCTTCGCGAAGTGTCGAGTCTAATATCCAGACCAAATCATTCACCCCAATCTTCTTCTTCTTGGGGAGCTTCTTGAACTTTAGGAGGATCTACTGAAACAACTTCTAATTCAGTTCCGCAATCGGTACATTCAATTAATTCTCCTTGAACAGCGTCTTTTGCTAATCCTATCTCTGCACCGCAGACAGGGCATTCTGTTTTCATTTTTGTCTTCCTTAATTATAAAAAGTGTTGCAAAAGTAGGAAACAATTTTTTCCAACGCAATAATTTTAGTAACAAATTAAGAAAAATTAATTTTTGCGATGTAGGGGGTTTTTGGGGAAAACCGGTTATGAATAATTATTCATAATAATGCAAGAAAATGCAAAAGTGTTTCTTGTGGTCATTAACAAGTTTTCAGTTCGTTGAATTTGTAATTCGAGAATCAACAACTGATGGCTGATAATTAACGGATGCTATTTTTTCTAACCAAACCATTTTAACTTCATCAAACTCGGTTTTATTCTTTTTACTGACCGGATCGGAAGATTGATTTTTTTCTTTTAATGGATTTACTTGCTTTCCATTTTCCCAAAATCTGAAGCAAACATGAGGACCGGTTGCCAAGCCCGTCATTCCAACATAACCAATAATCTGTCCTTGAGTTACGTGAACGCCGCGTCGAATTCCTTTTGCGAAACGTGACATATGCAAATATTGTGTTGTGTAGGTTCCATTATGCTTCACCTTTACATAGTTTCCGTTGCTACTTGTATAACTTGCCTCTAAAACTACACCAGTAGCCACCGTCATTATCGGTGTCCCGTTAGCGGCGGCGTAATCTGTCCCCAGATGAGCTTTATTCCTGTGCAATATTGGGTGATATCTATTAGACGAATAGCGAGAAGTAATCCGGTATCTAAATTTAATTGGGGCAGTTAGAAACATTCCTTGTAAACCATTTCCGTGTTCATCATAATATCTTCCTCCCTTTTCCTTATCAAAACGGAAGGCGAAATAATCTTTTTTTCTATAATTAATTTTTGCTGCGAGAATTTTTCCAATCCGGACGGGTTGATTATCTACATTTATCTCTTCAAAAATAATAGTGAAGCTGTCATTCTTCTGTAACAAAGCAAAATCTATTTGACTCTCGTATATATCAGCTACTGTATATCCAACTTCTTCTTTAACTCCTTTCTCTAATAAAGTTTGAGTTAGGTTTTCTTTGATAGTACCGCTGACCGTCACTTGTCTGACTGTAAAGGGTTTTTGTTTTTTATAAATGTTAATCGCATCGCGCAAATCGAAAACGACATAGTTTACAGGATCTTTCTTATATACAAGATACTTCACGGTTTCAACGGAGTCCCATTTTGCATAAATATACAATTCGTTATTAGTCCGAAAACTTCTTAGAGGAAATATGCTAAGTGCTTTCTTTTCTATCTCATTAATCTTTTGCTGTGATACCCCGTGAGGAATTAAAATATCGGAAAGTGTTTGGTTGATTTCAATTGTATCACGAATTTCAATCAGATCATTAACGGCTAACCCAAATTGATTTGGTTTCGGTTTTACTTCTTGAAATTTTACCTGTGGTTTTTTTGTGCAGTTAGTGAGTGTAATAATTAAGAC
>JAJYXU010000012.1 GCA_021801605.1 Bacteroidota bacterium
GTTTTACTTACTTTGTACAACAAAAGGCAAATAGGAAGAGAATGAGATCGTTCGAATTCGATTATTACCTTGATCAACCTATCTCGCAAAAAATTTTGATACCGGTTAGAACACTTGGCGAGTACAAAGGGAGAGAAGTTTTATTCAGAGAGCAATTTCCGGAAGTGTTGAATACCTTACAACGGGCGGCAATCATTCAAAGTACAGAATCAAGTAATCGTATTGAAGGAATCATTGTACCTGAAAAAAGGATTCGTTCTTTAATTCTACAAAACACCAAACCTCAGAATAGACCTGAAGAAGAAGTTACAGGGTATAAAGATATTCTTAACAATATTCATACTAATGCGAACAAAAACAAATTATCATCTCAACTTATTCTGAAATGGTACAAACAACTTTACCGTTATACTTCAGAAAAAGTTAAAGGATTTAAACAGGAGAACAATGCCATACTTGAAGTCCTGCCAGATGGTCGAACCGCAGTAAGATTCAATCCACTATCAGCAAAAGCAACACCGAAAGCAATAGAAAAGTTGTGCTATGAGTACAACAAAAGTATATCTCAGAATAAAGTTGAACCACTTTTGGCGGTTGCATCATTTGTACTCGATTTTGAATGTATTCATCCTTTCAAGGATGGCAATGGAAGAATTGGGCGGCTTCTTACTTTATTTCTTCTTTATCAAATTGGTTACGGAGTTGGAAGATTTATCTCTATTTAAAAAAGAAAAAAATAATCAGAACAATTGGTAAAGGAAGAGATGCTAAATACCGCAAATAAACTCGTGATACTGTTAATAGGTTCACATGCAAGCAATGTGACCCTATTTGTTTTTTAATCTTAATAATTAGGAGAATAAATGCACAACTGGTTATGGCAAATTGAGAATGAAGAATATTTGAAAAAGACAATTCAAAGATGTAAAGAACAAAAAATTTTTCTGCCAAAATTCAGTCAATTAAAAAACCCCGAAACCATCCCTCAAAACATCCAGAAAAGATTAGAGAAGGTAGCATTAGAAGAAATAAATCCTCTTAACTTATTCAGGATAAATTGGCAAAACGATCCGGAGAACGGAAAAATTGGCGGAATAAATTTTTTAGAAATTCCTAGAGAGATCACCAGTATTAAAGCTCGAGTCGTTGGATTAGTTGGAAAGTTTTTTCCGACCGGCACGCATAAAGTTGGCGCTACTTACGGATGCCTTGCACCTTATCTCGTAACAGGAAGGCTTAATCCGGAATATCATAAAGCTGTATGGCCTTCAACGGGAAATTTTTGCAGAGGCGGCGCATTCAACTCTGCTTTGTTGTCGGTTCACGCTGTTGCTATTCTTCCCGAAGAGATGAGCAAAGAAAGATTTGATTGGCTCAAAAATATGGGCGCGGAAATTTTTGCAACTTACGGATGCGAAAGTAATGTAAAAGAAATTTATGATAAATGTCATGAACTTGTAGCAAAGAGCGATGAATATCTGATCTTCAATCAGTTTGAACAATTTGGGAACTCGGTTTGGCATTATGAAGTAACCGGCGGAACACTGGAAAAACTCTTTAATCAAATAAAAAATTTTAACAGCAGATTGAGCGGATATGTAAGTGCTACAGGTTCAGCCGGTACAATTGGCGCTGGCGATTATCTTCGTGAAAAGTTTCCGCATGTTAAAGTTGTTGCAACTGAAGCGCTTCAATGTCCAACTCTTTTAATGAATGGTTACGGTGCACATAGGATTGAAGGTATAGGAGATAAACACATTCCATGGATTCATAATGTTAAAAATACTGATGCGGTTTGCGCTATTGATGATGAAGATCCGTTGAGAATTTTAAGACTGTTTAACGAGCCCACCGGACAAGAATGGCTGCGTAAAAATGGTATAAGTGAAGAAGTGATTTCTAAACTGCCGTGGCTTGGAATTTCTTCTATTAGCAATATGCTGAGCTCTATAAAACTTGCTAAGTATTACGAGATGAATGAAGACGATGTGATCTTTACAATCTTTACAGATTCAAAAGAAATGTACAATTCTCGTTTGGAGGAAATGAATCACTCATGGGGTAAATATTCCGAACGTCAATCGGAAGTTGATTGGAATGCAGTAGTTAAGAAACAAACTACCGATTACTTTCAAGAATTAAGTTATTACGATAAAAAGCGAATTCACAATCTCAAATATTTTACATGGGTAGAACAGCAAGGCAAATCGGTTGAAGAACTTAATTCGCAATGGTACGATGAAAGTTATTGGGCAGAGAGATTTGCAATTGCACCAAAGTGGGATGAGCTGATTGATAATTTTAATAAACAAGTTGGATTAGATCTATAGCACTTTTACCGAGATCAGAAGGAATGATTCTAGAAAGAAAAATTATTATATGATTTGTATGTCAGCGAATTTTTCAGATTTTGACAGGAAGAAAAATGAAAAATATTATAACAACTATTGAGAATGTCTGGGTGTGTCCCGTTATCGAAGGTGAGATATTGCCTTTATTCGGGGACATAATTATTTCTGACGGGGTGATTTCAAAAATACGTCCAAAAAATTTTCAAACGTTTCTTAAGAATCCGGAAAAAGTAAATAAAAATTCATTCAATGCTTGCGGAAGAGTGGTAACATTGCCTCTTGTAAATTTTCACGATCACATCTACTCCCGGCTAGCAAAGGGATTACCTTTGAAAGGTGATTTCGGAAATTTCCAGAGCGTGCTGCACAATTTATGGTGGAAACTTGACCGTGCACTTGATAACGATATGATTGTTGCGAGTGCTCAGATGGCAGCACTGGAATCAATCCGAAACGGTGTTACTTATATTTTTGATCATCACTCATCTCAAAATGAAATTTCCGGAAGTCTTTCAACAATCAAAAATGTTTTGCACGAGTTTGGTCTTCGCGGCGTTCTCTGTTTTGAGTGTACAGATCGGAACGGTTCTGAATTGGCTTTAAATGGATTGAACGAAAATAAAAACTTTTTCACTTCACAACTCAACGGCGATTTCCATGGAATGCTGGGACTACATGCTTCTTTTACTCTTTCAGATGATCTTCTTTCGGAAGCCCGCGATTTACAAAAACAATTTGAGCTTGGGATACATATTCACCTTGCAGAGGATGACAGCGATAACAAATTGAGTATTGAGTTTACCGGTAAAAGACCTTTAAGAAGATTAACGCAATACAAATTGATCAATTCAAAAAGTATTCTTGTTCACGGTGTTCATCTTACCGGAAAGGATTTTATAAAAATCAGCGAGCTTGAAGGAGCTCTTGCCTTTTGCCCCGATTCAAATCTCAATAACTCTGTTGGTCTTCCGCAGTATGGAGAAATTCCTAATACTATTCCGTTCTTAGTAGGAACAGATGGAATGCACTCCAACATTGCACACTCAATGAAACAACTTTTTCTTCTAACACGCGGGCAAGAAAATAGTTTTGATGAAGCCACTGCAATAATTAAAAAAATTTATTTTGATCAGCTGACATTTGCTGAAAGATATTTTCACGATTTTCCTTCGTTGAATCAAGGTGATAGAGCCGATATGATTTTATGGGATTATGTTCCGCCAACTCCGATTAGCAGAGAAAATTTTTGGGGACATTTTATTTATGGTATTTTGGAGTATCCGGTTCACAGCGTTTTGCAGAATGGTGAATTTTTGATGAAAGATTTTAAACTTCTTAATGTGGATGAAAATAAAATCAAGCATGAGATCTACTTACAAGGAGAAAGGTTGGTTAACAAACTAAAATAGCACGCTGATCTTTATGATTCGTCATGATCATAAAAAATCATAATTATCATAATGATCGGTGTTCCATCGCAAATATAGAGAAAGAAATGAACGAAGAATTTTCAGTCGTCGGTAAAAAAATTATCCGTGAAGATGGGTTTGACAAAGTAACCGGTCAGGCTAAGTTTGGTGATGATTACAAGTTTGACGGAATGCTGCATTCAGTAATGTTAAGAATTTCTGAAGCTCACGCTAAGATAAATTCAATAGACTTTTCGGCAATTGAAAAAAGTGAATTTCTTTTCTCGATAATTACTTCGGCAGATATTCCCGGCACAAAAAAAGTTGGAATGATTAAAAATGATCAACTGGTATTCTGCGATGAAAAAGTTGTAACTCCAGGCGATGTCCTCGCTATGCTTGTAGGTGAATCGGAATCTCAATTGCGTTCTCTTCTATCAAAAATTAAAGTTGATTATACGCCGCTTCCGGTATTAAACGATCCGAAAAAATCTTTGGACAAAGATTCCATCTTAATTCATCCCGAGACAGGGACAAACCTTATCGTCCATCACCCGCTCCGTAAAGGTGATATCGAAAAAGGTTTTTCGGAGAGCGATGAAATTCTCGAACAGACATATACTACACAACTCGTAGAACATTCATACATTGAACCTGAAGCGGTAATAGCTATTCCTCTCGGAACTTCTCAAGGTGTTAAAATAATTGGTAGTATTCAAAATCCTTTTACTACAAGGAGATTTGTTGCTAATGTTTTGAACCTGCCGCTGACAAAAGTCCGTGTTCATCAAGCGCATCTCGGCGGATCGTTTGGTGGAAAGGATGATACAATGTGCATCCTCTCTGCACGTGCTGCTGTTGCCGCAATGAAAACAAATCGACCGGTCAAGATTCGTTACACACGCGAAGAATCAATACTCGAATCGTACAAACGCCATCCATACATTTTAAATTATAAAGTTGGTTACGCAAAGAACGGCAAGATTAAAGCAATGAAGGTTGATATTCTTGCTGATGGCGGCGCGTATGTTTCGATGAGCCCATTCGTAACCTGGCGCACTGTTGTTCAAGCAACCGGTCCTTACGAAATTGAAAATGTTCACACGGATGTGCGTGCTGTTTATACCAACAATCCTTACACCGGCGCAATGCGCGGTTTCGGCTCTCCGCAGCCAATCTTTGCTCAGGAATCTTTGATGGATGAAATTGCAGCACGATTACGAATGACACCCGATGAGATAAGAAGAGTGAACGGATTGAAAGTTGGTTCTGTAACCGCAACAGGACAAATTTTAAAAGACCACGAGGTAAATCTTGTTCGTGTTTTAGATGTAGCTTGCGGCAATACGGATTTTATTACAAAATGGAAAAGGAATAAAAAGAAAAAATCTATTGCGGTAGAATTAAATTCATTATCGCCAATATTGAATGATTCGCAATTCATCAAGCAAAATGATTTGATAAAAAAAGGAATCGGTCTGGCAGTTAGTTTCCGCGGATGTTCTCTTGGTGCAGAAGGAACTGATGCCGCTGCTGCTTATATCTCTATTCAGAATGACGGAAGTGTTTATCTCGATTGCGGATTAGCAGAGAATGGACAAGGTCTTCGTACAACATATTCGATCATCGCATCGGAAGTTTTAGGAATAACAACAGATAAAATTATTTATCTTGAACTGGATACTGGAATAACACCGGATAGCGGACCAACAGTTGCATCACGTTCAACATTGATGGGTGGTGGAGCGGTTAAAAATGCTGCGGAAATTTTACTTGAACGATTAGAAAAATTTGTCAAAGCTGAATTCAAATTAGGCGAAGATGATTTTGTGTCGTTCAGAGAGAATTTAGTTTTTTCCAGAAGGAAAGGATTGATCGCAAAGTTTCCGGAAGTCTGCAAGTTAGCTTATTCGCGCGGAGTAAGCTTAGCTTCAATCGGCTGGTATAAAAGTCCAAACGTTTATTGGGATGAAGAGTTCGGACAAGGCGATGCATACTTCACTTATGTTTACGGATGTCAAGTTGCCGAAGTTAGTGTTAACATTGCAACCGGAGAAGTATACATAGATAAAATTACCGCTGTTCACGATCCCGGGAAAGTGATTAACCGGCTTGGTGCTGAAGGACAAGTCTATGGCGGAGTAACTCAAGGTGCGGGCTACGGAATTTTTGAAGAAATTACTACCGATAAAGGATTCATTCGCGAATTAAATTTTGATACCTACACAATTCCAACCAGTAAAGACATTGACGAAATCAAACCGATCTTTATTGAAGGTAAAGATTCTTACGGACCATGGGGCGCAAAATCTTTAGGAGAACCAACATTAGAATTAACAGCCGCAGCAATTTCAAATGCGGTTTGCAATGCGCTCGGGAAAAGATTTTTTAATCTGCCTCTCAATCTTGAAGAAGTTTTGCTTAGCAAAAAACTTCGTCCCGCCGACATAAAAAGAGGAAGTCTGTTATGATGCCTCCATTAGGAATATTATTTCCCAAAGATCTTAATGAAGCGTTGAACGCTCTAGCACTGAATCAAGAAAATGTTCATATCATTGCTGGCGGAACAGATGTAATTCCCGGATTGAATCAAGAATCAAATCGTTTCAAAAATACCCGCTTACTGATTGATATAAACAAAATGCCGGAAGTGAAGGGAATTAATGTTGGGACAGAAAAAATTTCAATTGGCGCAGCAGAAACTTTTTCGGATATTCTTCAGAATGAAGTTGTTCAAAAAAAATTACCGCTGCTTTGGAAATCAGCCGGTACGATTGGTAGCGTTCAGATACGAAACCGCGCAACCCTTGCAGGCAATTTTGTAAATAACGCTCCTTGTGCAGATTCTGTTCCGGTTCTTTTAGTCTATAATGCTACGGTTGAAATTGAATCGCTCAGTTCTAAAAGAGAAATTTTCCTTAATGATTTTTTAAGCGCGCCGTACAAAACAAAACTCAATAAAGATGAAATAGTAACAAGAATAAATATTCCTATCCCATCGAAAAAGTTTACGGGTGATTTTTATAAACTCGGAAGACGAAGAGCTGTTGCCATCAGTAGAATTACTTTAGCTATGTTGATAAGTCTAAATGATAATATGATTGATGAGATTAGAATTGCATCCGGTGCCGTTACACCAATTGGTACAAGGTTTTTTGATCTCGAAAAATTTGCAAAAGGGAAAAAGATAGAGGACCAGTTTCTTAAAGAGCTTTCTAAAATGTTAGGTGAACAAATTATTCAAGTTACCGGATTACGCTGGTCAAGCGAATACAAATTACCGGTAGTACAACAAATGTTTTATCAACTATTAAAAGGAATAGAACGCGGATCTTTATGATCTCTTATGATTGGTTATGATCTTACTAATTCACCTTACGCAAAATTGTCATTCTGAACGGAGTAAAGAATCTCGACACCTCGATTTCAAACTGTTTTGAGATGTTTCGCTCCGCTCAATATGACAATTACAATGCTTCGCGTAAGGTAACTTAATAGATCATAACTATCATAATAATCTGCGTTCCATTAACGATTTAAGATGGAAGTGAGATTCAAATTAAACGGAAAAGAAGAAGAAGTTACAACTGAGCCATACCTCCGGCTGATAGATTTACTTAGGGATTATTTTAATCTAACCGGAACAAAGGAAGGTTGCGGTGTAGGTGAATGTGGTGCGTGCACAGTTCTGATGAATGGTCGTGCGGTGAATTCATGTTTGGTGTTAGCAGCTCAGGCAAATGATTCTGAGATTGTCACTATTGAGGGAATCGCCGAAGGAGAAGTACTGAGTTCACTTCAGAAAAATTTTCTTACTTATGGTGCAGTTCAATGTGGATTCTGCACACCGGGAATGGTTTTATCGGCGTCTGCACTGTTAGATCAAAATCCAAATCCAACCGAAGAAGAAATTAAGGATGCAATTGCGGGCAACTTATGCAGATGTACCGGCTACAAACAAATTATTGAAGCAGTTAAAGAAACGGCGAAAGAAACAATTGAATAACAAAAACTTATTAGATCACCTTACGCAAGGTGTCATTCTGAACGGAACGAAGTGGAGTAAAGAATCTCGTAATCGAGCAAAAAAGAAGTTTTTAGATTCTTCCCCCGATAAATCGGGGTCAGAATGACAAATAATAATGTTTTTGCGTAAGGTGAATTATTAGGTATATTTGTATGAGTTAAAAATCTGATTAATGATTAGAGACCTCTGAAAAATTAAGAATAGAACGCAGATGACACAGATTAAACGGATTAACGCAGATTTAATCCGCGAAAATCTGCCAAATCTGCGTCATCTGTGTGCTATTAAAAATGTTGCAGTCCTGTACAATTCTATTTTTCAGAGGTCTC
>JAJYXU010000046.1 GCA_021801605.1 Bacteroidota bacterium
TTTTAACCCAGCATCCAGCGTTTATATCTATTAAGTCGGGATTTCTAGATTCAGCGATCTTTGCCGCTTCAATCATCGGTTCAAGATTACCGCCATAAATTTGAATTCCAACAGGACGTTCCTCGTTTGTAATCTCAAGTTTCTTTTCAGTTTTTTTATTAGAACGAATCAAGCCGTCTGAATTAACAAACTCAGTGTAAACAACATCGGCGCCTAATTCTTTACAAAGTCTTCTATAAGCGATGTCCGTTACATCTTCCATAGGTGCAAGAAGAAGCGCATGCTCTATATTTATTTTTCCAACTTTAAACATTTTGAGGCACTTCCATCTTATTGGTTTTCAATAAATAGAATGCGGCAATAAAAGTTATCAAAGTAAAAGCAGCACCTGTAATAAATGGATATTGATAGCCAAACGCATCGTAAGAAAAACCGCCCCATAGCGGACCAAGCACACGTGCAAAAGCAGAGATTGATTGGCTGAATCCTAATGTTGCGCCTTGCTGATCTTCGGGTGAATATTTTGAAATCATACTAGGAATAATTGGCTGTAGAATTCCGGCTCCAACCGCCATAATTGAAATTATAATTGCAACACCTAAAAAATTACCACCATATGGTAAAAGCCCGAGCCCAATCATCATAAAAAAGATACCTAACAGAACAATTGTTTTATCATTTAACTTATGTGAGAGTGTTCTAATAAATCCTGCTTGAATTGCGGCACCAACCAATCCTGTGATACCAAAGAGCATTCCGTTTTGTTGGTCGCTGAAATGATAAAAATTATGACCAAGTATTGCAAACATACCGTAAATAATAGCAATCGAAAAAATTATTAAAAAGAAGAGCACAATTAAAAATCCGATTGAAGTATTTGACATTATATGTTTGGCAAAAGAGAAATCAAAAATTTTGATCTTAATTTTTCCTTCGGTCTTCTTTTCTTTCAGAGATTCCGGTAATCTGAAGTATGCAAAAGTAAATGCCGTTAATGTGAAAAAGGCGCTTCCAAGTCCCGCTACACGATATCCATATTTCGCCAGCAACGCGCCAATTACTGGACCGAACACAAAACCTAATCCAAACGCGGCGCCAATCACCCCCATACCTTTTGCCCGTTCTTCACGTGATGTAATATCTGCAATATAAGCTTGGGCAACACCAATGTTACTTCCGCCAAGTCCAGCTAACATTCTTGAAAAGAACAACAAAGCAAATGAGTTTGAAAACGCAAATATCAGATAAGAAGCGGCAGTCATTAATTGTGTAACTAAAATAACCGGCCGTCTTCCAATTCTATCTGACAACTTGCCTAACATCGGATTGAAAACAAACTGCATCAAAGAAAAAATGGCAATAACCGAACCGATCCCAAAATTAGAAATCCCAAGTTCCTTGCTTGTGAACGTTGGAAGAATTGGAATCAGAATACCAAACCCCATTAAATCGATGAAAATTGTTACAAAGATTATTCCTAGAGAAGCTTTATTTTTGTTTGCCATTAAAACTTTCTTTTTAATTCGCTGCAAAGATAAAAAATTATATGCGATTTATTAACTCCAACAGGTTAGTTGGATTTTCCGTTCAATAGTTGGTAAGAATGACTTTGAAGGGAATTAAACATTTTGCGTGTATCGGTGTTAGCTTGGAGAAGTTTAGTCCGGTCTGCTTCTGTTAAGAAGTTATAAAACTTACTCATCGTTGTATCAGCTGGGAGAATAATAAATTCATTTTTGTTTTCTAACCTTCCTTTAAAAACCCAAGTAGGCAGAACTGAAACACTTGATAATTCGATTACATCATTTGAAATATTTTTTGTCAGGGCAATATTTAGAATTACTCCGGCATCGGAGTAACGCCATCTTTGATTAGAGAGAAAATTACCAAGTGAATAAGCAATTATCCCTTCACCAATTTTATTTTTATTAAAAGTAAAATATTCAAGCGGCTGAATTACATGAGGATGACTTCCGATTATTAAATCGGCTCCGCAATTAATTGCAAACTTCGCTACTTCTCTTTGAAATGAGTTTGGTTTATGCTGATATTCTTCACCAAAATGAAAATATACAAGAACAACTTCAGCATTTTTCTTCCGCGCTGACTGGATATCAAGCTTGATCAAATTTGTATCAATTACATTCACCAGATATTTTTCTTTTTTTGATATGTAATTACCGTTTAACCCGTATGTGTAAGCAAGAATTGCAAGTTTGATTCCGTTGATTTCAAATATCCGGATTGAGTCTCGGTCTTGTTGAGATTTGTAAGTACCAATAGAATTTATTCCGACTGAACGAATTTTTTCAATTGTTTTTACTAATCCGCTTTTACCTCTATCAAGGCAATGATTATTTGCAGTTAACAAAACATCAAATCCGGCATCTTTTAAAGCATCAAGATATTCATCAGGAGAATTAAACAATGGGTAACCGCTGTAGCGATTTTCCTTTCCGGCAATTGTTGTTTCCAGATTTCCAATTGTTAAATCGGAAACCGACAAAAATTTTCTTACTTCTCTAAAAGCAGGTTTAAAATCAAAACTGTCTTTGCTAACTCTTGCAAAATCCATCTGAGGAAAATGACACATCAAATCTCCGGCAAACGAAATAGTAACCGTCCGGAGGGAATCAACATCTTTCTTTTTTATTTTTGAAATTGGACAGGAAAGAAATTGGAATGCCAAAACTGTTGTGAAGAAAAGGATGATTAAGTTTTTCATAGTCAAAACGAGTTATGCAATTCTAATATTTTTCTTGCTCGTGATCTTGACCATGCTCTTACTCTTTCGTTTCGATCACGAACACGATCATGATTACGATTATACTCTTCTACAACTCGAACTAGTCGGTTTAAAAAAAAGGTCAGGCTATTTCTAACCCAACCTAAAACAAATCGAAAACTCAAAAACTAGTTTCCGCCTTTAGCAGCTTTGCGTTGTGCTTTTGTATCTTGTACATCATTACGCAAATCTTGAGTTAACTTCTTCAACTCGCTGAGACCTTTTCTCAAACGTGTGCCGGCAGCGGATTGTCCTTTCTCGTAGAATTTTGCTACGTCGGGTTCTAGACCTTTTAAGAAGTCAATAAGTTTTAAATATTTTTCGTTCATGCTACCTCCTACTTTTAGTGAGTGATTTATTGAATTGAGTTTTCGAGTACTATTTCTGCTACATCTTTTACCTGAACTGCTTCTTGTTTATCAAAAGATTTAATTCCATCATTCATCATCGTCATGCAGAATGGACATGCAGAAGCCACTATATCTGCTTTTGTTCCGATTGCTTCTTCCGCCCTGTTATTGTTGATACGTGTTCCTTCGGTTTCTTCAAGGAACATTCTTCCGCCGCCAGCGCCGCAGCAAAATCCTTTATCACGATTCCTTTCCATCTCCAACAACTCAACACCTTTTATCATTTTCAACGAATCGCGCGGCGAATCATAAATGCTGTTGTATCTTCCAAGGTAACATGAATCATGATAAGTAATTTTTGATTTCACTTCTTCGTTCTTGAGTTTGATCTTCCCTTCATCAAGAAGTTGATTGATCAATTCAGTATGATGTACAACTTCAAAATTTCCGCCGAATTGTGGATACTCATTTTTCAATGAGTTATAACAATGTGGGCATCCGGTAACAATTTTTTTGACACCGTAATTATTTAACGTCTCTACGTTTTCCTGCATCATCATTTGAGCAAGATACTCATTGCCAAGACGACGGGCAGTATCTCCGTTACATTTTTCTTCCACACCAAGAATTCTGAAATCAACATTAGCATTCTTCATCAAAGTTGCAAACGCTTTCGCCACTTTTTGATAGCGCGCATCAAAAGAGCCGGCACATCCTACCCAGAACAAGTATTCTGTATTCGGATCTTCCGACATCGTTTTGATGTTCATTCCTTCTGCCCAATTTGCTCTATCCTGTGCGTTGAATGCCCACGGTGTAAAGTTCGTTTCAATATTTTTGAAAACAGCATTGAGTTCGGGTGGAAAGTTCGATTCGCCTAAGACAAGATTTCTTCTCATATCCATGATAGAATCAACATGCTCTATTGTAACGGGACATTCTTGAACGCATGCCATACAAGTTGTACACGCCCAAAGTTCTTCATCGGCAATGTAATTATGAACCAGAGTTTTTTTAATCATCTCGTTATCATCGCCGGCTTTCGCTAAAATCAAAGGAGCTTTATCTTCCGTGCGGTGACGGATGTTAACAATAATTTCGCGCGGTGATAATTTCTTTCCTGTTGCCGCCGCCGGACATGCGGCAGTACATCGCCCACATTCCGTACATGAAAATCCGTCAAGAATTTGTTTCCAAGATAAATGTTCAAAATCAGAAGCTCCGTACTGAGATAAATTTTCATCTTCCAGATTTAATTTCTTCAGAGCGTATTTTTTATCACCGATTTTCGAGAAGTAAACATTCGGGATGGATGTGAATACATGAAAATGTTTCGAGTATGGGAGAAAATTCATGAATGCGAAAATAATTAGAATGTGCATCCACCAAAAAACTTCATACAATATGTGCGAGGTTTCACTTCCACCGTTAAAAAAAATTCCGCTCAAATAAAATGAAACAGGCCGTATTTCATAATCTGCTAAAACAAAATTTGAATTGGCAATGTGTGTAATGTTCTGACCAAACATGAAAATCACAACACCGAGTATAAGCAAAAGAATTACCGCCGCATCAAGTTTGTGGTTTTTCACATTAAGCCGGGGTACTTTCTGAATAAATCTTCTATACAATGCCAATACAACGGAGATGATTACCAGCACTCCAAAAATGTCCTGAACAAGAGTTATTGCTGTATAAACCGGACCAAGAAAATGCAGCGAGAACGACGGAATAAATCCTTGAATAATTGCTTCACCTACTGCAAATAGGAAAAGCATAAAACCCCAGAATATCAGAAAGTGAATTGCACCGGCAACAGGTTCGCGTAAAAGTTTTGATTGTCCGAATGCAATCTTCAAAACATTTTTAATTCTTTCAGAAGGATTACTAAAACGATCTTCCGGCTGACCGAGCTTAATGTATGAAAGGATCCTTTTCAGATTATAGAAAAGAAATCCAAACGCGCCGAGAAAGATTATAGAGAAAATTATCTGCTTCATCATACTTGGAGCAATCGTTAAGGAAGCTTTGGATATTTTTTAGAGACGGCTTTGTATATACTAAATGCCGCTGCAGTTTTAATTAAATCCCAAACAGAAAAAATAATTGCACCGCTGAATAAAGCATTAGAATAATTACCATTCATAAAAAGAGCTAAGTATGAAGCGCCTGCAAGAAGAATTAATAATTGACCTACAATGAATGACAATAAAATTGTAACCGTTTTATGATTTTTTTCTAAAATGTATCCAACCAAAAACGCAGCAAACGGGAATGATATTAGAAAACCACCGGTCGGACCGATCAACCGTGCAAATCCAAAACTGAATCCTGCAAAAACCGGCAATCCACTAACGCCCGCAGCAAGATATAATAATTGACTGTACGCACCGTTACGTGAGCCGAGAAAAGCACCAGAAAGCAAAACCAACATTGTCTGAAGTGTGAATGGAACCGGCTGAGTAGGTACTGAAACTTGTGCCGCAAATATTGTGAGAACCGCAAAAGTAACTATCCAGAATAATTCCGAGCTTCTTATTTTAATTAACGTTGTTACCAACGGATTATTTTTAACTTTTTCTTTAATAGCCATAAATTCCTCTAGTTAAGATTTTTAATAAAAAATTTTGTTGTCTCTTCCAAAAGTTTTTCAAACTTCACGGTCGTACCGGAAAATGGATGGACAATATCGAAAGTATGACCCGTTCCGAAGATTTTGAACAATTCAGTTTTAGATTTATCCGACCATTGATAAAGCAGTTCTGCTTCGGAAATCGGAACAGCAAGATCTTGATCTCCATGTGCAATCAATAACGGTCGATTGAAATTTTTCAAAGCATTTTCAAGATTCAAAGAGCTGCTTTCATTTTGTAAAATATCTTCAAGTATGGAAATATCTAAGCGCATCATCTGTTTTGTGCGCATATTCATAATTTCAAAATAACTTTTTTTACGCCATTCATCTTTTTGACGAACTGAATATCGGTCTAATTTTGAAATTGCAGCCCAGGTTGCTACCGCATCAACATCATTTCTTTTAGCCGCAGATAAAATTGCAACCGCGCCGCCTCTGCTATGTCCTATTAGCCCTACTTTCGATTTTGTATCAATCTCTGCAAAAAAACCACTTCTAAAGGCATCGAGTAGTTCATTCAGTTCCCTTACTTCCCTACTGAATGTATTTTTCGCAAATTTTTCTATTTCGGTGAATTCATTTTTACTTTCACCTATCCCATTATGCGAAAAATTAAACGTAATTACAAAAAAACCTTTATTTGCAAAATATTCGCCAAGATAAGGACCAAAACCCCAATCCTTAAAACCTTTGAATCCATGAACAAAAACAAGCGTTTTACCAGAAAATAATTGTTCATTAAGATAAGTAGTAATACTAAGCTTTTCTCCATCCGAAGCAATCAAAGTGAAGTCTTTATTCATATGATGACAAATATGAGGTTTTGAGGTCGGAAAGTCAAGAAAGAGAATTGCTAAGAATTGCTGAATATTGGAAATCAATCATACAAATGTCTTAAGGGTATCTCTAAAAACTATTATTTAAAAATAGAACACCGATTTACCCCGTGGAATAAATTAAGAATCAAATTGTTTCAAAAACACAAATGCTATTCCACGGGGTAAACGGATTTTCGCAGATTAGCTAGTTATTAGAGATACTCTTAAACCTATTCAATTTTTTTTCGATAATAAATTTGGATTCCCAGAAAAATTACTAAAAAAGAAGTATGACAGTGGAAGAAAAAGCAAAATGGTTTGATAAAGCTCTAAAGTTTGCGCTTGATGGAAAAATTCACCTTATTATGAAATCCAACATGAACGGTGCAGCTAAATGGGCAATAATTGATAGTGAAAAAAACTTGGTCCTAAATTCCAACATGGAATGGGAACCCGAGCCCCCTCTTGCTAAAGATAGAAATGAAGGTTTCTTAATCAGAGCCCGGTTCGATTTTGACACTGCCGTATCATTATACGATCAACTAAAAATGTTTGCACAATAAGTTATACTCACTCAAACTCCAAATAATAAGAATTCCGAATTAATTTTCTTTTACCACTCATTTTCCAATTTTTATTCATACACTACAAACCTGAGATTATATTCTCAAATTCTTCTTTTGAAATTCCCAGCGTTCTTAGACATGTATGAATATGCAAGCGTTGGAACATCTTTGTAATTATTATCAACAACGATTGGTCGTAGAAGCGAGCCGTCAGTTTTATCCCAAATCTCATGGCTCGATTGTATTCTTATTTTTATACAGCCAATGTGTTTTAAAAACTTTCTAAATTTCTTAAGCGGGATTGATTTAATTCCCATAGAGTATCAAATTGGAATTGCAATTTGCTCTTTAAATGAGTGCTCGGGTTTGGATTTAAATTTTCTATTCAACGCTGAAAAGGATTTTAGTGGAGGTTTGTAATCTGGTTTTGGATGCAATTTTAAAGTCCATCCTAGATTAAGCAATATTTTTTCAAATGTCCCCTTTTGTGCAGTTTCATCTAAAAAAATTTCGAGGTTCTTCTCAAACGCATGTTCAGCTTTCTCAATCGAATCAGCGTAAGCGGACAAATCCAATGATGGACAATACGCAACATAATAATTGTCTTCCTTTACGATTATCACATCAACATTAACATTGTATTTGTTATTATTTTTTAAGATAGATCGCTTAAGCATGTTAGTTTGTATTTTTTCTTTGATTAAAGATATTTCTATTTGTCAACTTTGTCAATTCAAGCGAGGGAAAGAATCAATTTTCTTTTACCTCTCATTTTCCTATTTTTCATCCATACACAAAATAAAATTAAGTTAG
>JAJYXU010000079.1 GCA_021801605.1 Bacteroidota bacterium
GGAGCTGTAAATTGACCGGTTACTCTGCGTGCAATATCTTGAGGTGTTCTGGTCCATACATATCCAACAGCGGCGTTAGCAACGCTATCGCCATAACCCCAATAATTATCTAACAAGAAAGGATCCTGTCCAGCATAATCTGTTCTAACAATACCTGCATTTAATTCATAGAACAAATTAGGACTGAGAACATGAGTCATTTTAATGTTGGCAGTACCGTTATGCGCTTGATATTGTCCGGGACGGTCATTGTAAATATTGTAAGGACCGGTAGCATTGAAATTATTTTCATCAATAAAATATGAGCCGGATAATCTGAACATAAGAGGTTTGAAATCAAAGTTCATTGTACCGGTTAAAGTATAATATTTTGTTGCTGATTTCGGTTGAGGACCATTATTAAATACAAAATTAACAGTATCTCTTGAGGCGGCAGGAACATTTGGATCCCAAATATTTCCAAGATTAATTGCCGGTTGATCAACAATTTTATTTGGGAATCCGCTGAGGTCAAAACCATTTCTACTAAACTGGTAGTTAAGATTAACGAAGAACTTGATTCTTTGGTCAAAAAGAGGACCGCTTAAGGAAGCGCTGGTCTCATCATAACCTAACCAGTAGGTTCCAAAAGGAGTTTTCTTTCCGTCAAAAGCATTTTTAGCACTCTTGAATGTAACATTATCCGTAATGTATTCTACGCTTGCTTTTAATTGTGAACCGCCGCTTCTAAATGTTGAGCGAACGATACCGGAATTGGCGCCGCCAAACTCAGCGGTGTAACCACCGGACTGAACTTGCATCTCTTCTATTGCATCTTGTGAAATAGTAACAGCTCTACCGCCGCCGCGCGGGTTTCTTACCGAAACACCTTCAACATAATAACCTACTTCATCAGAACGACCACCACGAAGGTGAATTTCATTATTATTGGTAGAAACGCCTGGAGTTAGTGTTAAAAAGCTAGTGAAGCCACGTACCGGAAGAGCAGATATGTCTTCGTTTGTGGTAATTCTAACAGCGTTTGTATTATCCTTTTGGATAATCGGTTTTACCGCTGTAATTGTTACTGTTCCAACTTGAATATCCTGACTTGGCAATTCGAAATTTTGGAACGTTGTGATGTCAGCATTAACTCTCACATTGGAGATTGTAATTGTTTGATACCCAACGTATGAAGCTCTAAGTGTATAAACATTTGGGTCCAAATTTTGAATTAGGAATTCGCCGTTTGCATCGGTGTTAGAACCCGCAGAGGAACCAACTATTACAACATTAGCTCCAATTAGGGCTTCGCCCGTTTGCAAATCGACTACTTTTCCCTTGATTCTACCCTTTGTTCCTGCATTAATAAGTAGAGGACAAAGAACTAGAAATAGCAAAAAGTAAAAAATCTTTCGATGCATATTTTTACTCCTTATTTGTTGAATAACTAAGAAAGGGTTTTAGAAAAGAAAAAACTTGTAACAAAAACGTCAACCACTACCTCCTCTTTTGTTTAGAAGTGAATTATTATTCTTACTACAAAAAAAATTAATTAAAAATTAATCCCGTTTTTTTGCCCTTCATTTTACGGAACAAATGAGTTGCCATATAAGTCTAAAGTACAGCTTTTTAAAAAAATCGTTTCTTTCATTTGAAGTGAATCTAAGATACTCCAATGCTATTTCTAAATCAAGCGCAAAGTTGAATATTTGAATTGTTTAGTTAGCTGCGCTAATTTTGAAATGAATTTAATATCCTATGATTTATTTGTCAAGGTTTTAATCCAGTAACTTATCCTTAATATATTTTTATTAATAGTTCTAACATTCACAATGTCATCCATCTACTTCGCCACATTATCTTCTGTAAAAAACTTTCCTATTATTAACTCACGTTAAGCACGAAAGTTTTTCAGTTATCATTTCTTTGCGACCTTCACGCCTGTCTGCCGTAGTCATGTAACCTTTGCGGTCTTTGCGTGAAATTTGTTTCTTTTTTTCACGCAAAGCACGCCAAGAAAAACGCCAAGAGCGCCAAGTCTATAAACTGCGTAAGATGAGCGCCAGATAATAGATTATTAAAAATGACATAAAAGAACAGTGGGTTTATTAGCAGTTATTAACTTGTTCCCAATCTAATCAAAAGAGTGAACATTATACACCATTAATAAGGTTATAATTTTACTCCTTCTTCATTAAAAATAGAAATTCCGCCAAAGTACGTTGAGAACCATTTATTATTTTTAGAATCTACATAAATGTTGAAAATTAGATTATCCTTTAATGGGGAATTAGTTTTATTCCAAAGCTCCCATTTAGCACCATCATAATTAACAACACCTTCACCAAAACTGCCAGCCCAAATAACTTTTTTATTATCTTCAACAGCAGAATAAAAACCTTCTATTGGAATTTTAGAATTTGATTTTTTATATGACTGAAAATTTTTGCCGTCAAAAATTACAATCCCGCCGCTATACTTATAGCTTATCAACTTTTTACCATCCTTCGTTTCCGAAATCCAATATGAGATATAATCTAAAGAATCCACTTTCATATCTGATTCGGATTTCCATTTCCCATCAATAATAAAAACAAGATCTGCTTGAGTGGCAAGAATTTTATTATCGAATTTATCAATATCTATATATGTAACTTTATTATTGTGTAGGATTGAATTGGTCTTGTTGTAAATTTGCCATCGCTTCCCATCAAACACACCTAAACCTTCTGAAAAAGTGCCTACCCATATATTTGATTTTTTATCCAGCGCTACAGAGTAGATCCAATTTTCCGGTATTTGAGAATTTTTAATGTCATAAACTTTCCATCGAGATTTACCATCAAAAACAGCAAGACCTCCACCCATTGTGCCGATATATATATTCCCTTTCTTATCAAAGGTAATGCTATATACACAGTTATTTGGCAAACCGGAATTTTTTGTATTGAAGACTGTCCATTTCTTTCCATCAAATTTTACAAGACCGGCATCCCAGGTACATACCCAGTAATTACCTTTTGGATCTTGTGTAACAGAACGAATTGTATTTGTTGGTAAACCGCTATTGGTTTTATCGAAATGTTTCCACATTTCCAGTTGTGAAAATGAAACGCCATTCAAGAAGAATAGCGTTGTGAAAACAAGAGTTACTCGGGTACGAAAATTCATTAATGCGTAAATAAAAATTAAACTAATTTTGCAAGCTTTTCAACGAACATGGATTTCGGCACTGCACCAATAACAGTATCAACTACCTGTCCGCCTTTTAAAAATAATACTGTCGGAATACTTCTGACACCATATTTAATTGCTACACCTTGATTTTCATCAACGTCAAGTTTGCCGACTTTAACTTTACCGTTATATTCTTGGGCTAATTGTTCAATGATCGGGGCAATCATTCTGCAAGGACCACACCACGCAGCCCAAAAATCTACCACAACGGGAAGATCGGATTTTAATACTTCACCATCAAAATTATCATCAGTAAAAGTGATTGGTTTCATTTTATTCACTACTCCTTAAAATAAATTTTAAAAAATATTTTTATACAATACCGTTCTTTTTCAAAATTTCGTGAGCAATAATTCCTTTTTGAATTTCGCTCGTACCTTCGAAGATTCTGTTAATTCTGGAATCACGGTAAAATCTTTCAATTGAAAGTTCACGTGAGTATCCCATTCCGCCATGGATCTGTACAGCGTAGTCGGCAATTTTATCGAGAGACTCCGAGCAGAAAACCTTAACTATTGCCGATGCACGTCCAACATCTTTTTTCAGATCATAATCGATTGCAGTACGGTACACCATCGATTCCATTCCATATAACAAGGTTGCCATTTCGGCAAGCATAAATTGAATCGCTTGAAAATTCGAAATTGACTGATCGAACTGTTTACGCTGCTTTGCATACTTGACCGACATTTCGAGAAGTTCTTTTGATGCACCAAGACAAGCCGCACCGAGTCCTAATCTGCCTGCATTTAAAGTTTTCATTGCAAGAATAAAACCCCGTCCGTCTGTACCAATTAAATTTTCTTTTGGAATGCGAACATTATCAAATGTGATAGCATTTGTAGAACTTCCTTTTATTCCCATCTTTTTTTCTGCCGGACCAGCAAGATAACCCGGTGTATTAGTTTCAACAATAAATGCACTAACACCTTTTTCGGTTCGTGCAAAGACAGAAACTATATCTGCAATACCGCCGTTAGTAATCCATAATTTTTCACCGTTGATTACCCATTCATTGCCATCAAGACGAGCGCGGGTTTTTACATTGAAGGAATCTGATCCTGCCTGCGCTTCGGTTAAACAGAAAGCACCGATCTTTTCACCTGTGGCAAGAGGTGTAAGAAATTTTTGTTTTTGTTCTTCAGATCCCCCAAGATAAATTACATTTGAACCGATTGATTGATGAGCGCCGATAAATGTAGCGGTTGACATACATCCTCTAGCTATCTCTTCCTGCATTAAACAATAACCAACTTCCCCAAATCCGCCGCCGCCGTATTCTTCGGGAAACGCAACACCAAGAAATCCAAGTTCGCCAAGTTGTTTAATTAACTCAGCGGGAATTTTTTCATCAGCATCTATTTTTGCTGCAATTGGTTTAATTTCTTTATTAACAAAATCGCGAGCCATATCGCGAAGCATTAATTGTTCTTCGGTAAATCCGAATTCCGTCATCTCTCTTTCCGTTATTTTATTATTTGACTAGTTTTTTCACCAATGAAATTAACAATGTATTCGCCTCCATCAACTCCAATAACATTGCCGGAAATCCAATCTGCTCTTTCATCGCACAGCAGAACAATTGCTCTTGCAACATCTTCCGGTGTTGTTAATCTGTTGTGTGGATTTTTCATTTTAGCTGAGTACATCATTTTATCGAACATTGGAATTTTATTTCCAGCGGGTGTATCTGTAACACCTGCCATAATGGAATTGCAAGTAATTTTCATGAATCCAAGTTCAACAGAAAGCTGACGGATGTGGGCTTCTAACGCAGCTTTAGCAGCAGACACAGCACCGTAATTTGGAATAACTGTATGCGAGCCGGCACTGGTGAGCGCAAAAATTCTTCCGCCATGTGCAAACAAACCTCTATTGACTAATCCTTGAGCCCAGTAAACTAATGAATGAGCCATCACTTCAAGCGTCATACTCATTTGAGCAGGAGAAATACAATCATTTGGATTTTTTGATATGAATGGTTTTAAAGTTCCGAAGGCAAGAGAGTGAATTAAAACATGAACTTGAGGATGTTCTTTTGTCGCAAACCGTTCAGTGATCTCATCAAGAGTATCGTTAATTTTGATTTGATCTGCAGCATTTATGTTGAAAAATATCGCTCTCTGTCCTGTCCGTTCAATTTTTTTTATTATTTGCTGTACCTGCGGCATTGTGGCCTGACGATCGAGATGTATACCGAAAATATTGTAACCATGTTTTGCAAGCTCAATCGCAGACGCGCCGCCGAATCCGCTTGAAGCACCCAATATCAGCGCCCACTTCTGTTCCATTTATTTTTCCTTTCTTGTTAATTGCGGCACAAACTTAAGAAATACGAAAATGAAATCAAACGTTCCTATTTTAACTCACGAAGGGAAATAAATAACAGATTCTTCGCCAAGAAGTTTTTTTATTTTAGGGATAAACTCTGAGTTGAAAGCAATTTTATAGTTGATATGAAATTCGCGGTTGATTCCTTCTTCTCGAAGACAAACTAAAACAGGCATGGAACCTTCATATTCTTCCATCAACTTTTTGATCTCGGATATTTTTGAACTATCATGTATAGAATTATCAACAATCAATCCTATGCGTTTGGTAAGTTTTTGTTTTACATCATCCAGTGAAAGCGCTTCATCAACATGAAGTTTAACTGCATCGCCGCTGCTTTCAAGTCTACCTGCAACTAATATTGTTGATTCCGGTATTATTAAATCTTCACAAGTTTTATAAACTTTTGAAAACATCAAGCATTCACACGAGCCGCTGAAATCGTCCAGTTTAAAAAACACCATCTGGTTTCCGCGTTTGTCAATTTTAGTTCTAACTTCAGTTACAACCCCGCATGCACGCACGGATTCCGTATAATTATACGTCTCGGTTTCACCAAGATGAACTGTGGCAAACGAACGGTATTCAATTTCATATTTTCTTAACGGATGATCGGTTAAATAAAATCCAAGCACTTCTCTTTCTTTAGCAAGTCTGTGTTTGGCTTCCCAGGGAGAAATTTCCGGCAGCTTCGGTTCATGAATATGCATCGCATCAGAATCTCCGCCGAATAAACTATCAGTATGAGAGTTTTTAACAGATTGTGCTTTGCCGCCAAAACTAAGAGCTTCTTCAACTGCCAAAAAATTTTGTGCGCGCGATCCGCCGCAGAGATCGAATGCGCCGGAAAGAACTAATCCTTCTAATGCACGCTTGTTAACTACACGCGTATCAACATTCGAACAGAAATCATAAATGCTCTTAAAGCTTCTTCCAAGTTTTTGATGTGCTAATTTTATCTCTTCAACTGCATTCACGCCCACATTCTTAATAGCGCTCATTCCGAAAATTATTTTTTTATTCTTGACATTAAATTTAACAGTCGGGTTGTTTATATCCGGCGGCATAACTTTAACATTAAGCTTACGGCAGTCTTCCAAAAGGTTTGTTACTTTATCTGTATTGCCATATTCGTTCGAAAGATTTGCCGCAAGAAATTCTTCCAGGTAGTGTGCTTTCAAATAAGCGGTTTGATATGCGACAATTGAATATGCAACTGCATGACTTTTATTAAAACCATAATTGGCAAATTTATCAATCGCTTCAAAAATTTCTTCGGCAACTTTTTTACTGATTTGATTTTTAATTGCACCTTCAAGAAATTTTTCTTTTTGTTCCGACATGGACTTCAAATCTTTTTTGCCCATTGCACGGCGAAGCAAATCTGCTTCGGCAAGACTCATGTTTCCGACTTTATTTGCAATCTGAATAACCTGTTCTTGATAAACAATTATTCCGTTTGTCTCTTTCAAGATTGGTTCAAGTATCGGATGCAGATAAATAATCTGTTTTCTTCCATGCTTACGTGAAATAAAGTCGTCAATAAATTCCATTGGACCGGGACGGTACAGTGCATTCATTGCAGCCAAATCATTTATACTCGTGGGTTTAAGTTTTTTCAGATACTCACGCATCGGGGCACTTTCAAACTGGAAGACGGCAGTTGTTTGACCTTTACTAAACATCTCGTACGTTTTAGGATCGACGGTTGGAATGTTATCAATATCAATTTCAAGTTTACGGGTTTGTTTAACAAGTTCAAGAGTATCTCTTATAATAGATAAAGTACGCAATCCAAGAAAATCCATTTTCAACAAACCGGCTTCTTCCAAATCTTTCATGTTGAACTGCGTTACAATTGAATTGTCATCTCCATAAGTTGCAAGAGGAACAAAGTCGCTTACTTCACCTGGAGTTATTACAACACCGGCGGCATGTTTAGAAGCATTACGGTTCATTCCTTCAAGAATTCTAGCATACTTAATTAATTCTTGAATTCGCGGATCGTCCGATTTATTGACCCACGAAAGTTCAGGCACTTCACTTAACGCCTGGTCAAGATCGTAAACACGCCCAAACTTTGATGGAATCCATTTTGTTATTTTTTCAACTGTGGGAATAGAAATTTTTAGAACACGGGCAACATCTTTTAAGACTGCGCGCGAAGACAATCTGTTAAAAGTAATTATTTGAGCAACAGATTTTTCACCATACTTTTCTTTAACGTAGGTTATTACTTCTCCGCGCTGATCATCTGCAAAGTCCACGTCAATATCGGGCATGGTTTTACGAGCAGGATTAAGAAATCTCTCGAAGAGCAAATTATATTTAAGCGG
>JAJYXU010000178.1 GCA_021801605.1 Bacteroidota bacterium
GCCCCCTTATTGAAAAACCCCCGTCTCCCTTGGAAACATGCGGTGTTTAGTCAGTATCACAGACGCCCAAATCATTCACCCACCGGAAAAAGATATATGGGTTATTCAATGACTACAAAAAATTATCATTACGTCGAATGGCGATACTGGGATATTGACAAAAAAGTTGCCGGTGAAATTGCAGGAACCGAACTTTATGATAGGAAAAAAGATCGTCAAGAAAATATCAATATTGCCGGATATCCTGAAAATGCAAAATTGATTAAAGATCTTGCAAAGGAGCTGCATGAAGGTTGGCGGGCTGCAAGACCAAATTGATAATCTGAAAATAAAAGTATGAATTCAACCGCCCCATTCCATGTAATGGCGAAACCAATAGGACCTATTTGCAATATTAATTGCAAGTATTGTTTCTACCTGGAAAAGGAAAATCTTTATTCTGGAAATACACCCGGCAAAGCTAACTGGATAATGGCGGATGATCTACTCGAGTCGTTCATAAAGCAAAAAATTGAATCAACTAATCTGCCTGAAGAAACTTTTGCATGGCAGGGCGGCGAACCTACTTTATTAGGTGTAAATTATTTTCGAAAAGTTGTAGAACTTCAAAAAAAATATGCCGGCGGAAAAAGAATTCATAATGCCTTTCAGACAAATGGAATTCTTTTGAATGATGAATGGTGTGAATTCTTTTCCGAAAATTCTTTCCTAATCGGCTTATCTATTGATGGCCCGCGCGAACTCCACGACAAATATCGTGTTGATAAAGGAGGCAATCCCACTTTCAATAAAGTTATGCGTGGAATTGAATTCCTTAAAAAATACAAAATAGAATTTAATACACTTACAGTTGTTCAAAAAAATAATTCTTACCATCCTCTTGAGGTTTATAATTTTCTAAAAGAGAACGGCAGCAAGTATATGCAATTCATCCCGATAGTCGAAAGAATTTCTGAAAGGGATTCAAACGGACTATCAATCGCTCTTCCCGATCATAAAAAAGCTGTTGTTAGTGAATGGTCTGTGGAACCGGTTCAGTTTGGCAATTTTCTGATTGAGATATTTAACCAGTGGGTAAGAAATGATGTCGGGAAATATTTTGTACAGATATTTGATGTCTCACTCGAAGCCTGGATTGGACTAGAGCCAAGTTTATGTCTTTTTAGTCAAACCTGTGGCAATGCGCTTGCAATCGAACATAATGGTGATCTCTATTCCTGCGATCATTATGTTTTTCCCGAAAATAAACTCGGGAATATTCTTGAGAATCCGCTTCTAAGTATGGTGCGGTTTAAGCAACAAACAGATTTTGGAAATGACAAAAAAGATAAGCTGCCAAAATATTGCAGAGAATGTAATGTAAAGTTTGTTTGTAATGGTGAATGTCCTAAAAACCGGTTTCTTTCAACTCCGGATGAGGAATACGGCTTGAATTATCTCTGTGCCGGTTATAAAATGTTTTTTAATCATGTTGATCCATATATGAAATTTATGACTGATGAGTTGAAGAATAAACGTCCACCAGCTAACGTGATGAGATGGGTTCAAAAAAATAATAAAGGATCTTTACAAGTAAAAGTTGGAAGGAATGAGCCGTGCCCCTGCGGAAGCGGGAAAAAATATAAGAATTGTTGCGGGTAATTCTAAAAACTATTTTTTATTAGCATCTACTTTTAATCTGATTATGAAACACAAAACCAAGCTTCAAAAAAAATTTTACACACGCGATGTTCATATTGTAGCAAAGGAATTACTTGGAAAATTATTAGCTCGGAGAATCGGAAGAAAAATAATTTCCGGAATAATTGTTGAAGTCGAAGCATACGATGGCTCCATTGACGAAGCATCTCACTCCTTCGGAGGAAAAACAAAACGGAACGAGGTTATGTTCAAGGAGGGAGGATCGCTTTATGTATATTTTACATATGGTATGCATTTCTGTGCAAACGTTGTGACCGGAAAAATAAACGATGGCAAAGCAATTCTTCTACGCGCTCTCGAACCGTTAGATGGGATTGATATGATGGGAATGAACCGTTATAGCAAGAAAGAGATAACTCAAAAAGAATTAATCAATCTCACAAACGGTCCCGCTAAAATATGCGAAGCGTTCGGTATAGCACGTAGAGAGAACGGAACTGATTTATGCGGAGACGAGATTTTTATTCTCAAATCAGCTAATGTAAGCGCAGCCAAAATTGCCGCTACTACAAGAATCGGTATTAAAAAATCTGTAGATTTGCCGTGGCGCTATTATATCAAGGATAATCCGTTCGTATCTAAAAAATGAATCCACCAAAAAACATTTTAATTGTTCGAACCGACCGTATAGGAGATGTTGTTTTATCTCTTCCTATGGCATCAATTATCAAGAGACATTATCCGGAATGCAAAGTTACTTTTTTGCTTCGCGAATACACTAAACCGCTGGTTCAAAACAATCCTTACATTGATGAAGTGATTACATTAATCGAAGAGAACGGAAAACCTTCTATATCAAAAAATATTGCACTGCTTAAGAATAAATTTGATGTAAGTGTAGTTGCATATCCAACATATAGCATCGCGCTGATACTTTTCCTTTCAAATATAAAAGAAAGGATTGGAACCGGTTACCGTTGGTATTCATTTTTCTTCAATAAAAAAATTTACGATCATAGAAAATTTGGCGAGCGGCATGAACTTGAGTACAATGTTCGATTGCTTGAACAACTTGGAATTGATGAAACCGTAAATGAAGAAAATGTCTCTTTCGGAATTTCTCCTTCACAAATAGATAAAGAAAAAATAAAAAGCGATCTGGACAAAGTCGGAATAGATTTTTCGAAGAAGACCATCATAGTTCATCCCGGCAGCGGTAAGAGCGCAGTTGATCTACCTTTAGAGAAGATGAGATCAATAATCAACTCGCTTTCGTATGAACCTATTGAGATACTCATCACAGGCAGCAGTTCTGAAAAGGAACTTTGCCAATCGCTCGTTGTAAACAGCTCAACAAAAAATTTGGCGGGAATATTTAATCTTGGCGAGTTGATGGCATTGATTAATTATAGCAATTTGATGATAGCAAACTCAACGGGACCAATTCATATTGCCGCCGCATTAGGTAAACATGTAATTGGTTTCTATCCAAAATTTAATGCTGTATCACCAAAACGGTGGGGACCTTACACAACTAAGAAAAAAATATTTTCGCCAACAATTGATTGTAATAACTGCACACGTAAACAGTGCGAGAAACTGAATTGTATGGATAGTATTAGCGAGGATGAAGTTGTTGTAATATCAAAAATGATTCTTGCTAAAGTTTTGCCGGAGAAGAAATGAAGTTTGGAGTTAGAATTGGAAATTGTTGTAAGAAAATCAAGATTATGAGCATGATCAAGAGCAAGAATCATAGCAATATTAATATGAATTTCATGATCGTGCTCTTGATCTTAATCATGTTCTCAGGTTATTCATATTCTCAAAAAAGTGAATTCAGAAAAATTGAGAACAAAGCTTTTAAGGTCGGAGAAAAACTTACATTTGAAGTGAATTACGGTTTTATCACCGCCGGATATGCGGAGTATTCAATTCCTAAAATTGTAAAAATAGCTGGGCGAGATGTTTACAATGTAACGTTTAACGTTAGTTCTGTTTCAACATTCGATCCGTTTTACAAAGTGCGAGATCATTACGAAACATTCATAGACGTTCAGGGAATTTTTCCGTGGCGTTTTGAACAGCATGTCCGCGAGGGTGGTTATACTCGTGATTTCTCGGCATTCTTCGACCAGCGCAAGTCAAAAGCGAAGACTTCGGAAGGATCTTACGATATCCCAAAATATGTAAATGATATTGTTTCAGCTTTGTATCTTGCACGCACTTTTGATTATTCCAAAATGAAAGTTGGAGACAAAGTATATTTGGAAAATTTTTATAAAGATAAAACCTATCCACTTGCCATAGTCTACAAAGGGAAAGAAACAGTTTCGGTTTCTGCCGGAAAATTTGACTGCATTATTCTTGAACCGCTGGTGCAGGAAGGAGGTCTCTTTAAAAGTGAAGGAACTATTATTTTATGGCTTACCGACGACGCATTAAAAATTCCGGTTAAAGTAAAAACAAAAGTTTTAGTCGGTTCTATCGATGCTGAGTTGAGCAGTTATTCCGGTCTTGCCGGAGAATTGAAGTCGAAGAGGAAGTAGAAATTAGTATTATAAATGTGAACAATGAGAGAAATGAGCCCGAACTTCAGTAATAATTTTTCAACTGATTGCTGAGCATCATAACATAAATCTTCGTAATAAACTTCTTCCGGTTTTGGTTGCTTTGCGCGTACAAGATTACTCTTAGCCCTCTTTAACCACTTTTGGTGAATTGGTGTTTTATCCATAAACCAATTCTCCTTCTGTTATAGCAGTATTAATGATATAATTAGAATCATCGCGGTAATTTTTTAAGTCGTCTTGAGTAATTACAATTATATCGCTTGCAAAACCAACATCTACAAGTTTTCTGTAAATTTCCTGCGATGTTTTTCTTTTGTTTGTTCCATTGGGCGCTATAACAAGAAAATCTAAATCGCTGTCTGAATGAAAGGTATTATTAACGGCAGAACCAAATAAAAATATTTTCACCGGCTTAACAACTTCCGTAATAGTTGTTACGGTCTTTTGGACGATCATGTTAATATTATCTGGCAGCATTATATTTAAGTAAGTTTCTTTCTAAAAATAATTCATCTGTTTGAATATTCCTATAAACTTTTTTCTGCATCTTGAAATAATATTGTAGATCTCGAACAGATTGAGAGAACCGTTCCGGATCTCTTTTTTCTTTGATTGGTAATCATTTATTAAATTTTTGCACAGCACTAATTCTTAGCAACTCTCTGACCTTTTTTATAATTTGACCTACCATGAATGAAGAATTTAAAAATCAACCGGAACAAAAAGAAGAAGGACCTAAAGTTGAGGTTGTAAAACCATTTTCAACAATTCCTCCAATTACGGCGGCGTTTATTGCGCTTGTTGGAATCTTTCTTCTTTATCAATTCGGCGGCGCAATTTTAACTATTGCAATTTTCGGCTTCAATTTTGAAAAAGCTGATGTGAATATGGTGCGCATGCTTACAATGGGCGGACAGATACTCTTGATGTTATTTCCGACTCTTCTGTTTACAAGGTATGTTTATAAAGAGAATATTTCATTAATCCTACGTGTAAAATTTCCTTCATTCAAAGAGGTTGGGATATTTATAGTTGGATTAATTTTTTTAACTCCGCTTCTTCAAAATTTTCTTTCCTTACAAACTTATGCTCTGGAAAAGTTTGCAGCAGTAAGTCCGTTTGTAAAAAATATAATGGATATGCTTGATAAGCTCGATAAGCTTGTGGAAAATACTTATAGCACTCTTCTAATTTCCCATTCTGTGTTTGAATCATTATTCATCATTTTTGTCGTGGCGGTCATTCCGGCACTTTGTGAAGAGACGCTATTCCGGGGATTTGTTCAAAAAAGTTTTGAACAAAAGCTAAAACCGTTTTGGAGTATTTTAATCACGGCACTCTTTTTCGGATTATATCACTTCAATCCGTACGGATTAGTTACGCTCATTGCTCTCGGTGCTTATTTCGGTTTTGCCGCATATATGAGCAATTCTATTTTTGTCCCTATGGCATTACATTTCTTTAATAATCTTGTAGCTGTTCTTGCATTTCTTTTTATTGGGAACGACGAATTAATAAAAACTACCGTCACAAAAACACAATATATTATACCTCAGCTTATCAGCTTTGCAATGTTTGCCGCTCTTTTCTTTGCCTATATAATTTTTATTAAGACTAACTATAACAAGATTGTATCCAAGAAAAAGGAGGTATTATGATCTGTCCAAAATGTGAATGCGAATACGTAAACGGCGTTAAAGTTTGTTCGGATTGCGGAATTGATCTTATTCCCGTTGATGAGTTTGAAGGGAATTTAAGTCATCCGAAAGATTGGGTTATTGTTTACACCGGGAATGATCTTATCGAAACCGAGATGCTGAAAGCAAATCTGGAAGGTGCAGAAATAGATTCTATTATTATTTCGCAAAAGGATCGAAACTTAATTTATCTGGGTGAAGTCTCACCTGTTAAATTGCTGGTAAAGAAAAAGGATGCCGAAGAAGCGCTTTCAATCATTAATGATATCAACAGTACAAAAATCGACGATGAGGAATAAATGACTAAAAAGATGAACAACTTATCAACGCGTGTAATTGTTGCTTTGATTGGTGTGCCGTTGATTGTTATTCTCAGTCTAATAGGAAAAATTCCCTTTTTAATACTCGTACTTGGTATTGGACTTGTTTCATATTTCGAATATTCCAAAATGGTACGCAATAAACACAGTTATCCCAATAAACTTATCGGTTATCTCGCCGTTGGTCTAATCATCATCAATGAGTATAAAAATTTTATTGACTACCGGATTTTCCTTCTTTGCCTCATCGTATTGTTATTGCTATCCGAACTGTTCAGAAATAAAGAATCTGCAATAGCAAATCTCGGAACTTCATTGTTTGGAATTTTTTACACCGGTTTCTTTTCTGCAGCAATTTTAGATTTGCGTGAGTTCTACAGCGAATCCGTTTTCACATACGCACAAGGCGGATATTTAATTATCTCAATTCTTGTTTCAATTTGGATCTGCGATTCCGCAGCATATTTTATTGGAAGCGCGTACGGCTTGCATAAATTAATGCCGCGCGTAAGTCCAAATAAAAGTTGGGAAGGCGCAATTGCCGGTTTTATTTTTGCAATTGCCGGTATGATTGCCGCCCGTGAGCTTGTACTTGAATTTTTGACATTGAGAGATGTTGTTGTTGTTGGATTTATCGTTGGAATGTTCGGACAGATTGGCGATCTAGTCGAAAGTCTATTGAAGCGCGATACTCACGTCAAAGATTCATCATCAATAATTCCCGGGCATGGTGGAATTTTGGACCGTTTTGATTCGTTATTATTCACAGCGCCTATTGTTTATCTTTACTTACTATTAATAAGATAATTCTAGAAAAATTCTTGCACATGCTCTTGATCTTACTCCTGCTCTAAAAAGATTAAGATCAAGATCATGAACAAGAAAAAAATTTTATTATGAAAAAACAAAAAATCTCAATTATAACTCTCGGTTGTTCTAAGAACACGGTAGATTCCGAACGTCTGATGAGCCAATTCAAACTCAATAAGTTCGATTTGGTTGACGATCCTGACCAGGCAGATTCAATTGTAATTAATACATGCGGATTTATAGACGCAGCAAAAGAAGAATCAGTCAATACAATTCTTTCAGCTATCGAGTTGAAAAAGCAAGGAAAAATTAAAAAAGTTGTAGTTGCCGGTTGCCTTTCGGAAAGATATATGAACGATCTGAAAAAAGAGATTCCTGAAGTTGACGCTTTCTTTGGCACTGAAGCGTATGAAGGAATTGTAAAAGAATTTGGCGGCAACTTGAAATACGAACTGCTTGGAGAACGCATTATTACAACACCAAAACATTTTGCCTATTTGAAGATAAGCGAAGGATGCGATAATCCTTGTTCGTTCTGTGCAATTCCGTTGATGCGCGGACTTCATAAAACAAAACCGATGGAAGAATTGCTTGCCGAAGCGTCTTCACTTGCTTCTCAGGGTGTTAAAGAACTTATAATTATTGGACAGGATACAACAGACTACGGAATTGATCTCTACGGAAAAAGAAATCTTGCCGAGCTGCTTCATAAAATTTCCGAAATTTCCGGTATCGAATGGATTCGTCTTCTCTATGTTTATCCCTCACATTTTCCGGATGATTTGATAAATGAGATTATGAGCAATCCGAAAATTTGTAAATA
>JAJYXU010000073.1 GCA_021801605.1 Bacteroidota bacterium
TTTTCTCTGCGCTTTTTGCGTTTTTTTGCGTTCTCTGCGTGAAATATTTAAAAACAATAGTTTTTAGAAGTGCCCAATAATAAGAATGGCTTCTAAAGATGGATTGATAATTATTTACACTCCCGAGTTAAGCACATAACAATTTCTTTTTCCAATCCTAAAGATAATGCAGATACTGAAAGATTTTTTAGAACGTTTAAAAAAGAATTTGTATGGATCAATGCTTTTTATAAAGTTGAAAATGCAAAAAAAGCTGTAGAAATCTTTATTACATTTTACAATAACGATTATCGGCACTCAACTCTTGGTAACATAAGTCTAGTTGATTTTATAAAACAACAAAATGTATAAAAGGCTATATAAAAATGTTTCAACACATTTAAATAAATTATGCCTTGATTTTGTGTATGCAGTACACATATTTTCAATCCACAAATTCAATGGAGTTATTATGCCTACATATCAAGGCATCATCTTAGATCAAGGCGGGGCCGTTTACAATGTAAATGCCTACGGAGGATCAATTCAAGCGGCGCTAGATGCAGCGGTACTTGCTGGGCGAGGGATCGTGTTTGTTCCGCCCGGGGTTTACAACATTACCAGCCCTATTCTCTTTGAAGGTAAACAAGACATCACGCTTATCGGAGCAGGGCCAAATCTTACTCAGCTTGTGCAGGCCAACGATCAAGGAGTAATCATAGTTAGAGATAACGGATCACAGCCAAGTAGTAGGATACAAATCCAAAGTATGTGGATTGGAATATCAGCAGGGACTCCTCGGACTGGTGGCGTTGGTATTTCCCTTTTTTCCCGCATAGCGACACCCTTGGATACCATACTAGTAAGAGATATTATCCTTCAAAACGTACCCTATCCCTTTGTTTGTGACAATGTTCATCAGTCTACATTCGAGAATATAAGGGTAGTAACTAACATAGCGAATGCAGTCAAGGGCGTCTGCTGTCAAGTTAAAAACTCCAACAGCATTCGGATAAAAGATCTTTTGATCTTGCCAGTAATCAGCCCAGCAACAAAGTATCCGTTTGCGGGACTTCAAATTGAAGCTGACTGCGATACAGTAATTATTACAGATAGCGAGATAGCTGATTCTCAAGTTCAAGGAGTGATTCTCACGGGTGGGACTTCTGGTCCGCGTCTTGTGAGACTCAATAATGTTTATGTTGAGTTATGTCAAGACTCAGGTTTCTATATCCAGAATGGACGAGATGTTCGCCTTTCAGGATGTCACGCTGCAGTGAATAATGGAGATGGTTTTGCTGTCATTGCAGGTAATAGTGTTACAATAACGGATAGCTTGTCGTTGCAGAATAAACATCACGGTTTTTTTGTTTCAGGTGGCACTGGCGTTAAGATTGAGGGATGCACAGCAAGCAACAATAGCCAGTTACAAGACAACACCTACAGTGGATGCTACGTAGGTAATGCACAAGCCGTATCTGGAGTCAGAGTCATTGGAAATCGGTTCGGTGATTTCATCTTTTCTACGCCAAACCAACAAAAGTATGGCCTTGTCCTCGCCGTGAACACGAGCTACATCATCGTTACATCTAACGATCTCATGGGTAATAAGACGAGTGGATTGCTCAATGCATCAACAGGACCGGGAATTATTGTTCAGAATAATCTCACTTAGAGTTTGGATCAATTACACGTTTGTTGGCAACTCGAGAGAATCTTGGGACTGTCGGTGAATTATTTTCTCATTAGTTTATCAAGGTTTATTTTTAGCTGGAACTTCTGGATGGCTAACAATCTATTAGGAAAACAATGAATAAGCAAAACTTTCCCACTGCTGTTTCCATTACACATCAACATATCGTCGCAATAATCAATAGCTTTATTGAGAATGGGAACCAAGAAAAAAAAAAAAGTAGAGTCCGCATTCTTGATGTCGGTTGTGGTAATGGTAGGCTACTGTCACACATTTTGGAAGTATTACCAATGCTTCAGCCAAGTATTCAGTTTGATGTGTTTGGCCTGGATGTTACAGACGCAAGACAGCAACGAGCATCGTATATGGAGGAGACAAAGCAATTTTTGTCACAGCGACATCCGCTAATTGAATGGAACAATCAGCTTTCTCTCATCTCGGTGCACGACGTTTGGCCGTTTCCAGATAACAGCTTTGATTTCATCACTAGCAACCAGGTACTAGAGCATGTTAGGGATTACGACTTTGCTTTCCGCGAGATTCATCGCTGTTTGCGGACAGAAGGAGTGAGTATCAACATATTTCCCACTCGTGAAGTTTTGTGGGAAGGTCATGCACTCATGCCGTTTGTACACAAAGTCAGAAACGTGCGAAGGCGAGCAAAGCTGATACTTTTCTTTGCAAAGCTTGGATTTAAAGCACTCTACTATGGTGAAATGGACAGGCGAGGCTGGCGATCCCTGGAAGAGTTTGCAGAGGTGTTCGCGCATGTCCTTGAAACAGACACTAACTACCTGACCGCAAGGGAGCTGGCTCAAGTTGCTGAACGTGCAACACTCAAAGCCTCCTTTATATACACCAAGGATTATTTTCTATCGAAGCTGTTCTCTTATTTTGGACATCGGACATACATGTACAAAAATTTGGGGCTGATCGATAAGCTCGGATACTTAGGCGGCAGATACATTGCAAGCGTCACTTTTTTACTGAGAAAAGATAACTAAGAGGTCTATCTCGTAAGTTTGGTGAAGTATTTTTTCTACACCGTCCGCAGCACCAAACCTTGCAATCCAGCCAACATCTTCAGCCTCTTGAGCAAATAATGACTTAGAAGAGAGAAGAACCAGAACTGCAAATAATATTTTTTTCATTTTGATGTGCATTCTTATGGTGGGCAAAATTAGTAATTCCATTGACAAAACGGAAATGATTAATCCAAAAACCAATTGAAAATCGGATCTTTGATTTAGATGAATCGCTTGAATTATAATGAAAAGAAGAAGCCACTCTTACAATAATAAGAGTGGCTTCTAAGTTAGACTGAAAATTATTTGATCAAAATCATCTTCTTAGCTTCAACGAAATTATTAACTCTAATCTGATAGATGTAAATGCCGCTTGCTAGTTTCTCACCCATATTATTTTTTCCATTCCAATTAACTTTAAAAAGACCTTTATCATATTCTTCGTTAACAAGAGTTCTTACTTCTCTGCCGAGAATATCAAATATTTTCAGACTTACTTTTGCTTTTTCAGGCAAGTCAAAAGAAATAATTGTTTCAGGATTGAACGGGTTGGGAAAATTCTGATGAAGCTTATATGAAGATGGAATAAAGAACGGTGGTTCAGCATCGGGAGACTGTTTTCCTTCAAATTTGCCCACGGCAAATGCAGGTAGGAAAGTAAACTCTGTTGAGTTCCCCATCAAATCTTCCACTGAAATCCTCAAATCAACAGCAGCAGAATCATAGTTTGTGAACTTTGATAGAGCGGCAACGAATACATAACCAGGTGCATTACTCGGTTTTATTGTGAAATTAATTTTATACCATTCATTTGTTCCGTATTTCTTCGCATATATTTTAGTCGAGTCCCATTTTAGATAATTATTTTTACACTTTGACGAATAACTATCTGAAGAACGAAGGTATACTTCCCAGGAGTTACTTTTATTTCTTAGATCCATTCGGAACGACTGAAAAGTTGCAGTGTAACTAGCAGAATTGATCTTGCTAAGTTTCCATTTTTTCATCACAAGAAATATTGGTTCATCTTTGAATTCCACTATTACGCGTTTGCTTTCAGTAAAGTCAATAACTTCGTTATTTGTTTTCCAATCCTTGGTTGTATTACTGACTCTGATTTTACCAGACTCGTTCTCATAAAAAGTTGAATCATAAGCTGATTTACTATTGAAAAAAAGGACGATCGGACGGGATAAATTTTGAGAAAAAAGATGGGATTGAAAAAGTAAAGCAATTACTAAAATTAGCAACCGTTTGAAATTCATAATTCCCCTAGAATTAGTAAGTTGAATTTTTCTATAATCCGAGCGGATTATAACTGTTTTGATTATTACATTCAATCCTAAATATAATCCATATTATTTCACCAAAAGGATGTTATGCAAAACGATGAGATCTTTTCTTCAAGTACAATGCTTTATTTATCCGTGAGAACATGAGGAGTTTACCTACGATGTTAGGCCTACATTAATAGTTAATACAGAAGACTATCCTATGAAAATTTATCTATATATAGCTGGAAGAATTTTCTAATTTTTCAAACAAATCTGTTAATATCCGATTTCAAAATTGAAACAACTTTCTTAGCTTGCATATAGAATAAAAAATTAAATTATGATTTCCCTTATCTTTCAAAAAATTGGCAGAAAGACGATTGATTTTTTCCAGGAGTTCGGACAAGTAGTTCGGCTCTTTTTAGAAATAATTAAATCTGTGCCCTCTCTTTTTAAAAGCCGACGAAACTTTTATTATCAAATGGAACACATTGGCGTAAATTCTATTCCGCTCGTTTTGATTATTGCAACATTCACCGGTGCAGTTGCTGCCTGGCAGGCTGCTTATCAATTAAAAGGAATAGCTCCTTTATCATTTCTTGGCAGCGCAACAAGCAGATCTATCATAACAGAATTGGGACCGGTGCTTACAGCAATTGTTATTGCCGGGCGTATAGGCGCTTCAATTGCAGCCGAACTTGGCTCGATGAAAGTTACTGAACAGATTGATGCGCTCGAAACTATGGGAATTAGTACTGTTGCTTACTTAGCTACGCCTCGTTTTATCGCATCTTTAGTGATGATACCGATACTTGTACTTTTCGCCGATGCAATTTCAATAATCGGTGCATATTTTATTTCAAATTTCTTTCTCGGTGTTTCATTTAATGTATTTTTTATCTCTGTCAAGCGTTATTTTTTATTTAGTGATTTTATGTTTGGTATAGTAAAGGGAATGCTTTTCGGCGGTGTAACCGCCTTGCTTGGCTGTCATATCGGTTTCAGAACTCAAGGCGGTGCTGAAGGTGTTGGTCTATCAACTATCCGGTCTTTTGTTCTCAGCTCTGCAATGATTTTAATTCTAGATTATATCATGTGGACATTGATTTTCTGATTCTGTTCCCGGAAGCTATTCCGAATATAAATTTTTTATTCATATAAACTTGTAAAAAAGATTTTTTCCACTTGCACAAGAATCTTATTGCGGTTAATTTGTATTAAGAATAAGAGTTATTCATCTGTAGATGATTATCATAAACATTTATTCAGAAAATATTTTTCTCCAATTTTCCTTTCTTCCCAAACTTCCTATACGGCAAATCATATTCCTATTAAATTCTTCTCTTACTCAACTCACTTATCAAATCACATATTCACTAATCAATCATCGAGGCAGTTATGTCAGAGTTTGTTAAAAGTCTTATGGCTCAGGTAAAAGCCAAGAATCCAAATGAACCGGAATTTCATCAGGCAGTATTTGAAGTTTCATCTTCCTTAGCTTTAGTTCTCGAGAAACATCCGGAGTATCGCAAAGAAAAAATTCTGGAAAGAATTATTGAGCCGGAACGTGTCATTTTATTCAGGGTTCCGTGGGTTGATGATCAAGGCGAAGTTCAAATCAACCGCGGCTTTAGAATTGAAATGAATAGTGCAATTGGTCCTTACAAAGGCGGATTACGTTTCCACCCTTCAGTCAATCTTGGCATCTTAAAATTTTTGGCTTTTGAACAAGTATTTAAAAATAGTTTAACAACACTTCCAATGGGAGGCGGTAAAGGTGGTTCCGATTTTGACCCCAAAGGGAAAAGCGATGGCGAAGTTATGCGTTTCTGCCAGAGTTTTATGAACGAGCTATTCCGGCACATCGGGTCCAACACAGATGTTCCAGCAGGTGATATAGGTGTAGGCGGACGCGAAATTGGTTTCATGTTTGGTCAATACAAAAAATTACGCAACGAATTCACCGGTGTTCTTACAGGTAAAGGATTAAATTGGGGCGGTTCACTTATACGTCCGGAAGCAACCGGTTACGGTGCAGTTTATTTTGCAGCAGAAATGTTGAGCACACGTAATCAAACTCTAGAAGGAAAGAAATGTTTGGTCTCCGGCAGCGGGAATGTTGCTCAATATACAGTTGAAAAAATTTTACAACTCGGCGGAAAAGTTTTAACACTTTCAGATTCCAACGGTTATATTTATGATGAAGCAGGTATTGATAGTACAAAATTAAAATTCGTTATGGATCTGAAAAATGTTCGCCGCGGAAGAATGAAAGAATACACAGACAAGTTCAAAGGCGCAGTTTATACACAGTTAGATCCTAACTCAGAATTCAATCCATTGTGGAATCACAAAGCAGATTGCGTATTTCCATCCGCAACACAAAACGAAATCAATGGTAAAGATGCAGCTAATCTTTTGAAGAACGGAGTTTATGTTATAAGTGAAGGCGCAAATATGCCTTCGAGTATAGATGCAATAGATCAGTTTGTTGCAGCAAAAATTCTTTACGGTCCGGGTAAAGCTGCAAATGCCGGCGGTGTTGCAACTTCCGGTTTAGAAATGGCGCAGAATAGTATGCGTTATGGCTGGACACGTGAAGAAGTTGATAACAGACTTCACATGATTATGAAGAGCATTCATAAAACTTGTGTTGATACAGCAGAAAAATACGGCACTCCGTTTAATTATGTTAACGGTGCAAACATTGGCGGATTTGTAAAAGTTGCCGATGCAATGTTAGATCAAGGTATTGTTTAATTATTTTTTTTTGACTTCACCCGCTCTGATGAATCGGACGGGTGAGGTTTTTTTATATAGCATGACTTTTGATGATGTATATTAATAGGAAAGTAATCAACTAAAAGAAATGCTTCCGAATGCCAAATAAAAAAAAGAAAAATATCACCATCGCCAAAAACGATTACTCTATACTTATTACCGATATAAATGATGTCCTCGAAAGTGCACGTAAGTATTCTGCACGTTCTGTTAATTCAATTCTTACCGCCGCGTATTGGTTCATAGGTAGAAGAATTGTTGAATATGAATATCAAGGCATGGATCGTTCCGAATATTATGGTAATAGGTTGATTGAAAAACTTGCCGAAGATCTTTCTCAAAAACTTGGTAAGGGATTCAGCAAGAGTAACGTCTTTTTAATGAAGAATTTTTATTTAGCTTATTCTAACATTTTCCAGACACTGTCTGGAATATCTTCCAAGGAAATCAATATTAGCCAGTCAACGTCAGACAAATCTATTATCAGCCAAAACATTTTCCAGACACTGTCTGCACGATCTTTATTGATTGAGTTATCAAATAAATTACCCTTGCCTTGGTCCCAATACGTTCGACTTTTATCAGTTAAAGATGAAGATGCCCGAAAATTTTATGAATCAGAAGTGCTGCGCAGCGGTTGGTCTGTACGCCAATTGGATAGGCAAATATCATCTCAATTTTATGAAAGAACTCTTCTTTCAAAAAATAAATCCGTAATGCTTAAAAAAGGTGAAAAACCTTTATCAGAAGATATTATAACAGCCGAAGAAGAAATTAAAGATCCTTTTGTTCTTGAATTTCTAGGTCTTAAAGATGAATACTCAGAAAACGATCTTGAAGAAGCTCTAATAAAACATCTCGAAAAATTTCTCCTCGAACTTGGAAGCGATTTCGCTTTTATCGGCAGACAAAAACGCCTTCGCATTGGTGGTGAATGGTACCGTATCGATCTTCTCTTCTTCCACCGCAAGTTAAGATGCCTTGTTGTTATCGATCTTAAAGTCGGTAAGTTTACCCATGCGGATGCCGGACAAATACATCTTTACCTTAATTATGCAAAAGAACATTGGACTAACAAATATGAAAACCCTCCTGTTGGTTTAATCATTTGTGCGGAAAAAGATTCTGCCGTAGCTAAATACGCTCTCGAAGGGTTACCTAATAAAGTTCTTGCAGCCGAATATAAACTTACTTTGCCTAATGTTAAACTTCTACAGGATGAATTGAAGAAAACTCAGAAAAGATTATTTAAAAAGTAAAATGGGTCCATAAAAAAAGTTTATGGCTGATGGGCTTATTTAAAATTGTCCCGAAAGGGTCGTTAGAACATGACCCGAGAAGAATTGATAGGCAATATATTCCATGCATTCTTGATGCAATTGAAAGTCGTGCAGAAAACCTCAGTTTGTAGAGACTCGCCGCGGCGAGTCTCTACGTATAGCGAAAAAATATAAACACAGTTTAATTATGTTAACGGTGCAAACATTGGCGGATTTGTTAAGGTAGCTGATTCAATGTTAGATCAAGGAATTGTTTAATTATTTTTCTTAACCTCACTTGTTTTAACAAATAGGTGAGGTTTTTATTTTATTATTGGTTTCAAATGTAGACTTCATAAATGAAGTCTCTACATTTTTTTGCTTTTCTTCATTTGTGTTAAGCATATTCCAAATCAATACATTTTTTAATATATTGATTGCAGGAAAGTATAAGAGGTTATTAATGTTATCTTCACAGAACGAACTAAATAATATTCTCGAGAAAATCCCAAATAAATATTGGGCAACAATTATTGAATACGCTAAAGTAATAAGCTTGAAGGCAAGTAAAGGTGAATTGAACGGTACTGAATACTTGAACAGCATTCCCGGCATGGTGGATTCAATAGTAAAAGAGGCGACTACAGACCGCAGTGAGTATTCAGAAAAGCTTGATTGGTAATGTATAAACTGATATTCTCACCTCAAGCACAAAAAGATTCTAAAAAGATTTTCTCTTCTAATTTAAAACCAAAAGTACAAACTCTTTTAGATTTACTTTCGCGAAACCCATATCAATTTCCACCCGTATAATTAGCAACCTCGAAGCCTGCTTGTCGAGCGTGTTGCAGAACCATATTGGTGTCACCTCGAACGGAGTGAGAGGTCTTAATTTATATGAAAAGAAAGATTTCTCACCCGATAAATCGGGTTCGAAATGACAATGTTTTTGTTGTGCAACACGCTCTGTCGGCAGACAGGGTTATTAAGAAAGACCTTCGAGGTTTTCATCTTGAAGGACGATTTTTTAGTAGTAAGAATATCATTAGTTCTTTAATTTAGTGCCGTACAATTTTGATTTTTATGAATCATCAACCTATCAAATTCAACAAAGAGTTAATTGAAACTAGCCGGTATTCGAAGTTTCAAGACTTTCACAACTTGATGCGCTACCGTATCCGTGATATTTTGCTCGTTTCCAGTTTGTATGATTCTTACATCTTCGAAGAGGACAACCGTCTTTATGAATTGATCCGTCAAGAATATCAAGGATTAAATCTTAGTCATTCACCTGAACTTATTCATGTTTCTAACGGCGAGCAGGCGATTCGCATGGCTAAAAAAGAAAAGCGGTTCGACTTGATCATTACAACTCTTCATATTGAAGATATGTCCGCATTGACGTTCGCCAAAAAAATTAAAGAGAGCAAACTGGAAATTCCAGTTGTGCTTCTGAGTTACGATAACCGCGAGATGACTGACCTTATCTCTACAAAAGATATTTCCGTTTTTGATAAAGTTTTTATCTGGCAGGGCGATTACAGAATTGTTCTAGGCATTGTAAAATTTTTGGAAGACAGGCTGAATGTAGAACACGATACCAAACACGTTGGAGTGCAATCAATAATTCTCATTGAAGACAACATTAGGTTTTATTCATCGTACCTTCCGATTATCTATACAGAAGTACTCAAACAATCACAAAGTTTGATCTCTGAAGGGATAAATCTTTCTCATAAATTTTTAAGAATGCGTGCACGTCCAAAAATATTATTGTGTTCCACCTATGAAGAAGCATGGGGCTATTTTGAGAAGTATGAAGAATTTGTGCTCGGAATAATTTCGGATATTGATTTTGACCGTGAGAAAAAGCGCGATCCCGAAGCGGGAATTTTATTTGCCCAGAAAGTAAAAGAACGCAAGCCGGATATTCCAATTCTTCTTCAATCTACAAATCATAGTATTGGAAAATTGGCATCATCAATTGGCACAACTTTTTTAGAAAAAGATTCTCCCACTCTTTTAGAAAATTTGAAAGAGTTTATGATGAATAATTTCGGTTTCGGAGATTTCATTTTCCGGACCGATGATGGAATTGAAGTAGGACGCGCAGAAAATTTAACCGAACTGGAAGAACAACTTGCAATAGTTCCTGATGAAAGTATTGTATACCACGCTTCGCGTAATCATTTTTCCAATTGGTTAAAAGCGAGAACTGAATTTTGGCTTGCACATCAATTACGACCAAAAAAGGTGGAAGATTTTCCATCAACATCGGCATTGCGTAAACTATTGATTGATTATGTAAGTGAATTCAGAAAGTCGCGGCAGATTGGAGTTATTTCCGATTTTCACAAAGAGACTTTTGATGTAACTACTACCTTTGCAAGAATTGGCGGCGGTTCGCTTGGCGGAAAAGCACGCGGTCTCGGTTTTGTAAATACATTGCTCAGCAATTTCGAAATTCGTTACCGCTTTAACGGTGTGAAAATTTTTGTTCCTTCTGCAGTCGTATTGGGCACAGATGTTTTTGATCAATATCTGGACGATAATGAATTACGCGACTTTGCATTGAATTCTGATAATGATAAAGTGCTAATGAAAAGATTTTTCAAAGCGGATAATTTTCCGCGCTTTGCTGTTGAAGATTTGCGCGCATTTCTAGATTTAGTTCGGGTTCCACTCGCGGTTCGTTCATCAAGTCTCCTGGAAGATTCGCAAGGTCAACCTTTTTCAGGCGTTTACGATACATTCATGCTTCCAAATAGTCATCCTGATCCGGAAGTTCGGCTCAAACAACTTTTTCATGCAATAAAAAGAATTTATGCTTCAGTTTTTTTTCAGAAGTCAAAAGATTATTTCAAAGTTACTACGTATCGTCTGGAAGAAGAAAAGATGGCAGTCATAATTCAAAAATTAGTCGGTGCAGAGCATAATGGAAAATTCTATCCTGAATTTTCCGGCGTTGCAAAGTCATATAATTTTTATCCAGACCCGCCTTTAAAATCTACCGATGGAACTGTTGCTGTTGCACCTGGACTTGGTAAAGCAATTGTTGATGGCGGATTGAGTTTTAGATTTTGTCCTAAGTTTCCAAAGCATCCGCTTCAAATAGGAAGTTTTAACGATTTGCTTAAATATACTCCACATGAATTTTTTGCCCTTGATCTGAATGAAGAATACACGGATAAAAATATTGATGAAGAACTGCTTGTAAAAAAATATAATCTTTCTGATGCTGAAAAAGACGGAACCCTTGATATAGTTTGTTCAACTTACTCTAAAGAAAATCAAATATTGTATGATGGCGTAGCAAGAGCGGGACCAAGAATTTTTACACTGGCACCGATAATCAAGCATCAAGTTTTTCCGCTTCCGGAAATTTTAGATCTTCTTCTGGAAATGGGCACTTGGGGAACCGGCTCTCCAATTGAAATTGAGTTTGCTGTTAATTTAAAAGTACATGATGGAAAACAGAAAGAATTTGGATTGCTTCAAATGCGTCCGCTTGTTATTAGTAATGAAATAGAAGAACTCGATCTGGATCATCATGAATCGAAAGATTTAATTTGTAGAAGTGATCAAGTCTTAGGACACGGTGTTATTAATGATATAAAAGATATTGTTTTTATAGATCTTGAAAAATTTGATCGAAGGTTCACAATAGACGTTGCTCATGAAATAGCGCAATTCAATTCCAAGATGGTTAATGATGAACTTTCTTATTTATTAATTGGAGTTGGAAGATGGGGCACTCTTGACCCGTGGCTTGGAATTCCGGTTACATGGGAACAGATCAACGGCGCTAAAGCCATAATAGAATCGAATTTTATAGATTTCAATGTTACTCCTTCTCAAGGATCGCACTTCTTTCAGAATCTTACTTCATTTAAAATAGGTTATTTTACTATAGACGATTTTACTCAACAAGGATTTATTGATTGGAATTGGCTGCAGCAGCAAAATACCATCGAGCGTAAAAATTTTACAAAACATATTCAATTGGAACAACCGCTAACTATCAAAATAAATGGGCATAAGAATAAAGGGATTATCATCAAACCAAATTAATGTAGAAAAACGAGTTTCATTATTTGTTTACAATTTTGTAGATTAAGTTGTAACAAAAAAAGGATAAGTAATGTCAACCGCCACAGTTCGTATAGATTCCAGAACTCATAAGCTTCTTCAGGAGATAAAGAAAATTTCTGGAGAACCAATGCAGATCATTATTTCCAAAGCACTTGAACATTATAAAGAAGTTCAGTTTTGGAATGAAGTGAATGAAGCATATTTGAAACTCAGGACGGATAAAAAAGCGTGGAAGGAAGAGCTGATTGAAAGAAAACTTTGGGCAAGAACTCTTAATGATGGTAAATAGAGCGTCTTTATGAAAACTCCTAGCCGCGGTGATATTTGGATGGTAAATTTAAATCCAACCAAAGGAAGAGAGCAGTCGGGAATTAGACCGGTATTAGTTATTTCAGTAGATTTTTTTAATAATAGTTTGGCAGATTTAGTAATAGTAATTCCAATTACTTCGAAGAAAAGAGGCATACCGCTTCATGTTTGTATTTCAATAGAAGAAACTGGATTAAAAACAGAAAGTTATATCAAATGTGAAGATGTGCGTTCTATATCCAAAGAAAGATTCATTGAGCAGATGGGAAGTGTAACATTATCATCTCTTAATGAAGTTGAAAATAAATTAAAATTGTTGTTAGGATTATAAACTAGAGGAAAGAAATGTCAAACTTTGTAATTAAGCCTGCTGTTAGAACAGAAAAGATAACTTATGCGGTGCGCGATATTGTAGTACTTGCAAATGAAGTAGCGAAGACCGGAAAAGAAATGTTGTACCTGAACATTGGAGATCCGAATGTTTTTGATTTTGAACCGCCGAAACATTTGGTAGAAGCTACTTATGATGCTATGAAAAAAAACTATAACGGTTATTCTCCTTCATCCGGAATAAAACAAGCGACAGACGCAATTGCAAAAGAAGCAGAACGGAAAGGAATAAAAAATATTCAGGATGTTTTTGTAACTACAGGCGCCAGCGAAGCAATTGATATTTGTCTTACGGCTTTGGTAAACGAAGGGGAAAACGTTTTAACACCAACACCGGGTTATCCGCTTTACACTGCAATTCAAAGTAAATTACAAACGATGGAAAACCCTTACTACTTAGATGAAAACAACAGTGCCGGAGCTCTGCACGGCGGATGGCAGCCGAACATTGAAGACATCAAAAGTAAAATTAACAACAAAACACGTGCGATTATTTTAATCAATCCAAATAACCCAACCGGATCTATTTGCTCAACGGAAATTTTAAAACAAATAATTGAGATTGCATCAGAATATAACCTGGTAATTTTTGCAGATGAGATTTACGATAAACTTTTAATGGATGGGAAAAAACATACTTCCATTGCGTCTCTTAATTTTGATGTTCCGATGATTACATTCAGCGGTTTATCTAAAAATTATATGGTTCCCGGTTTCAGAATTGGATGGGGAATTGTCAGCGGAAATAGATCGGTTCTAAAAGATTACATCGAAGCAATAAATAAAATTCTGCGTGCACGTTTATGTGCCAATCATCCTGCTCAGTACGGAATAGCGCCTTCACTGCTGGGAGATCAATCTCACCTTGAAGTTGCAATGAAAAAACTAACCCGCAGAAGAAATCTTACAGTTGAAATGATGAACTCAATTCCAGGAATTACTTGTGTAGCTCCTGAAGGTGCGTTTTATGCATTTCCGCGTCTTCATGATGTTTCCAATGATGCGCATTTTGTTGCCGAGTTATTAAAAGAAACCGGAGTTGTTGTTGTTCCGGGCAGCGGATTCGGACAAGTCCCGGGAACAAATCATTTTAGAATTGTATTTCTTCCGCCGGAAAATATTTTGGAGAAAGCATACAAAGCACTTGGTGAATTCCACAAAAAATATGTTGAGAAGTTTGAAAAGGTTAGTGCGAAGTAATAGCTATTCAGATAAATGTGCGTCACGCAGTAGTTTGTTCTGAAATACTAGATCCAAAGATATTTAATTGGAATTGCGAATAAATTTTTATCGAACTGAATTAAACTATCTCCATTATAAAACAGAAATCCCTTAAAAAAATTTTTCCCTGTTTCTTCGGATAGTACTTTTAATCCTTTAAACATTTCTGCTCTCGGCGAATGGGCTGCTTTAACTTCGATGCCAATAAGTGTTCCATCATTTCGCTCAATAACAAAATCAACTTCTTGTCCTGATGAAGTTCTAAAATGGAAAAAATTAAATACAGAATTACTCCATGATGCTTGTTTTATTAGTTCCATCAAAACAAAATTTTCTATAATAGAACCAAGTAAATGAGGATCATTCCTCAACCGTTTTTCATCAGCAGAGATTAAATGAGAAAGCAAGCCTGTATCGTAAAGATAAATTTTCGGTGTTTTAATTAATCTTTTTGAAAGATTTCCGGAATATGCTGGTAAAAGATAAATCATAAAAGTTGACTCCAATAAATTGATATATCTTTTTAAAGTTGTTTGAGGAATTCCTGCGGAACGGGAAAACTCTGTCGAGTTTAAAAGTGAACCTACCCGTGCGCCCATTAGACTTAACAGTCTTGGTAGTTGAGTTAGCCCTTCAATATTTGAAATATCGCGCACATCTCTTTGCAGTATAGTCGTAATATAGGATTTGAACCAAGCGTTTCGTCTCTCTTCATTTTTCCTGTCTTGGATTTCCGGATAACCCCCATAAACAATTTTTTTAATAATCTCTATATTTGAATTGGGAATTTCGAGGCGTTTAAGCTTCTTATCGAAGAGAGAATTGATAAGATTAAAATTACTCTTAGCAATTTCATTTTGAGCGAACGGGTATAAGGTTAATAGTTCAATTCTCCCGGCAAGAGATTCTGAAATTTTAGGAAGTAGCAGAACATTTGCCGAACCAGCTAAAATAAATTTGCTGGGCTTGCGCTGTTTGTCTATGTTTTTTTTGATTGCTAGGAACAGTTCTGGTGCACGTTGTACTTCATCTATGGCAGCATTCCCTTCGAATGACTCTATAAAACTTTCAGGATTATTTATTGCTGCAGAAAGAACGGCTGAATCATCAAGTGTTACATAATCAGCATGATGTTTATTCTTTATAAGATATTTTATAAGCGTACTTTTTCCGGTTTGCCGTGCCCCATGCAATAAAACAACGGGACTGTCTGAAAGAGCGCATACAAACTTTGAAGCTATTTTTCGCGTAATCATATAAACTCCTTTTTCACTCGACTGAATATAACCATCATCCGGTGGATAATCCACCATTATGTGGATGATTATCCACCATAGAATTTTAATAAAGTGGGGAAAATGTGTAGTGTAAGGATTTGTATTTGATAACCAAACCGCTCTTCTCTATATTTGCCCCACATTTTTCTTCACTATAATAGAAACCTCTAATTGAAAAATATAAACATCACAGAACTGCCCAACGGAATTAAAATAATTTCTGAGAAAATTAGCTATGTAAAATCATTCTCACTTGGCTTTTGGTTTAATGTTGGGTCGCGAGACGAAACTTCGGAAAACAGCGGTATAAGTCATTTTCTAGAACACATGTTCTTCAAAGGAACAAGAAAACGTTCTGCTAAGAAAATTGCGGAAGATATTGAATCACTCGGCGGATACCTTAACGCATTCACATCAAAAGAACACACTTGTTTTTATGGAAGAGGATTAACAGATCATATAGAAAAAACTTTCGAAGTACTGGCAGATATGATTCAGAATTCAGTTTTCAATCCCAAAGAAATTGAAAAAGAATCTGCTGTTGTAATTGACGAACTATACGATATAGAAGACTCCCCCGACGAATTAATATTTGATAAATTTGAAAGCAATGTTTTCAATGGTAATTCGCTTGGAATGCCGATCATAGGAACAAAAAAAAACTTACGTTCATTCAGGCAAAAAGATCTGATCAACTTTGTAAAAGAGAATTATACTTTTGACCGTTTCTTTATTGTTGCTTCCGGAAATATTGAGCATAAAGATTTAATCAGGTTCGCAAAAAAATATGTTACAAAAAATTTACAGGCAACAAACGAAAAGAAACGGGAACTTATACTCAAGCCGGCAGTCGATATTCATATAGAAAAAAAAACACAGCAAGTTCATTACATATTGGGTAAACCAACCTACGGAATCAAAGAGAAGAGACGAAATATTGTAAGCGTTCTTTCTCACATTCTTGGAGAAGGAAGCAGTTCGCGTCTATTTCAAAAGGTGCGTGAAGAGAACGGAATTGCTTATCAAATCAACTCATTTTTAAATTCTTTTTTTGATATCTCAACATTCGGAGTTTATCTTTCGACTAATGATAAATCTGTTTATAAAGCGCAGGATTTGATTCTTAAAGAGATAGAAAAAATCAAACAAAAAAAAGTTGGAGAAATAGAACTCAGTCGCGCAAAGGAATATTTGATAGGTAATATGCTGATGAGTTTGGAAAGTACAACTAACAGAATGCTCAGAATTGCGCAATCGGTGATCTATTTCAACAAAATAAAATCGGTTGAAGAGACAGTTAAGCATATTCAATCTGTTACTGCTAAGGATATTCAGGAAATGTCGAATGAATTATTTAATTCATCAAATAAATTTGAAAATGGTGGTCTAACAAGAGTAATTTTGTCTTCAAAAAATTTACTGCTTAAGAAAGTTGTCTAAAGGAAAGTAATATGCCAACGTTAACTGTTGATGGTATACAGATCGAATTTAAACAAGGACAAACTGTAATAGAAGCTGCACGCGCTGCGGGCATTGAAATTCCGCATTTCTGCTGGCATCCGAGTTTATCGGTCTCCGGTAGTTGCCGCGTTTGTCTTGTGGAAATTGAAAAGATGCCTAAACTTGCTATTTCATGTTCAACATATGCAATGGATGGAATGGTTGTTTACACACAATCGGAAAAAACTTTGCAAGCACGTAATGCAGTAATGGAATTCATTCTCATCAATCATCCCTTGGATTGCCCAATTTGTGATGAAGCAGGTGAATGCAAACTTCAGGAATATGCTTATGCGCATGGCAGCGGTGAAAGTCGTTTCGAAGAAATTAAAGTAAGAAAAGAAAAACGTGTTCAACTTGGACCGAATATTAAATTTGACGGCGATAGATGTATCATGTGCTCGCGTTGTATCCGATTCTCGGATGAAATTGCAAAACAGAATCAGCTTACTTTTATTAAACGTGGAGATAAAGTTACTATCACAACTTTTCCAGGAGAATCGTTCGATAATCCTTACACATTGAACACAACCGATATTTGTCCGGTTGGTGCATTAACAAATCAAGATTTTAGATTTAAATCCCGTGTTTGGGAAATGTCGAAGACAAATTCAATTTGTGTAGGATGTGCTCGCGGATGCAATACGGAAGTTTGGGTTCGTAACAATCAGATATTAAGATTAACACCGCGTCAAAACGATGATGTGAACAGTTACTGGATGTGCGACAGCGGAAGATTAAATACTTTTAAAAATATTAATGCCGATAATAGAATTAATGGAACTTTCATACGCAAAGAAGGAGAACTCCAAAAAGTAACTTGGGAAGAAGCGTTGAAAGTGACTGCAAAAAGTTTGAAGGACTACAAGAGCGGCGAGATCGCATTCATCGGTTCCGCTTTCACTACATGTGAAGATAACTTTGCTTTAGTAAAATTTGCAAAGTCTCTTGGTGTTGCAAATATTGATTTTGTAAATCATATCATTTCGGGTGATCAGGATGATATTCTAATTCGCGAAGATAAAACTCCAAATACACTTGGTGCAGAATTATCGGGAGTAAGAGCAGGCGCTAATGGATTGAGTGTCGAAGGAATAATGAAAGCAATTAAAGAAAGTAAGATCAAAGCGCTTTATGTTATGGAAGATGATGTTGCATCATTCAGCGATGAACACGAAAAAATTCTAAGCAAGCTTGAACTGTTGATAGTTCATTCTGCAAATGAAAACAAAACTACAATGCTGGCAGATATCGTTTTTCCGGCTTCAACATTTGCAGAGAAGAATGGAACATTTGTAAACTTTCAAGGAAGAGTTCAAAGAATTCGTCCGGCAGTAGCAACCGATGAGATGGATCGTGCGCTTGATGGAATGGAAATGAGCCGCTGGGATAAATTTGGAACCAAGTCCGATCGCTGGATGCAAGGATCAAAATATGATTCTAAACCCAGCTGGAAAATATTTACTATGCTCTCTGCATATCTTGGCGGAAAAACAAAATACGAAATGGCAGAAGATGTTTTCATAGATTTGTCTCACTCTGTTGATAGTTTCAAAAGTCTTGATTATGATACTATTGGTGAACAAGGAGTATTACTTAAAATTAAACAGGCAGTTACAGTTTGAAAATGGAACGTTGATAGTTATGATGATTATGATTCACTATGATTGTTAAAAATCTGCGTTCTATTAAAAAATTCGGAGTGATTAGTTCATGAACATTTGGGAAATACTAATAATCTCTCTTATTAAGATTCTGATTATTGTTGTAATGCTTCTGCTGACGGTAGCGTATTCAGTTTACTTCGAAAGAAAGATTAGCGCATGGGTTCAAAACAGAGTTGGACCAAATCGTGTAGGGTGGCACGGGTTACTTCAACCGTTTGCCGATGTTTTTAAACTCATGTTTAAGGAAGATATAATTCCTACCGCAGCCAATAAACCGTTACATACGTTAGCCCCGTTCATTGCATTATTTGTTGCATTTGCTACATATGCTGTAATACCGTTAGGTCCCCCAATTGAATTATTTGGCTACAAAATAAATTTAGTTGTTGCGGATGTTAATATTGGAATTCTTTACGTCCTTGCACTCACTTCTCTTGGTGTATATGGAATTACTTTTGCGGGATGGTCTTCCGGAAGCAAGTATTCTTTACTCGGAGGAATTCGTTCCTCTGCACAGATGATTTCTTATGAAGTCTCGATGGGGTTCTCAGTTGCTGGTGTATTATTAATGTCCCAATCTTTGAGTCCCGTAAAAATAGTTGAAGCTCAGCATGGATGGATGTGGAACGCAATTCTTCAACCGATAGGATTTATAACATTCTTAGTTTCAGTATTTGCAGAAACCAACAGATTGCCTTTTGATTTACCTGAAGCAGAACCTGAACTTGTTGGCGGTTACCATACAGAATACAGTTCATTCAAATTTGCCGGTTTCTTTCTAGCGGAATATGCAAACATGGCAATTGCGAGCGCAATAATTGTTACGCTCTATCTGGGCGGCTACCAGGTTCCTTTCATAGAAAAATTAGGACTCGGTTACACAATTACTACTATTATACAGATTGCTGCTCTCTTAATTAAGATCGGAGCGTTGTTATTCTTTTTTATGTGGGTTCGATGGTCGTTACCGCGTTTTAGATATGACCAATTGATGAGTCTTGGCTGGAAAGTAATGTTTCCATTGGCACTTGCAAATATTATTTGGGTCGCAGTTCTAATAATGATTTTTGGATTATAAATTGTAGTGCGAACTTTAGTTCGCTATAGATTAAAAGGTCTAAGATGCCGGTACAAAAAAGAAAAAAAGATTTGAATATTTTGGAGAAACTCTACATTCCTGAAATAGTCAAAGGGATGGCGCTTACTCTTAAAAATATGTTTCGTCCAAATGTTACAATGCAGTATCCCGAAATTAGATTTGAACCGCCATCGTCATACCGTGGTCGCCCTGTTCTTGTTCAAGAAAAGAACGGTACCGAACGCTGTGTAGCGTGCGGATTATGTTCGCGCGTTTGCCCTGCACTTGCAATCGAGGTCCAAGCGGCGGAAACCGAATTGGAAAAAGAAAGATATCCTCAAAAATTTGAAATCAATATGCTGCGCTGCATCTTCTGCGGCTTTTGCGAAGAAGTTTGTCCCGAAGAAGCAATTGTGATGAGTAAAGATTATGAATTGGTTTTCAAAAATAGAAATGATGGGATTTTTGGTAAGGGTAAACTGCTTGTACCGGTTGATAATTTAAAAGACAGACTGGAATTTTTAAGAAAGTTTAAATAGAATTTGATGTTTGCCCCCATTGCAATAACGGATTTTTTTGTTATCTAATTTTTTGTTAGTTTAAATTTAAAATCGGGGAAGCAAATTTATGTTTTCCAAAGTTCTCTCCGGTGCTACGTTTGGAATTGACGCCTATCTTGTTGAAGTTGAAACTCATTACGAGAAACAACTTCCTTCTATTACAATTGTAGGATTACCTGATAATGCCGTAAAAGAAAGCAAAGAAAGAGTGCTTGCTGCCATCAAAAATTCCGGCATAGAATTCCCCCTTAAAAAAATTACCATCAACTTAGCCCCGGCAGATATTAAGAAGGAAGGGAGTTCATTCGACTTACCAATTGCAGTTGGAATTCTTGCCGCAACAGAAATAATTAATCCGGATTTACTTAATCAGACTTTTATATTAGGAGAACTTTCACTCGATGGTACTCTTCGTAAAATAAAAGGTGCGTTACCAATTACTGTAGAAGCAAGAAAACTCGGTATCAAAAAGATAATTCTTCCTGCAGAATCTGTGAAAGAAGCATCTATAGTTGATGGAATAGAAGTTTATGGTTTGCAAAGTCTTATGCAGGTGATTCAGTTCTTAAATGAAGAAGAAAAATTTGACCCGGTTTATACAAACAAGTATGATATTTTTTCTCAAGTTAATACTTACATGCTGGATTTCTCGGATGTAAAAGGGCAAGAGAATGTTAAGCGGGCGTTAGAAATTGCCGCTGCGGGAGGACATAATATTTTAATGATTGGACCACCAGGTTCAGGCAAAACAATGCTTGCAAAAAGATTTCCTTCAATTCTTCCGCCGCTCAATTTTGAAGAAGCACTTGAGACTACAAAAATTCATTCCATTGCAGGAATTCTCCGTAAAGATCAGGCGTTGATAACCGAGCGTCCTTTTCGAAGTCCCCATCATACAATTTCTGATGCGGCTCTAATTGGAGGCGGAACTATTCCGCGACCCGGAGAAGTTTCGTACGCACATCACGGTGTACTTTTTTTAGATGAATTACCTGAATTCAAGAAAAATGTTTTGGAAGTTTTACGTCAACCGCTTGAAGATTACAAAGTGACTGTGAGCCGTTCTAAAATGTCGCTTGAGTTCCCTGCAAATTTTATGTTGGCTGCTGCTATGAATCCTTGAGGTTTCGTTGCCCTTCTGTCATCAATTTATCCCGTGCTGGAACGTACTGAAGTTGAATTGAAATTTCATTTTGTCCGATAAGAATCTTTTCAGTTATAGTTTCGATGATTCTGCGTTTTTCTTCGGGGGTAAATATTGTCCAGCGATCATAGAGGTCTTTGGTTTCATGGAGTATTTCATCACTTGAGACCAGTTGGATTTTGAGGAAATCAATCTCGGCTTGTAGTTCCGGTATTTTCTCTCCGATTTGATTATATCGTTCGAAATATGGGTTGTAGTGGTTTCCAAAACCTTCTTTAGGCATTTCTCCGTCAAGGTAGAGCCTAACGAGCCGATCCATCTCTTGTTTCGCTTTTGTCTGTTCGTTGAGAAGTGAAGTCAAGAGTTCTTCTTTCTCGTGGATTGTATGATCAGAAGTATTGAGATAATCAAATATTTCTTTTGGAGAAAGTAGGAATTCTTTTAGTTGTTCATGGAAGATTGACTCAAGATCATTGGTCCCAATTTTGTTATGACATTTTTGGCAGATGTATTTGGGAGAGTTGGAAGGGACATACATTTTCGTTCCGCATTCACAGAATGCGATGCCGGTAAAGAGATGAACTGCTTTTTTGGTTGGACGATGATTCATCTTTTGCTGTTCATCTAAAATCTGGTTGCACTGATTCCAAACTTCTTCCGAGATGATCGGTTCGATTTCTGTGAACACCCATTCTGAAGTCGGTTTTAATTCCCATTTCTTGTTCTCTCCTAAACTTTTTGTGTAATTAGCTCTACGGAGACCTTTTGCAGTATGGTCATGTAGTAACCGGAGAATAGTTGTGTCACTGAATTTTGATCCGTTTCTGGTACGGTATCCGGATTGATTGAGGATTCGTGCGACTGTTTTTTTGCGTCTGTGTTCGAGAAAAAGTTCATATAATAGTTTTCTGATTGGTGCTTCTTTGGGGTCGGGCATGAGTTTTTTATCGTTCCATGTATACCCAAACGGAGCTTGCCCTCCGAGAGGTTTTCCAAGTTTTGCACGGATAGGAACTGATGCTGCGACTCGTTCCGCGATTTCTTCTCGTTCCCATTGAGCCATCGCTGCAATCATGGTATAAAAGAGACGACCGGCTGGTGTCGAGGTGTCGATTGATTCCTGTAATGAGATCAGATCGGCGTTGTAGGAACGAAATATTTCTGCAAAGTCAAGAAGCTCTTTGGTGTTCCTTGCGAGTCTCGCAAGCTTGGAAAAAATAAGTCCAGTGATTTTCCCCGATTTGATATCGTGAAGCATCCGTTGCGTTTCGGGATGTTCCATAACCGACTTTCCGCTTACGGCTTCAAGTCGGTACACATCTTTCACTATCCATTCTTTAGACTCCGCATAATAGCGTGCCCGCTTCTCATGATGTTCCGGGCTTTCTCCTTTGACTTGATCTTCTGTTGAGACGCGAATCCAGATACCCACCGATTTTGTCTCATGCTCTTTATTTGCATTCATTCGTCCACTCCAAGTAATACAAATCGTTACGATATAGGTACCAATTCCACCAGACAAAAACAATAGGTTGTTGTCGAGAGTTCATATAAAAAACCTGATGCAAAGAGCATCAGGTTAATTATTGTGAGATTAGTGCGCTTCAATCCCAAGAACTTTTTTGATAGTGATTTGATTTTGATCGAGATACACTTCGACTGTATCACCAATAACAAATCCAAAGTTCTCAAGATATTTCCCACTGAGACGAATGACAGGATGAGGAGACGCCCGAGGCGAACAATAATAGGCATAGCACACCTTTCTCTTTCTCATTTTTTTGTCTGGTGATTTCATTCCATTCCTTTCAAAAGTTATAAAAGAGCATGAGCCAGATTGAATTAGCTCTTTATAATTTTCAGTGTGGCGATGAACGAATAAAAGGAGTGTGATTTTGCCTAGAAGTGAAACTCATTAACTATAATAGTCTTTCTTGAAAGGATTCTCTTATAGGCAGTACATTATTTCTAAGGGCGATTTCTTTCTCGACTTGACTCCTCGGCCGCGAATATTTTCTTCGTGATTGTTCAATAATGATAGATTTATAAGTCTGTGTGATATCCGGTAACGAAAGTGTCGTTCCACTGAACGGTTGTGACGTAACCCCGTCAACCATGAGTTTGAGATATATATTATAGTTAGGAAGATTGATAAGATCACGAAGGTTGAATGTTGGACTGAATTCCTTTTCTAGATATTGCGCATCGTCGGTTCCCACCCGGAAGGTAATAATCGTTCCCACGTTCCCGAAAATAGCGTCACGAATCGATTCGTGAAGTTGCCTTACGTACTGATGTGCGAGTACCAGATGGAGTCCATATTTTCGCGCTTCCGAAAGTACATCGGCAAACGAAAGCGTAACGAAGTTGTGGAACTCGTCCACATAGCAATAAAACGATCTTCGTTGTTCTTCAGGTATCCGAGCCCGGCTTACCGCCGCAAGATATATTAGAGTTGCAATCATCGAACCGAGTAATGAACTGTTATCCTCACCGAGAGAACCTTTCGATAAATTTACGATTAGAATCTTTCCATGATCCATAAGCTCCCGGAACTTGAAGTTGTTGTGTGTCTGTCCGACGATGTTCCTGAGCGGCAGACTCGTAAGAAAATGACTCATCTTGTTCAAGATGGGTGCGGTAGCTTCCGAACGAAGCCAGGCGGAATACTTATCAAATTCATTGTCCCAGAATGAAAGAACCGGCTTCTCAGTAACTGAGGGTAAAATTCGTTTTCGGAATTCAGCTTGCGTGAGGAGCGGCGTGATATCAAGGAGAGTCCCGTGCTGATATTCAAGGAGCGTGTACAAACAATATCGCAAGATGTGTTCGAGCCGGGGCCCCCAGAATTCTGACCAGATTTTCTTGAAGACGGAGAGCAATCCTGATACCACAAAATGGTGTGAGTCCTTTGGAATGTTGGCAAGCGGATTCAATGCGATCGGATGTTCGAAGTCTCCAGGATTGAAATAGACGACATCATCAATTCTCTCCTTTGGAATATAGGACAAGATCGTATCCGCCAAATCGCCGTGAGGGTCGATAAGCGTAATCCCGTTTCCTTGACGAATGTCCGAGATTGCCATATTTGCAATCAAGCTCGACTTTCCTGTGCCGGTCTTCCCGACGATATACATATGCCCCCGCCGGTTTTTTTCTTTAATACCGAACTTCCTCCGGATGTCTCTCCAGTTGGTAATCGCTATGGGGGTGATCGGATTGGATTCATTGTTCGTAGTATTCATCTCGCCATTATAGAGAGACTGTTGTGCAAAAGAAGAAGGGCATTTTTATCTCAAGAGGGAAATCTGCCTCACTTATCTCAATTGACTTCCGAACTCATGATGAACATGGATCATTTACAACCATTCATAAGGAGGAAGTATCTATGTCACAATCAAAATCCATCGAATTCTATACCCCGAGCGGTATATTGTTCTGTAAGGCAATTCTTACCGATCTCGAAACAGTCCCTCATCCCAAATCGGAATCCCTCACAAACCATTCGACAAAACCGGAAAAAGGAAACGGAAAGTCGAACGGTGAGTCGATCACCGATCCTCAAAAGCGTCTTCTCTTCCGACTCATGGCAACCAATTATCAACTCGAAGGCGATGCGGCATCCGACAAGATCAAAGAGCTCTTCGGTGTCAATTCGTTCAAAGAGGTCTCGAAATTTGATGCCAGTAAAGTGATCGAACGCCTTCTCGAAGAAGAACGGGGAGGGAATCATGATTGACCATCTCTCAGCAAGTCAGATCAATCTGTACTTGCAGTGCGGATTGAAGTACAAGTACCAGTACCTCGATCAGCTGCCCAAACCTTTCCGTTCTTCGGCACTGGTATTCGGAAGTGCGCTCCATTCCACGCTCGAATGGTTTCATCAGCAGCGTATGAGCGGAAGTACCGTTACTCTGGAAAAGCTCTACCAGATATTCGATGCGGATTGGTACAGCCAGCGGATTGACGCGGAGATCCATTTCAAAGAAGGAGAAAAAGAAATGAACCTTCTCAACATGGGAAGAGAGATGCTCACGATCTATCTCCAACAAGAGCATCACAAGGTGAAGGGGTGTGAGATACCTTTCACGGTACCGCTCGTTTCATCGACTACCGGTGACGAACTCGGCATTGCGCTTCTCGGATTCTTCGATCTAATCGAAGAAGACGGTACTATCGTTGAATTCAAGACCTCCGCAATAGCCTTGAGTGCAAGTGATATCGATTCGCGGCTTCAGTTGAGCGCCTACAGTTATGCGTATCAACTCCTGTATCGAAAGCCATCGAAGGGAATTCGGGTTGTCGATTTCGTCAAGGCCAAGAAACCTAAAATCGTAGCCATTGAAACCGAGCGAACGAAGAGCGATCACTTGGGATTTCTGCACACCGCACAGGAAGTGCTGCACGGTATCAAGTCGAATGTCTTTGTGCCTCGCCAGGGGTTCTGGTGCAAGGAATGCGAATATTCTGATATATGTCCCATGACGAAGGGTAAGAAAGCAATGATGACGGCCGAATCGCTCTCGGTTGCTGTGTAAGACGGTTCGATGAAAAGTACAATTCACCAATGCCCTGTTGTGTACAGGGCATTCGTTTTTAACAACAATCTAAAAGGAGAAAAAAATCATGAGTCATAATCTAAGTATCATAAACGGTTCTGCATCGATGATGTACGTCGGGGAAACGCCTTGGCATTCATTAGGAACCAGACTCGATAAACCGGCAACAGCATCCGAAACGATACAAGCAGCAAATCTTGGATTCATAGTTGAAAAAATGCCGCTGAGAATTGCGTTGCATAACATTCCGGTGAAAGATCATTTCGCAACGGTACGTACTGATACGATGGATGTCTTGGGAGTCGTGGGATCACGTTACACGACGATACAGAACAAAGATGCGTTTGTTGCGTTCGATGCTCTGGTAGGCGAAGGACATGCACTGTATCATACTGCCGGAGCGTTAGGGAATGGCGAACGAATCTGGATCCTCGCCAAGCTTCCCGATTACATCCAGGTGAATCACAACGACATTGTGGAAAAATACCTGCTACTTACCAATAGTCATGATGGAAGTACATGTGTAGTTGTGAAGCTTACCCCGATACGAGTGGTATGTGAAAATACGTTATCGGTTGCGTTACAAGGAGCAGAACAGGAAGTCCACATCAAGCACACTGTACTTGCAGAAGAAAAACTCAAACAGGCTCATGAAATTTTGGGATTGAGCAATAAGTTGTTTGAGACCTTAGCACAATACTATATTGGAATGAGTAAGAAGATGATTACCACAACTCTATTCTCTCAGTATCTTAATCAGATATTTCCTGAACCGATCTTCACGTTACAAAAAAGTCGTGTGAAAGAAATACACGAAAAGATTCGGGAATTGAGTGAAGTGGGTATCGGTGCAGAATTGTCAAAGGGTACTTTGTGGGGGGCCTACAATGCGGTGACTGAATATGTTGATCATTATCGTCTCAAATTAAAATCAGATTCACAACGATTGAAATCGATGTGGTTCGGAACGGGTGAAGCGATAAAGAAGAAGGCATTCAGTCAGGCTATTGGAATGTTAAATTAAATCTACAAACGGGGAGTAATATACTCTCCGTTTTTTTATTCGCTGCGTAGCGAAGATACAACAAAAGTATTCTCACGATTTTTGTTTATTCAATGTTTGAGGTTCCAGGTTTTTGTCGAATGATATTACTTGTAGTATCTTGCTTTTTGAAATATTGGAATACATGAATGCAAAACGAAAATGACCTATTTGCCAAATAGAGAAATGTCAAAGTGTATACAGCAAGTATGGAGTCAAACGTATTACTATAGGTTGACGTGTGGTTATGATTGGTGTATAAACAGATCAGCATAATCACAACGGAGGTGATCATTGAAAAAACCTGATGTAATAGTTGTATTTGCATTCACGAAGGATGGGAAGGCTAACTCTCACATTGCACTTACTGGGAAAAATCGTGCAACTCAATACAACGTTCCAATCTTTACTCAGAAAGATGTAGGACGTTATTTGCATGATAGCAAATGTGATGTTTTTTCAGTCGATGAAGAAGAAAAGTATCTTTCGACTCTAGGCATCGTGAAGGCCTTGAAGGAATCGGCAGAAAAACATGGGTGGAAAAAAGTTGGTTTGGTTGCAGCCCCCTGCCATGAATGGCGCTGTTCGCGTGATCTTAGGAAAATGGGATTTATAGTTTATACAGATGACTATCTTCGATCTGCGTATCGGTCAAAGTTCTGGTTCAATCCCAATGACCCACAAATATGGGTACATAATCCTCTAATCTGGTGGATGCGCGAAATTGTACTTCGATTGATACCCTGGAATATTTACTTCAAATTTGCTTCATAAGACATAAGCGGATTGTAATAACAACCAATCCGCTTTTTGTTTTTCACAATCATTTTATAATGTAAACCAATTTCATTTTGCTTCTATGTTTCTCCGAAACGTTTCTGTGTCCGAAGTAAGCTTTTTCGCAAATCGATAGGCAATAACAAAAACAACAAGAATAAAAATGAGGGACATGACAAGTAGTATAATCAATTTCGTATTTGTATCTGGCATTAAGTCTTTCACTGCTTTACGGACGGGAATCAATAAAAATCTCGGATGTATTGAAGCGTAGTATGTGGCAATCATGAAAGAAACAACCATGAGTAAAATGAAAAAGCCAAATCGAATTTTATAAATCCATTCAATATGACCTGTAGTAGGGCTTTTATCCTTCATATCGCGAAGCCACTGTTCCCACACGAGGGGATCGCTGAGATCAAGTTCTGAGTGGGGCATCTTTAGAGAGTCTTCAATTTTGGTAACATTAGCTGACCATATATTTTCAACATTATTGTGTTGTTTGAAATCATTGAGTATGATTCCGGCCTTTTGTTCAAGAAGACAAATATAGTCGCCAACACGCCTGAATCTCGTTGCTTCGCCTAACCAAAGAAAAAGAGTCATTGCACTCAATATCGGCACGATAAGATAGAACGTAAGTAAAACTACTGCATCTTGCTTTCCCCACTGTGTAAACGCTGCGGCGATAATTACACCCAAGACGGCGGCTCCCCACTGAAATGCAGCAAACATATTGATACTTGCTTGTTTACTTTCATCTCTGAGACTTTTGTATTCCTCGACGAGAGCAAAAAGATAATTTTTGGGATCATCCATATGTCCTCCATGTTTGATGACTAAATAAAGAATTGCCACTGCAATTTTGAAGGTATCAATTATTTGAAGAACCCTGGACATTTAATTCCAGATTGAATTTCTATCAAGAATTTGTTTGGTGATTCAAGTTAAAGTAAATATTCGTTTTGTTCAATTGATTTTATAGATGAATAAATTCACATGTAAGAATGAGGTTTCTGCTATTCAAGTTGGTAGTGTTATCGAGAGGTAAAAAAAATAGCATTTTATTTTTGAAATGGTTACCTTTTTACAGAAAGAAAATTGAACATTTCTGAGGTACGACAAAAGAGAAAAATTTAAAGTAAGACAAAATTAAAATATTAGCGCAGCTATTGCTGTGTTCTTCATCGAAAACTGGCAAGTTTCAAACAACCGAGAACAAGCAAGTAAGTTGCGTCCAGGAATGGACGCGCTTTCTTATGTCTTCGGTTGTAGGCATGCCAGTGCCTTGATGAAGGATGTAATGAAAGTTGCGTCCTTTTTTTGTTTTAAACAACCAGTTCAAAAAATCTAAGGAGGTTTTATGTCACTCATGAGAAAATTGTTAGTCAGCACATTCTTTATTCTCACCATTACCATTCCACTAGTACTTTCAAGTTGTTCTGCCGTCGGTCTAATTGCAGGCGGTAGCTTCGATCAATTCACTGGTCATAATACGATCAACTTAGACACTACAAGAACGGATATCCTCGATTTAATCACCCAAGTTGGAGAGGAAATGGATTTGAAAGTGTCCGGCATGGATCGAGACAAGCAACAAATCGCATTGTCTTCTGGCACATCAGGTGCTACTACAGGACTTATCGGGAAGAGCAGCTACACTCTCGTTTCAATTGGTGTGATCAATTCAGGAAAAACATTAGATGTATCAACCCTCGTACAGGGAAATTTTAGTTTCGGCACAAAAGAGAACGCCGATAAAATCTTTAACGAGTTCAAGGGAAAACTGTTATCGAAAACAAAATAGCGTGAGACAGACTATAGTCTCATCATAAAAGAAAGGAGTATCAATTATGAAGAAGATGATTTTCATACTTATTACTTGCCTCCAACTTTACTCAATAGATAACGCACAAACCTTTTGGCAGATGTTGTATAGTTCTCATGATTTGGCTGGTCTCGGACAGGATCGGAACTTGGAAGTAAATTCCAAAGGGCATGTTTTTTACAATACGTTTACAGGTATCTATCGCTCAACTGACGAAGGGAAAAGTTGGAAGTTCATTTCCGATTTTCCTAACACGAGTCTTGACGGTGGGTACACAATAAAAATATTAAATAATGATCGCATCCTCGCCGGTTCACAAGGTGTAATCTTTTTATCTGATGATGAAGGTTCTACCTGGTACGAGTGCGCTTCATTACATTATTTTAATGATGAATATCTATGTTTAGGTTTTGCCACAGGAAGTGAAGAAACCATACTTGCCGCTTCCTGGGGTGGCGGTGTGTATATTTCTACCAATAACGGGAACAACTGGACAAAATTCGGAATGTCCGTTGGAAGTAATTACCTAAGAGCTATTGGTGTAAATTATGACGGGAAAGCCTATGCCGCATCAGACGAATGGATTTATGAATCAACGGATAATGGATGGACATGGAAAAATGTTGGTCGTCTCAATACGCATAATCATGCAGTGGTGACAAATTTTGCGTTTCAAAAAGACAACACCATTTTCGTGGGCACCTCAAATGAAGGAGTATATATTTCTCGTGATCACGGGCGTAACTGGCAACTCGCGAATAAAGGAATCGAACAGCAGTATGTTATGTCGCTTACAGTTGATTCGAGTGGTGCATTATGGGTTGGTACTGATTCAAGCGGAGTATTTCACTCAACAAATAACGGAACAAGTTGGCGGAGAGTCAACAGCGGAATCACCGATAGCTTGTATATTACCCTTACAATCAGTGCTAACGGATATATGTATGCAGCGTCTCAATTAGGATCGATCTATCGTAGTGTAAATCCAGTGACCGCTATCGATGAAAAGGAGAATAAAATTCCAACGAACTTTTATTTGTCCCAAAACTATCCGAATCCCTTTAATCCAACGACAACAATCAATTACTCCATTCCTAAGACAAGTTTTGTTTCAATAAAAGTCTACGATGTTTTAGGAAAAGAAATTGCGGCATTAGTTAATGAAGAAAAAAATGTTGGAAGTTATGATGTGAAATTTTATCCGAGAGGATTAGCGAGCGGGATCTATTTTTACAAAATGCAATCATCAGATTTTATTGAAATAAGGAAGTTAGTTTATTTAAAATAATATTCGCGGTTAGTTACCATGTTTTTTCTTTTGACTAAAAGTTTATTTTTGAAAAGCGAAGAGACCTGAAAAAGGTCTCTCAAATATATGATTTGGATTGAGGATGTTATATCCGTCTCCACGTTTCAGCTAGTGCCAAATTCCCGGGCAAACTACTTTGTAATGGTCCCGGCAAGGACTGAAAACGCGAAGAGGGTCGAGAATGATCTTCCAAATGAAGAAAAAGAAAATAAAATAATAATGAAGATTCTCGATATAAAAATATAGTGCGCCGCAACCCTGATTCCTTTTAGTTAAAGAGCATATGAAACTTCCTTTGCCTTGGGATTCCGAGTCCTGTTCCTAAACGGAGCGAGGAAAGGTTCGTTTCAGAAAAGAATCAACTGATTCTTTTCGAGGTTATTATATAGTTACCTATAAAATTGTCAACGCTGTTATGGGACACAAGAACAAGGTCTTTCATAAAAAAGGTTGTATTCAACTATTCTATGTCGTAATTTTTATATGAAAGATTTGAGTTGTGAATCATGTATAATATATTTATAAGTTATTCTCAACCAGAACTTGACTGGGCAGAGTATTTAAAACAACATTTATCATCCACAAATGTGAATGTTTATGTTGCTGAATATAACCTTCCCGCGGGAAGTAGCCTTAGTTCCGAAATATCCACTCAAATCAAAAATTGCGATTTATATGTGCTTCTATGGACACATAACTCAAGTACGTCAACTTATGTTAATCAAGAACTTTTCCTAGCAAAGACAGAAGAAAAAGATATTCTTCCGATACTATTACAACCCGGTATTCCATTTCCATCATTACTCGGTGATATAAAGTATCTTGACATTGCTAAAGCTCCAGAATTCCAGCTTTCGTGGTTAAGAGATTTTGTCCAAAAGAGAGCACAATCAAAAACCTTGTCAAATATTGTTGCACTAGGATTATTGGGGCTCGTTGCTTATGTAGCATTTCACAATAGCAATTAAGAAAGATTGGTGATGATCAACCTCATTAATGATATGGTTATTCTTTTATTAGTTAAGAAATGTTAATTTCAGTAAGCTATTAATAACGGATAATTAAATATTATGATTGATTCAGATCTTCTTTGGAAACCACTTCTCGAGGCCGCTGGGCAAACATTAATCGGGACTCTGGGTACTTTGGCATTTGGTAAATTGTTAACCTCTATAAACAAAAAAATGATCTACGAAGGTGCTATGGATTTGTGGTATAGAGGTATTAAACAAGAGAAAATTGATGATAATTCGCGAATTTATTTCGATGGAGTGATTTCTCCCTATGCTCAACTTTTCCCAGGTGATCCATTTAAAAATGGTCAGCGATGGAATGAGTTATATTCTTTTAGTGGTAAGATTTCAAAACATGAATATCAAGCTATGGAATTTTTTGCTGGATCCGATGCAGCATTGCGTGTTGGTAGTTTTAATGGCGACACTCTGGTCGGGCTATATGCAAGGTATGGGTTTATTGGCGAGGGCATTGTTGGTGTTGTACCAACGCAACTTATTAAGAAAAAAGTCCCTCATTTTTTTGAACCGTCATTCTATGGAGTTCGCGCCATGATTAAAGCGACTCTCTCGAAATGCCCAAGTCAATTGGGGTATGTGGCACAGACAATTGCCCTAAGAAGTGGAATTGAGATTGATACTAGTGCATATAATAACTTGTGGTATTTAAAGATAAGTGACATTGATATTTACTCAAAACCAAAAGATAAAACCATTTCCTTGCTTGGCTCTCCATGGGCAGTTACTGAAAAGCGTAACCAACAGTATTTAATTCAATATGGTTATTTTTCAGACGAAACAGAACTCCATTCTTGCATTCACAATTTACGATACTCAGATGCATGGAAATACACACAAGTATTTTATGATGATATTGATTGTCCTTCTCCAGAGATTAGTTTTAAAGAACGGTATATGTTATAACTGTGAATTGTCTAAGCTTTTTTTTAAATAGGGAGGTAAGTAACAGTAATAATTCAAGAATTGGGGATGATAATACAAACAAGTACTTGATACTTTCCCTGTCCAGTTTTTCTGTATATTGTTTACAAGTATCTTTTTGTTCAGATATCTATTAGTCTTTGACCACAGGCAAAGTATATGAAAAATACCTGGATACTCTGGAACGGTAACAAGAGAGAACAATGAATGGAATGATTTTTGTAAAATATCCAATGTATTCAAAGTACTTTTACGTTCAAAAATGTGGCGATAGATAACATCGCTACAAACACCATTTTCCTTAAGTTTTTGGTTAAGAGTATCAAATAAATCAATTTTTATTCCTCTGCCCTGCGCAATAAGATCAACCGCATCATTGATAATTAAATCAAATTGTTCGTGATCACCCTTAATCTCGGCAAAAGCATCATTAATGCGTAACTCAAATCGCTTGTCACTTAAAATGTTGTGGGCATGTGAATAGTTTTTGCTGACAATGTTGATGACTGCTTCATCATGATCGATCATCAAAATCTTTTCGACAGTATGGTATTTTAGGACTTCCAAAGCAGCAAAAAGTGATCCTCCTCCTAAAATGAGTACGCTTCGTACTACGGGGATAAATGCAATTGGGAGATGAACAACCATTTCGTGATAAAAAGGAGCCCAGCTTTCAACATGATGAACTTCCTGATTTATCACTAATATCTTACCAAGCAATGGATGTTTATATAAGATAATATCCTGCAAATTAGATCTGCAGGAATCAATTTCTGTCAGATTATCAAAATTCAAAGCAAGGTCATTTGTTTCCCGAAAACTATACACGATAATATTTAATTATCCGTTATTTATGAATCGGCATTTTTTTGATGTATATGATTAAAATGAGAGTTTACCTCTCGGATGCTTTAACCGAAGAATCCTTCGTTTGGGAGCCTCGTTGACTTGTACATATATCTGTGTGGTGTTAATTGAGCTGTGACCTAGAATGTTTTGGATGTAACGGATATCAACTCCATTTTCGAGAAGAAGTGTTGCTACCGAATGACGAAACATATGAGGTGTTATGTGTTGATTAAAATGCAGTTTCTTTATGTAATTACGGATCATTAAACGTATCGATTGTTCTGAGAGTCTGTTATTTAATCGGTTCAAGAAAAAGTAACTCTCATTAATGATTTTGTCTTTATTCAATTCATAATGAGTGTAGAGAACATTTAATGTTTCATTATTAGGGATGGGGATAATTCTTTCCCTATTACCCTTACCTTGCACGAGTACCTCTCCTTTGGAGAGATTTATATTTTTTAATTTAAGATTCGAGAGTTCGGATACTCTCATGCCAGTTGCAAATAACATTTCTATAACTGCGATATCTCTTACTAAAATCTTATACGAACCATTATTAAAATTTCCCCTTTTTTCTTTTTGAGCGTATATATAGTTAAATAATTTTTTTATGTACTTAAGATCAATGGTTCTAGGAAGTTGTTTTCCTTCTTTTATTTTGAGGCGTAATTTTCTAAACGGATTGGTATTAATAATATCTTCATATTCAAGATGATTCATAAATGCTTTTAGTGTTGCTATTTTTCTTTTTACGGTCTTTGGTTTGTTTTTTTGTAAAAGCGCTGTTAAATAATTACGGATGGTTTGTTTATCCAAATCAGTAATTCTACTGTGACTCATATTCCTTTGTATAAAACAATAAAATTGATTGAGGTCAATGGAATAGGCTTTTACTGAATGAGGGCTGAGGTTCTTTTCATGTTTGCATGTTGATAAAAACTGATCGATTAATTTTTTAATTTCACACATGTTTTTCACCCTTAAGTTAGTTTGATAGATACACTATTTGTTTAAATCAATATGTTTCTCAAAAGCATGTAAAGCCACTTAATAATTGAAGCAGATACAAAATGATAAGAGTAACTAAACTACATATTGACCACGAAATTATGGAAGATTATAATGTTCTTGTATCGAGAGTGTCAGCAGAAGAAGCGTACCTTTTTACAAAACAGACCCCCATTCTTAACGTTATGTCATTCCTTCAAGAAACCCCATTGGACTTCATAGAAAAATATTATAATGATGATCTTTCTGAAAGAGATTCTTCTGAAACCAAATGGGCGGTGAAGTGGTTAAGTTTTGTTAGAGGTGATAATGTGTTAAGTGTTGGTTGTGGGCCTAACTTCTATGATGATGTTCAATTTTTTCCCGCAGTACCAAAAAGGTTTTATGGAATAGATGTTAACAAGAATAACATCGCATTTTTAAAATACTCTAAGCATTCGGAAATACAAAAATGGAAGATGTTTCTAAAACATCATTTTGTCCGTATGGAATTACGATGTGGGTCAATACTAAAGGAACAACCAGAGTATGCAAACCAATTTGACACAATTTATGCGATGGGGGTGTTAGGTATGTTCAGCCGAAGTGAAACGACAAGCGTGTTTAAATATCTCAACACTTATCTTAAGAGCGGAGGTTTATTAATTGATATTGATTGGACGGATTGTCATTTACCGTCCGATAAATTAAGGGAACGAAAAAATTACAGATGGTACTCTCAAAATGATCTCAGCATCAATGAAATTGGCAATATTATTGAAGACACTGGGCATCATATTTTAAAAGAAGAGATATACACCGTAACAAATCCCGAAACATATGGTTGGGGAACCATTTATGGATTCATTGCACAAAAGTCTTAGTGTTGTTCAGATTTTTCTTGGCGTATAAAATAACATTTTTGAAAAATTACAATCACTACTGTCCGGTTATAAGTTGAATAAACATAATTGATTATCGGAACAGTCAGTAAAATTTGTGTAATTATTTTCAGAAAACATAGAATTTATTGGCATTTTCTCAAAAACAGATATACTTACCACTTGCAAAAAAGTGTAGAGAGAGCACGCGATTTTTAATTTTTTCTTGATAATAGCAAGTAAGACATAAACAGAAACAGCAATCCAAATTTGAGTTTTGACGGCGTTGAAAGAGTTACCGTAAAAAGATTTTATCTTGAGATTCTGTTTGATCCATTTGAAAAATAATTCTATCTGCCAACGCTGTTTGTAAAGATTTGCAATGGTGAGTGCCGGTAAAGAAAAATTGTTGGTGATGAAAACGAGTCTCTTGTCTTTCTCGACGTCAAAATATTTTATACGTCTTAGTTTGTCCGGATAAGATTTTGACGGATAATAAGTTTTAAGAAAGACAGATTGATCGCAAATTAATCCGGTAGATTTATCTACGCGATGAGAATAAACTCTTTGAAACTGAAGGTTTGATTTTGCTCTTGTCACAAAATAAGCATTACTGGTAGTCAATTTGTAAAGTCTTTCGAAGTCGATGTAACCTCTGTCGATGATGTAGAAAGCACCGATTTCTGTTATTAGTTCATCAAGAATATTGACATCATGAACAGAGCCGTCAGTAATGCTAATAAAGGCGGGAATGTTGTTTTGTAGATTTAGCAGCGTATGCATTTTGATAGCGCTTTTTGTTGAACGAAACTTTGCCCAAGGAAAAAGTGAAAGGCACAAATCGATAGTTGTTGAATCGAGCGCATAGATAGTTTCATTAAGTTCTTCAAAAAGATTTTCATTACGATAAAGTTCTTTGGCTTCTTTGATAAGTAGGTATGCAAAGTCGGCATATATTCTCCAATCTCTTTTTTCGTTGGCATCGGCTAATGTAGAACGAGAGATGTTACTTCTTATACCGAGGTGATATAATTTATTTTGCATTGCTCGAAGGCACGTTTCAATATCTCTTAAGCTTTCTCGATATGTCAGTTGAGCAAATGCCATAACTAAAAATTGTTCCCAGCAAGTAAATATTCGGATTCGATAATCGCCTCGATATTTATTAACACATGAACAGAAACTATGTCTTGGTATATAATTCATGATTTGAGAAAATATTGTTTGACCTTGGTTCACTATGTCGCTCCAAATTTAGGTTATGAAGCGACAATATTAATTTCAAATCGATAACAATGAAAAATCTTTGTAAAATATTCTATTTAAATACATTATGGCTATCAACTTCTGCCTCAACCGGACAGTAGTGAATTACAATATCAAGTTAAAATTCTACTCTCGTTGCTGGAAGAGATATTTACTTAAAATCGATTAGAAACAAAATTGTTCTTTGTGGCAATTTCATCACCCCATTACAGTAATCTGGTGTAGATGTAAACTAAAGAAAAGAAAAAAAGGCATTATTACTCAGCTAGCCAGAAGAAAGAAAGTTTATTGTCCTATGAACCTATTCGCTATTGTCTGAGATCGATTGCTGATATTCTTGAATTAATTCCTTCCATTCTTCGAGTTCTTCCTCAAATCGGTTCCAACTAAATCCCGTGAGGTCTACTAAATAGGATTTTGGGTTAACAAAGTTCTGATAAAGCTCGAATATATAACAAGTTTTCGCGGTTCCAAATCCGACATTTTTCTGATATGGAATTCCTTCCGGAAATATAAACTTTTGGAACCTTGCTAAAAATGAAGGCTCGAATTTAGGCCATTTTTGCCACCAGACGAGCAGAAAATTGGCTATGAGGTCAATTACCTTATCAACATCAAAATGTTCTTCCTGAAGCCTATTTAGGGCTATTTGAGTGCCCGTTATTTCTTTCTCGAGATCGCCTTTTCTTCTTTGGAATTCCTCTTTCGTGTAAGAGCCATCTTCACGCATTTCAAATACTCTCTTTTTCTTTTCTTCAAGAATAGTAAGATATTTTTCGAGCCGTCCTCTATCTGACTTGACCTGATTTGAATTTCTTTCCGAACGTTCCTCCCAAACCTCTTGTAACAAAGCAAAGAATCTTTGTTTCGGAAGGACTCGTTGTAGAGCCATCCTGAATTTATCTTCTACTTCGGTTTTCGGCAAACTTTTTCCAAACTGCATACATGATTTGTTTTTACAATGATAATACAAGTATACTCCACCGTGTCCTTTCGAAGCACTTCCAGTCAACAATTGATTACATGTCGAACAAAGAATTGTGCGTCTTAGTGGAAAGTTGGGATTGTATCGCTCACGTTTTACCTTGTGTTTCTTCCCTTTCAAGAGTGATTGTATGGTATACAATTCTTCTTTAGTAATCATCGGTTTATGACGGCCTTCTTTTTCATCACCAGTCCAAGGATTTACGATGATACCAGCATAAAATTTAAGATACTTTCCCAACATACGATCTACCAATTGTGGGGATATCCGTTTCCCTCGTGTGGTTCTTAAACCGGCATCGTTGAGCATTTGTACAATATCTTTTTTCCGATAGCTTCCAGTTGCATATTCTTTCAAGGCTCGTTGTATAATAAGAAAAGTTTTCTCATCCGGCGGATCGGGTTCTGTTTTTTTTTCGTCTCGTTTCCTGAAATGCAAACACGTATAACCGATCGGCGGTTTCCATGGGAAAAGACCTTGATTGATTCGAGCCAACATCCCATCGGTACATCGTTGTTTCCGAATTGCGTTGTCATATTCTGCTGCTCCGGCAAGTACGGTTTCAATAAACTTTTCGGCTGGCTTGTTTCCAATAGGTTCGGTTACGGAATGAAGCGATGTTCCGTACCCTGATAGAATTTTGCGAACAGCAAAGTGATCCTCCGTATTTCGAGCGAAGCGATCAACACGCAATACCACAAAAGCTTGTACTTGATTTTTGTTTTTACGGCAGAATTCAAGTGCCTCAAGGAATTTTTTTCGATTGTTCAAGCTGAGGTCCTTGGCTGTCTCGCCTTCCTCTTTGAAAGCCGCAACGACTTCGATCCCTTTTTGTTCACAGTATTTACGGCAAAGCTCCTCTTGGAATTCAAGAGATGTCCCCTTAACTTGTTCGTCGCTCGAAACGCGTGTATATAATATCCCTTTCATATAATCCTTTTTGTTGTTTAAACAGGTATCGTTTAAAAGCTTTAAAGTAAAGACCCGAAAAACACTGATAAACAAAGGATAGTTTTAAATATGTGGATTATTGTATTTCTTCTATTTCCTTTGTAGATCGTGAAAGGAAGTTGCCGATACATTCAGTGTCGGCTTCATTTTTCTGATGCGCGTAAAACTCGAGGACAATATCAACGAATTCATAGAGTTCGTTCGTGATTTTTTTTATATCCTCGTCTGAAAGAGACGGATCATTGAGGGATTCTTTAATGTGTTCAACGCTAAGCATGATTTATTACAATACGAATTGTATGTTCCTGTTTTTCAATCATACTTCGAAGTGAGTTTGGCATAAGTAAGGACAAATTACATTGAGATGTTAATTCACATCACTTTTGCCGAGAGAAAAAGTTTTTTAGTCTTAAGAAATGTATCAATGCGTCATGAATTTCTTCTTCATGACCATCCTAAGATTAAAATGATTTCTTACTTCGGCGGAAAATCATATCTCGCGAACTGGATCATCTGCCACTTTCCTGAAAAGTATCAGCAGCAAACGTATTGTGAAGTATTCGGTGGAGGCGGTTGGGTACTTTTCAAAAAGGAACCGAGCAAAATCGAAGTCTATAACGATCTCAATCAGGACCTGGTGAACCTCTTCCGGGTTATTCGTGACAACTACAAGCAGTTCGCGCATCGAGCCAACTGGTCAATGCACAGCCGGGCTATGTTTGATGAAGCGATAGAAAAGCTTAAGAATGACCAGTTTCTTTCCGAAACGGAACGAGCGGTATTTTATGCGCTCCGGCAGGTGCAGTCATTCTCAGGAACCGGGACTCACTGGACGTACCGTCTTTCATCACACCATAGTTTTTCAGGTAAGTGGCTGCCTTTTCTTAAAAGGATGGAACTCATCAATGCGAGACTCAAAAAAGTTCAGATCGAATGCCTCGATTTTGAGGAGGTAATTAAAAAATATGACTCGAGAACTACTTTGTTCTATCTCGATCCCCCTTATGTCGATACAGAACGGTATTACAACTCGAACAATGTCGAGTTCAAAAAAGAGGATCACTTTCGACTAGTTCGTATCTTGAAAAGAATTAAAGGTAAATTTGTACTTAGTTATTATGAACACAAATTCGTGAGAGCGAATTACAAGCAGTATTCAATCCTCAGCAAGAATATGCCGAAATACAGCATTAACAGTTCTCGAAACACAGGCATCAAAACGAAACCGACTGGAAAGGAGTTGTTGATTAAAAACTTTTAGATTCATCAGTAAAAGTGAATCGTTTCTGTTCGTAAGATAGTCTTTTTAAATTTTTCATTAATAGGCAATTTTACCCCTCTTATATCTCAAAGGTCGCTCTTTCACAATTGAATTATGCAG
>JAJYXU010000033.1 GCA_021801605.1 Bacteroidota bacterium
GAGCTACTGTAAAACAGATTTCCATTCTGCTCATTTACGTTCAGATTAAAAATCTGAGCTACTGTTTTAACTTTTCTAATAACTGTTTGAAATCTTCCGGTAATTCTGAATCCAAAAATATTTTTTCTTTTGTGTGGGGATGAATGAATCCAAGCGTTTTTGCATGAAGTGCTTGCCGAGGCATAATCTTCAATAAATTATCAATTCGTGATTTCATTTTTGGCAGAGCAGAGCCATAGACAATCACCCTACCGCCATAAGTCGGATCGCCAAAGATCGGATGTTTTATGTGAGACATATGAACACGAATCTGATGAGTGCGACCGGTTTTTAATTTTAATTTCAGCAGAGAGGTAAATTCAAACTCTTCAATAACTTCATAAAATGTGTGGGCATGTCTTCCTTCCGTTGCACTTACAGAAAAAATTTTTCTATCTTTTACAGAACGCACAATGTTCCCAATAACTTCCCCTTTACTCTGTTTAAATATACCCCAGCATACTGCCCAATATTCCCGGTCTATAGTATGATCAAAAAATTGTTTGGCAAGTTTGGCGTGCGTCCATTCATCTTTTGCAACGATTAATAGTCCGCTCGTTTCTTTATCAATTCGGTGAACAATTCCCGGGCGTCCAGGTATATTTGAATCGCTTAATTTATTCGTATGATGAAGAAGCGCATTAACAAGAGTGCCGGAATAATTGCCAAACGAGGGATGTGCGACCATTCCCGCCGCTTTATTAACCACCAAAAGATATTCATCTTCATACACGATATTGAGAGGAATATCTTCTGCTTCAGTTTCTTCCGGACGGGGCGAAGTTGGAATTACTAATTCAATTATATCATTTGGGCAGATGATATAGTTTGATTTGACCAAATGACCATTAGCGGTAACACAATTTGCCTTGATAAGTTTTTGTATTCGTGATCGGGTAGCGTTTTCAACCGAGTTGGCAAGAAAAACATCTATGCGTTCTTTCTTCTTTCCCTCCGAAACTTCAACTCTTATTTTCTTCTCTGTAACTATCTTTGCCATCATCACTCAAAGAAGAATTTAAAATTTCCGTTTCTATAACTTCGGTTTGTTTGGCTGAATTATCGCTAGTAGATCCTTCCGATAACTTTATAGTTTCAAGATTTTCATTATTTTTTTCAACCGGTGATTTATGAAAGAAAAGAAGAAGCACAACGCCAATTGTCACAGAAGCATCTGCGATATTAAAAATCGGCCACCGTTCATATGTCCTGCCAAATATAGTGAAGTCGAAAAAATCCACATTAAAAAAATCAACTACATGACCGTAAAAAAATCTTTCGTAGCCGTAGAATACACCGTAAAAAGTTCTATCAATCAAATTGCCTATTGCTCCGCCCAGTATGAATGCTAATGCTAATCTTACAATAAACTTCTGGTCGCGTGATTTCCATAAATAATAGAATATTCCTATGCTGGCAATAAGTGTAAAGATTGATAAAAATAATTTTGAAGTTTCATTCACATCAATTCCAAAAGCAATTCCGGGATTTTCAACAAAAGTCAGCTTAAAAAAATCTCCGAAAACTTTTATGCTTTGTCCGTAATGCATTCCTTCAGATCTTATATTCAATAAAGGAATTGTACCGCCTTTCACTAAAAATTTTGTTACTTGATCAGTGATGACAATAAAAAGTGTTGCGAATAGTACTCTCAATATTTTCTCTCAAATCTGAATTAGGATTAATTATTTCATGTTTTGTTTTACTTGCAAACAGTGCTGAGTATGAGGAACTGCCGCAAGCCGGTCTTTTGGAACTAAAGGGCAAGTTGGGCAAAGGTGCTGCGGTTCATCAATGCATTCTATGCAAATGCCGTATGTTCCATGATCAATTCGCTGAAGAGCGTCATCAAGATACCCAAGAAATTTATTTTCGCGCTGAGCCCATAAGTAAAGTTTTTCGCGCTCCATTGCGTCTGTTCCCTGTTCTGCCATATGCAATGAATAAGGAGAATTTTCATTTACATACTGACCAGTTGTAGTATCCATCATCTGATCTTTTAATGCCTGGAGCTGCTCAATAATTTCATTTCTCTTATCAAGGATGATTTTCTTAAATTCGTCTAATTCTTTCTTCGAATATCCTTGAATCTTTTTTACTTTTTTTGTTGGAGAGATAATTTCCACATGTTTACGCGATTTAGAAATCTTAGTAACTTTTATATTCTTTTTTGCCGTTACTTTCTGTTTTGGTTTTACACTCTTCACTTTGTTAACTTTTTTTGGTTTGCTCACCACTTTTTTAGTTGCCTTGCTTTTAGCAGCAGTTTTTTTAACTATTTTTTTTACAGGTTTTTTTGCCATAGATGCCTCCGTTTACAATATTGTTACTTTAGCAACTGCAATCGTACAATCGTAATCGCCAATTTTAAACTCTTGTTTTAGTCCATTAACAAGACTTTCATGTTTAAGAGAATCTGCAAGGACTTCTCTGGAAATATACTCAGAAAACTTATAAACATAATCAATCATTTTTTGTTCGCCGGTGAAGGAAACAACTATGCGATCCACTACATCAAAGCCGGCATCTTTTCTCAAATTCTGCACACGGTTAACAAACTCGCGAGCATAACCTTCGGCAATTAAATCTTCGTTCAGTTCGGTATCGATTGCTACCGTTACTCCTTCTTCACTTTCAACAATCCGGCCTTCAATTTCGTGACTAACAATTTCAACATCTTCACGAGAAATCTTTACAACTTGACCATCAATTGAAAGCTCATACTCACCGGTTTTTTCAAGTGCAAGAACAGCATTTTTATCTAATTCTTTTATAGCATTTGTAAGCTGCTTCACTAGTTTGCCGTATTTAGGTCCGACAACTTTAAAATTTGGCTTTGCAGATTTATTCACGATTGCCGAGTCATCTTCAAGAACAATCAATTCTTTGATATTCACTTCTTCCAAAATAACTTCACTCATTTTTTGAAGCGATTCTCTTTTAGATTTATCAACTGCAATCATCATTTTCAAAAGGGGTTGTCGGACTTTCAAATTATTTTTTGCACGAATTGAGCGTGTGAGAGATACAACCCGCTGAGCAACATCCATTTTTTCTTCAAGCTCCGGTTCGAAATATGTTGTTGCGGGATAATCTGCAAGATGAACAGATTCATACTCCTCATTTTTTGTTGCAAGATTTAGATTCTGATATAACTCCTCGGATATAAAAGGTGCAAACGGAGAAATTAATTTTGTAATAGTAACTAAACACTCATACAAAGTTTGATAAGCAGAAATTTTGCTGTTATTCATTTCCGATTTCCAAAAGCGTCTTCTGCTTCTACGAATATACCAGTTTGATAACTGATCAATTGTGAAACTTGAAACTAGACGAGCAGCTTTAGTAACATCATAGTTCGCCATCAGCTCATCGTATTCTTTAACTAGTGAATTTAGTTTGGAAATGATCCACCGGTCAATTTCCTGTCTCTCTTTATAGGCAATTGGTTTTTCGGAAAAATCAAATTTGTCTATGTTGGCATAAAGAACAAAAAAGTTATAAGTGTTTACCAAAGTGCCGAAGAATTTTCTTTGAACCTCAGCGATTCCCTCTTCATCAAAGAGTGTCGGTTTCCATGGCGGACTTGTAGTTACCAGATACCACCGGGTTGCATCAACGCCATATTTATCAAAAAGAATAAACGGATCAACAGTATTACTGCGGCTCTTGGACATTTTGAGTCCTTGTTTATCAAGGATCAATTCATTGACAATTAAATTCTTAAAAGATACCTGATCGAACAGCATTGTGCCTATTGCGTGAAGAGTATAAAACCAACCGCGCGTTTGATCAATTCCTTCGCATATAAAGTCTGCCGGATAATTTTCTTTAAAGTATTCCTGGTTTTCAAATGGATAATGGTATTGAGCAAAAGGCATTGCACCGCTGTCAAACCAAACATCAATTAATTCCGGTGTGCGTTTGAAAATTTTTTCATCACGCTCAAATTTAACATCATCAACAAAAGGTTTGTGCAAATCAATTTCTTCTGCAGGCAAATCTTTTACCAAAATTCTTTTCCCGTCACGTTCAACAAACCCTTCTTTCAATTCTGCAATAGAGCCGATAACAAACATATCGCCATTATCGTTCATCCAAATTGGAAGCGGTGTGCCCCAATAACGATCTCTTGATAGTGACCAATCTTTATTTTCTTCGAGCCAATTTCCAAAGCGACCGGAACCAACTTCAGGAGGACACCAATTTATCGTACTATTGAGTTCAATCATTCGTTTGGCAACATCCGTTGTGCGAATGTACCAGCTATCGCGAGCATAATAGATTAATGGATTGTCACATCGCCAGCAGTGCGGATATGAATGGAGATAATCATTGCCGGCTTTGTAGATAAGGTTACGTTCTTTTAGATTGCGAATGATATCCGGATCAACTCCTTTTTCTTCGCGGTCTTCAAATTTTATGGTTTTAACAAGACGACCGGCAAAATCTTTTACTTCGTCTGTAAATCTTCCGCTTTTAGTTACCGGCTGAACAAATGGTAAATTATATTTTTTTGAAACTTCATAATCATCCGCGCCAAATGCCGGTGCTATATGGACGACGCCTGAGCCATCTTCCGTGCTTACAAATTCACCAGGAATGATATACCATGCGCGTTTATCAACCGGTACAAATGAATAGAGCGGTTCGTAATCTTTGCCAAGAAGTTCTTCACCTTTCAATTTAGAAAGGAGTTCGTATTCTTCTTTGATAACAGAAAGTCTTGCTTTGGCAAGATACATAACGCCATGTTTTTCGATTTTGATTTTTACATAATCAATTTGAGGACCAACCGCTAATGCGACGTTTGAAATCAAAGTCCAGGGAGTAGTTGTCCAAACAAGAATTGAGGCGTCTTCATTTTTCAATTTGAATTTCACATATACACTCGGATCCTGTACATCGGCATAGCCAAGAGCAAGTTCGTGAGAAGAGAGAGGAGTTTCACAATGAGGACATTGCGGAACAATTTTGAATCCTTTATAAATAAGACCTTTTTTGAAATATTCAGAAAGAGCCCACCAGACAGATTCAATGTAATCGTTTGTACAAGTAATGTATGGATCATCGAGATTAATCCAGTAGCCCATTCTTTCAGTAAGAGTGCGCCATCCTTCTTTCATTTCGATATGATGGTAAACTAGATCTTTCGCTTTTTTATTGAATGCACCGACTCCATATTTTTCAATATCGGATTTTTGTGCAAAGCCAAGTTCTTTTTCAAGCGCTATTTCAACCGGAAGTCCATGAGTATCCCAGCCCGCTTTACGATGAACTTGAAATCCTTTCAACGTTTTATACCGGCAGACTAAATCTTTTAGAGTTCTTGCCATCACGTGATGAATTCCCGGGCGCCCGTTTACGGTTGGTGGTCCTTCATAAAATGTAAATGTTTTTGATTTTGGACGTGAGGTTATACTCTTTTCAAAAATCTGATTCTTTTCCCAAAATTTGAGAACTTCTTCTTCGATCTTTGGATAATTTATTTTTTCATCAAACTGCTTAAACATTATTTTACTCTATAAATTGAATTATTGAAAAGAAATTTATTCTTCTTCCGATTCATATTTTTTAATTAATTCTCTCTCCGCTGCAATGAATTCTTTCAGCCGTCTTTCAATTTGATTTTTTCTTTCAACCATATCATTAACGCCTTGCTGAACTTGATAAATCATTTTATCTGCTTTTAATTTTGCTTCTTCAACTAAAAGATGAGCTTCCTTCTGTGCATTGATCAATATTTTTTTTGAATCTTCTTCTTTGGATTTTGAAGGACCGCCCAGTCTCTGCAGAATTATTACTTCAGAAATTGCCATACCGCAAAATGCCATAGCGCCAAGCATAATGTTGCGCAAGATATAGAGAATCATATTTTCTACCAGCAAATCGCTCAGTCCGAAATACCCGCTGAAAAATGAAATTAGCAGAACACTGATGAATGTTGAGGCAACAATTACCGCGAAGACTACTTTGCCGCCGTGATTATAACCGAGTGTTTTGTTCATCAGCCACCCGCATGCAAAAGAGAAAAGTGAAAGAACAAACCAAACGGAAAAATTTTGAAAACCCGCTTTGAACAGATCGGTGCTTAAAAAATTGGATGCAAAAATTATTACAGCAAGCAGCGCCGGTGTTGAGTAATATATTTTTTTCTTTTCCATTATAATTTTTTTATTACTTCTTTCATTATTAAAGTCATTTTCGGTTCAGCCTGCATTGCCGTCGCAATTATCTCTTCAACTTTGGCGGGTTTCAATGAATCCGGAAAACATTCATCAGTTATAATACTTACGCCAAGAACTTTCATACCCATTTGGTTCGCAACAATATTTTCAGGAATTGTTGACATTCCGACTACATCAGCGCCGATAGCGCGTAGAAATCTATACTCAGCTTTTGTTTCAAGATTTGGACCGGGTACAGCAACGTAAACTCCTTTTTGAACTTTCACCTTATTATCAAGAGCAACATCTTCCGCAATTTTGATAAGTTCTAAATTGTAAGGTTCACTCATATCCGGAAAACGCGGACCTAAATGATCTTCGTTTTTCCCGATAAGGGGATTATCACCCAGCATATTAATATGATCAACCATCAGCATAATATCTCCGCGCCGGTAAATTGGGTTCATACCACCGCATGCATTAGATACAATCAAAGTTTTTACACCAAGATATTTCATTAAACGAACCGGATATGTGATTTGCTTCATCGTATATCCTTCGTAAAAATGAAACCGCCCCTGCATTGCAACTACATCTTTACCGCCTATCTTTCCAAAAATTAATTTACCGTGGTGAGACTCAACTGTAGAAAGCGGAAAGTGAGGCAGATCTGCATAATCAATTTCATGTTCTACAGAAATTTCTTTTACTAATCCGCCAAGACCGGTGCCCAATATAATTCCAACTTCATAATTTTTGTTAGTCTTCTTACGTATAACTGCAAGAGTTTCATTAATCATTTCCAGAAGATTACTCATAAAAGTTTCTCCAATATATCATCAACATTAATTTCAGTTTGATCGTCTTGACCTATATGTTCTTTTACAACTTCTTTTTTCTTAGGACGGGTCTCAATGTTCTGCATATTCATTTCAAGAAAACTCGATTGAGTATCGAGCATTGCTTTTAATCGAGCTAACAATAATTTTTTCTCTTCACGCAATCTAAGAACCGAATCGCGAATTGAGTTTGCAGTCTCTTTTGCTTTTTCAATTATCTGAAGAGATTTAAGTTCTGCTTCTTTAATCATCAGTGCAGTCTGCTTCTTTGCAGATTCAACCGTCTTACTTGTAGATTCAGTTTGATTCAACATTGCCTGTTGCAGACTTTTTTCGATCCGCTTAAATTCTTTTAACTGATCTTCCTGGCGATCGAGATCAATCTTCAGCTTCTCATTTTCGTTTTGAAGGATTTCAAATTCATCGGATAGTTTTTCTAAAAAAGCTTTTACTTCATCGCGATCGAAACCGCGGACGGTCCGGTTGAATTCTTGATTCTTAATGCCAAACGGTGTGAACTTCATTTCTTCACGAATTTATTAATAATTTCTAACTGCCTACCTGCTGCCAAAGATTGCTGTTCCAATTCTAAGCATAGTTGCACCTTCTTCAATTGCTATATCGTAATCGTTAGTCATCCCCATCGAAAGTTCAGTTAGCATGTAACCATTCTGAGTTAACTTTTCTTTAATCTCTCTTAATTTGATGAAACAACTCCGGACAACATTAACATCGTCTGTGTACGGTGCCATCGTCATCAATCCCGTCAAGTTCAAATTAGAACTACTCTTGCAAAACTCAGCAACTTTAAAAATTTCTTTTTCGTTATTAAGACCGAGTTTAGCGGTCTCGCTGGAAGTCTTTATTTCAAGCAGAACTTTTTGTGTTTTGTTTATCTGTTCAGCTTTACGATTAATTTCATCAGCTAATTTAATTGAATCAACGGCATGAATATAATCTGCCGCATTTATTACATATTTTATTTTGTTCGTTTGAAGATGACCGATAAAATGCCAGCGGAAATCTCCTTTAATCAGCTCTGATTTGTCCCGAAGTTCTTGAGCTTTATTCTCTCCAAGCTCTTTAATCCCGGAATTTAGAACTTCTTTAATAACTTCAACGGGTTGAGTTTTACTCACCGCAATCAATTTAATTTCAGAACGATTCCTTCCGCATTTATAGCAGATTTCTTCAATCCTACCTTCAAGTTTTTTAAGATTTTCTGAAATCATCGCTAAAAATTAGGGTGAAAATGTATCCTATTGGGTTATAAAAGTCAACGTATTCACATCTCAAATATAACGAAAAAGAGACTAAGCTTTAGTCCCTTTCTTAATTTGAACAATGAAAGGCATACTAAGATTTAATTTTATGCTTCATTTTTCGGGTTTGTTTTTTCGAGATAAACTCTTCTAATGTAATAGAATTACCGGATTTCAAATCCAATTCGTTTTTTCTTTTTGCCTGGTCGTAACCTAACGCGCAATTTAATTCATCAATTTCATCTATTAATTTCTCATAGATTTTCATGTCTAAGATTACAGCCGTTTTCTTTCCGTTAGAATCTATTACATATTTCTTTTTTATCGGTTCAGTCATTGATTTACCTTATGAATTTTATTACTCTCTGCTAAAAGATAAGAATTTTTTTTGTTGCTCTCCTCAGAGTTATTAAAGTCAACGAATTCTCAATCCAAACATAATGAATAGATACTCTATAGAAAAAAAATTATATTTTGACAGCATTTATAAGGGAAAAAAGAAAATGACTGTTGAGCAAATAACAAACGAGCTGAAACTTAGTCTGATACAATTACTGCCGGATAGAATTAATAAAATGATTCTATATGGTTCTTATGCAAGAAAGGAAGCTACAAGCGATTCCGATATTGATATTCTTGTTATTTGCAACGGTGCGGTTGATTCACAACTAAGAGAGCAGATTTATAATGAGTGTTACAAAATAAATTCCCAACACGATGTTTGGATAGATATAAGTTTGTTAGGTGAAGATGACTTAAAAACGATTCGAGGTAAACAGCCATATATTCAGAATGCTCTTTACGAAGGAATAGCTCTGTGATTGACCAAGACAAAAAAATATTATTAATCAACCTTCGAGATTACAACAGCGCAATAATTCACACCAACCCTGTTTGCCAACAGAGTCTGTTGCACAACTCTAATTCTGTAAGACACAACCTTCAAGGTTGACACATCGTTGGTGGTATTACAACCTTGAAGGTTTTTTCCCGACTTGTGCAACACGCTCGAAAGGCAGGCTCGAAGGTTTTTTAATTTATCAACTACACCCCGTCGTCGCTCCGCATGTTGTACACTTCAAACAAGTACCGTTGCGAACCATGGTCATACTTTGGCACTCGGGACAAATATCACCTGTATAACCGCGTTCTCGTGCTTTCATAACACTCTTATGAAGAGTGATGGCTTTGGCTCTAATATCTTTCGAAGTTTCAACAGAAGATTTTTCAACAAGTTCTTGACGGTTATCCAACTCAATCATTCGTTCGCTGATTATCTCTTCGCTTTCAAAATCCGGCTCTACTACAGAACGATGGTCAATCTTTTTGATGATCTCAGCTTCTTCGACGTGTGATAGATCATTCCTTCCAAGGTAAGTAACGGCAAGTTCTCTGAAGATATAATCAATTACCGAAGTAGCCATTTTAATTCTACTGTGACCCGATACAACACCGCTCGGTTCAAAACGCGTAAATACGAAAGCGTCAACAAATTCTTCGAGCGGAACACCATGCTGCAAACCAAGTGAAATAGAAATTGCAAAACAGTTTAGCAAACTTCTGAATGCTGCACCTTCTTTATGCATATCAATAAATACTTCACCGATTTGACCGTTTTCATATTCACCGGTTCGAACGTAAACTGTTTGACCATTGATTTTAACTTTTTGGGTATAGCCGGTTCTGCGGTCCGGCAATCTTCTTCTCTTTGCGATATATCTATGAATAATTCTTTCTGCAATTTTTAAAATATCGTTCTCTTCCTTCTTCTCCATCAAGTCTTCAACTTCTTCATCCGTCATAGTATTTAAAGGTTGAGAAAGTTTGGACCCGTCACGGTATAAGGCATTGGCTTTTGTTCCTAACTTCCATGATTGCAGGTATGCATACTTAATATCTTCAATCGTTGCGTTGTTTGGCAAATTGATTGTCTTAGATATAGCGCCGGAGATGAATGGTTGTGCGGAAGCCATCATATAAATGTGTGCATCTGCTTTGATAAAGCGAGAACCTTTCTTTCCGCATTTGTTAGCGCAATCAAAAACCGGATAGTGCTCGTGTTTCAGGAATGGCGCGCCTTCAATTGTCATTGTTCCGCAGACATAATCATTTGCAGAAGCAATTTCTTCTTTTGAAAATCCGAGTTCGGAGAGGACATCAAAATTAAAGTCGTTAATTTGTTCATCTGTAAAACCGAGATTACTTTTCAAAAACCGATCACCGAGAGTAAATTTGTTGAATGCAAAACTCAATTCGAAGACGGCAGGCAGAATTGTTTCAAGCTTGTTAAGAACCTCTTCATTAAAACCTTTTACCTTAAGCGATTCATGATTAATGTGTGGACAACCGATCAACGTTCCGGCGCCTTTTGCGTACTTGATTATTTCCCGGCTTTGATCTTCGTTGTAACCTAATCTCTTAAGTGCGGGCGGAATTGACTGGTTAATAATTTTGAAGTAACCGCCACCGGCAAGCTTTTTAAATTTCACAAGTGCAAAGTCGGGTTCTATTCCAGTTGTATCGCAATCCATCACAAGTCCAATTGTTCCTGTCGGAGCTATTACGGTAACCTGAGCATTTCTGAAACCAAATTGTTCACCAAGTTCAAGCGCTATATCTGCATCTTCACGTGCAGCTTTCAATAAATCAGATGGACAAAATTCCGGATTTATTCCCATCGGATAGATTGATAATCCTTCATACTCTTCTTTAGGCACATTATAAGATGCACGTTTATGATTACGAATTACACGTAACATCGCTTCTTCATTTTCTTTATAACGAGGAAATGAACCAAGCTCTTTGGACATTTCTGCAGACGTTGCATAAGAACGCATATGCATAATTCCTGTAAGGGCGCCACATATTGCGTATGCTTCTTTACTTTCATATGGAATACCTTGACGCATCAACAATGAACCAAGATTTGCATAACCGAGACCGAGAGTTCTATACTCGTAACTTTTTTGAGCAATTTCTTTACTGGGATACTGAGCCATCAATACACTTATCTCTAAAACGACTGTCCATAATCTTGTTGCATGACGGTATGCCTTGATATTAAATTCTTGAGTCTCATCGTTATAAAATTTTACAAGATTGAGAGATGCAAGATTACAAGCAGTATCATCCAGAAACATATATTCACTGCAAGGATTTGAAGCACGTATAGAACCCTCTGCCGGACATGTATGCCATTCATTAATAGTTGTGTCGTATTGAAGTCCGGGATCTGCACTTGACCAGGCTGCATAAGCGATATCATCCCAAAGATCTTTCGCGTTTAAAGACTTAGACGGCTTCGGTGCGCGTCCATTTTTTTTTGCTTTTTTCTTTTCTGTTCTCCAATACAAATTCCAATTGCTGTCATTTAATACTGCCTGCATAAAATCATTTGTGACCCGCACAGAATTGTTTGAATTTTGCCCGGAGACAGTTAGATATGCTTCGGAGTTCCAATCTTCATCATAAACCGGAACTTCGATTGAATGAAAACCGAGCTTTGCAAGTTTGATTACACGGTCAATGTAATTTTCCGGAACGTTCATCTTGCGTGCTTCAATGATGGCTTTACGCAATCTCAAATTTGTTTTTTTACTGAAGCGGTCGTTTTCCGGATGTTCATCAAAACATGCTTTGATAATATTATTGAGATGGAAATTAAGAATCTTAGAACCGGCAACAAGAGCTGCTACTTTTTGTTCTTCAACAACTTTCCAATTAATAAATTCTTCAATATCAGGATGGTCAATATCTAACGTTACCATTTTAGCGGCACGTCGAGTTGTTCCGCCGGATTTAATTGCACCGGCAGAGCGGTCTCCAATTTTTAAGAACGACATTAGTCCGGAAGATTTTCCTCCACCGCTCAAAGGTTCGTTAAGTCCGCGCAATTCTGAAAAGTTTGATCCTGTTCCTGACCCATACTTAAATAAACGGGCTTCGCGAACCCACAGATCCATTATTCCGCCTTCATTAACAAGATCATCTCGAACCGATTGAATGAAGCATGCATGAGGCTGCGGATGAGTGTATGCATCATCTGAAAAGGTAAGTTGACCGGTTTGATAATCTACATAATAATGCCCTTGTGAAGGTCCATTAATTCCGTATGCCCAATTTAATCCTGTGTTAAACCATTGAGGGGAATTAGGCGCTGCATACTGAGCGGCAAGCATGTAAACGTGTTCATCATAAAATGTTTTTGCATCTTCTTCGGTATCAAAATATTTTGCTTTCCATCCCCAGTAAGTCCATGTTCCGGCAAGACGATAAAAAACTTGACGTGCATCTGTCTCTGAACCATATCTTTCTTTTTCAGAAAGCTCTTCTAACTTCTTGTCTGCAGCAGATGGCTGAAGCCAAACCGGGACTCCCTCTTCCTCCACTTTTGTTAAAAGTTTAGGAACACCTGCTTTGCGAAAATATTTTTGTGCGAGAACATCAGTGGCAACTTGCGACCACTCTTTTGGAACATGCACGTCTTCCATTCTAAATACAATTGAGCCATCCGGATTTTTTATCTCTGATGTTCTTTTAACAAACTCAATTGATTCGAGCGGATCTTTATCCGCTGAAGTGAAAAGACGATTTATTTTCATTCAAAGCTCCGATCTTAAAAAAGCATTTAAAAAAATTTGTCTATTTTAAAGTTGCAAATGATTTTAGATTTAGAGGATTTTTTTCGTCCCTTGTTGAGGACAAAACAACATAACCAAAAAAAATTGTTTAAGCAATTAGTTGAATAATATTTTTATAATTACTCAAATGATGTATCACTTGTTCATTTGCAAGTTAACGAAATATTGTTCTAAGTAAATATTGTTTTTTTGTTTTATTTTTTTATAAGCGATTTAAATCACAATCATTCGAGGAATAAATGAAAATTGAACGATCGGCTGGAATTCTGTTGCATCCTACTTCCCTTCCGGGAAAATTCGGGATTGGAGATCTCGGGCCAAATGCTTTTGAATTTGTAGAATTCTTAAAAAATGCTGGGCAGACCCTATGGCAGGTGTTTCCGCTTGGTCCTACGGGGTATGGTGATTCTCCTTACCAGTGTTTCTCTGCCTTCGCCGGAAACCCGCTTCTGATCAGTCCGGAATTATTACATAAAGATGGTTTGTTGGATGACAAAGAACTACAAGACGGCATACCGTCTTACGATTCTCATAAAATTGATTTTGGCTCGGTCATTAATTACAAATATAATTTACTACGTAAAGCATTTATTAATTTTAAAAAGAAGCATGTGCAATTTGAAAATGAATGCGGTGACTTCTGTGAAAAAAATAATTATTGGTTAGATGATTACTCACTATTCATGGCGGCAAAACAATTTCATGGCGGAATTTTATGGACTCAATGGGATCCAACAATCGCCTTCAGAAAAAATATTCCGGAATGGAAGAATAAATTGAAAGATGAAATTGAATTTCAAAAATTTCTTCAATTCACTTTTGATAAACAATGGACCAACGTGCGAGTATTTGCTAACAAGAACGGAATAAAAATTATTGGCGATATGCCAATCTTTATCGCTTATGATAGCGCTGACTTATGGGCAAACAAAGAATTGTTCACAGTGCGTGAAGATGGATTGCTGGAATTTGTTGCCGGCGTTCCACCGGATTACTTTAGTGAAACGGGACAACTTTGGGGAAATCCGCTTTACAAATGGAAAGAGATGGAAAAAGATAATTTTGCATGGTGGCGAAAAAGAATATCAAAACTTCTAGAGATGGCTGATTTTCTAAGAATAGATCACTTCCGCGGTTTTGATGCTTACTGGGAAATACCAGGCGATGCGAAAACGGCTATTGAAGGAAGATGGGTTAAAGCTCCGGGTGAAAAATTATTTAATTCAATAAGAAAGTCTCTGGGAGATCTTCCAATTATCGCTGAAGATCTTGGAGTAATTACAGATTCTGTAGAAGCACTTCGTGATCATTTTGATTTCCCCGGAATAAAAATTTTACAATTCGGTCTTGGTGTTGACGGGGATAAAAAATTCCTACCGCATAACCATATTAAGAATTGTGTTGTTCATACCGGCTCACATGATAATGAAACTACACTCGGTTTTCTTACGACCGAAAAGAATAAAAACTCCGGCATCTATGAGTGGACGCAGAAATATTTCAATTATTACGGCGATAACCTAACATATGAATTGATCAGAACCGCGTATGCATCCGTTGCAAATATTTGTGTTATACCGATGCAGGACATTTTGAATCTGAATAATGAAGCTCGCATGAACTTACCGGGTACGTTGGGAGGCAATTGGACTTGGAGGTTTACATGGGATCAAATTTCAGATGGACTCGCCCATCATTATAAAGAAATGTGTGTGATGTTTGAACGTCCTCCGTTAAAGAAAAATGAGAACGCAGATATTGAAGTTGACGATGAATAAGCCCCCATCCTAACTCAATACTGTCAGGTTAAGGAAAATTGAAGAAGTAGAGCAAAAAAAAATGGAACGCAGATAACACGGATCCACCCCGTGGAATAAATTAAGAACCAAATTTTTTCAAAAAAACAAATGCTATTCCACGGGGTGGATCCGTGTCATCAGTGTTCTATCAAAGGTTAACCTGACAGCATTGAGGGTTATGGATGGGCTAATTCCTTTTCAATTGCTTTTGTCATCTCTTCACTTTCAGGTGTAACTTTACTTCTGAAACGAGAAACAATGTTTCCATCTTTATCAATCAAGAACTTCTCGAAGTTCCATTTTACATCGCCCTTCTCTGTAACATCGTTGTTAATCAGCCGGGCATATAGAGGCGATCTTTCATCACCAAGGACTTTGATTTTGTCGAAAAGTTTGAAAGTCACATTATATTTTGAACTGCAAAATGTTTTAATCTCTTCGTTTGTACCTGGTTCTTGCCCGCCAAAATCATTACACGGAAATGCCAAAATTTCAAATCCTTTTTCTTTATACTTATTATAGATTGCTTCAAGTCCCCCATACTGAGGCGTGTATCCACATTTACTTGCAACATTAACAATCAACAAAACCTTTCCTTTGTAATCGGAAAGATTCACATCTTTACCATTCATATCCCTTACAACTAAATCCTTAATATTATCACTTGAAGAACCACCGCCACTATTCTTAGCTGATGAATTGAGTGATAAACCAAGTAAAAACAATAAATATGATACATATCGAAATATTTTCATTGATTCCCTTTCTTTGTTTATGTGTAAAACTAATTTTGGCGGGAATTAGTTCAAATAATTATTGCAATACAATAGATTATTTTTTTACAACGAAAATCTTAAAGCAGCTTCTTCAATTCTTCGAGACTGATATCAACATCTTTACAAATTGATCTGATCGTTTTTCTTTTTAATGATTTATTACCATGAACTGGAATAGTGGTCCGTCGTTTATCACTGACTCGATAGTAAATTGCATGACTACTTCCGCTTTGCCGAATAAATTCAAAACCAAGTTGTTCAATAACTTTTACTATCTGTTTTGAATTAACGTCCGGGAATACGCTTGTCATACCGCTATTTGAATTGACGTTACTAAGAAATTATCGGAAGGAAATTCTTCATTTCTCGATCTATAATCTTCTATGAAATTTTTTACAGCTTCTTTCATCTCTTTCATAGTTTCCTCGTAAGTTTCTCCTTCAACATGGCAACCCGGTAAAGCAGGGCATTCCGCATAAAAGCCGCCTTCTTCGCATTCTTCTATTATCACTTTATAATTATATAATTTCATATATGCCTCTTTGTTTGATATAAAGTTATAATCATTATTAATAACTATCAATTACATTTATTTTTCAAACATAAAAAAACCCGATCCGTTTGAACCGGGTTTATTATTTTCAACGCACCTACCTGTGTGGCGTGCCTATTCTTTATACTATATACATTAAACTGAACTCTTACCTACTTCATTAAAATAAATTTCTTTGTATTGCTGAATGAACCTGCATGTATACACCAGAGGTAAATCCCAGTCCGGCCCATTGTTTCATAATAAAATCTAACCATGGATAGACCGACCCGGAGTATGACCTCGATATTTGTTTTTGTCAACAAGACTTATTAGTTTTTATAAGTATAATTCGAAAGGAACTTTTATGGCAACAGGAACCATTAACATATCCGAAGAACAGCTTGCGAAACTTATCGATGCCTACAAGACTATTCAAGAGTTCCTCACCACTACACTTTCGCTTAATGAATTGTATTATGAGGAATTCTTAGCAGGACTTCGTGAGTCCGATGATGATATCCGAAACAAAAAAATGAACGAGGTACGCTCGTTCGATGACTTCGTTGCGTAAGAGAGTTCTTCAGCGCACAAATCGATTTGCACGTGATCTCAAATCCTTACCAGAACACGTAAAAGCAGAATCTTTTGAATCGGCACAAAAACTCTGTGAGAACGTGTTTCATCCCGAATTGAATGTGCGTCCTCTGACTGGATTAAAAGGATATTATAGAGTCGTGGTGGCAAAAGGTTACAGAATGATTTTTTCATACGATGACGAGGCAGTTTATCTTCGGCGGATAGCACATCGTAAAGAAATCTACCGAAATTTAGAGCTTTGATCGCGTCTCAAATTTTAGAACAAGATAAAAGATGACATCTTTTCCCGAAGTGACGGTTTCGCCGCAAAAAGATACAATCGCCCGTAGTAACCTTATTTGAGCAAAATAAATTTCTTTGTATCACTGATGAACACGCAGACAAATTATAAAAATACACTCCACATGATAGAACGATTCTTGATGGATCATAATCGCAAGCAAAACGATTTTTATAAACCAAGTTGAAAACCCCCATTTTTAACCTCTTGTTTATTAAATCAGGTACTTATATAAACTAAAAGTTGAGTAAGAGATGGTTAAATAATTAGCAATTAATTTTGTAATTAAAAGAGTGACGATTAACAAGCTATCACTACATAGTAAATCATTCGGCAGCAAGACAAGCAATAGTAGCCGTGTTAACAATGTCATCAACGCTACAACCGCGTCTAAAATCTATGCTCTCAAATTACTTTAGAACTTCAGGTCTTTCACTCCCGTCCTTTTGTTTGAGGGTCACTATTTTTTTCAAATCCGGTTGAAAATACTCTTTGGGGCGAAGCACCCTCAATAGCTTTTAGTGCAATCGTCTGGACTTGCTGCCCGGATTCATTGACTTTTAGAACAAGCTGCTTTATTTGTTCGGTTTGTTCTTTAATTTTATTCTCAAGGGATTGGACAAGTTGTTTATGCAAATTACGTTCCCCTTCTATTTCTTTCTGGCTAAGTTCAGATTGATGTCTAAATTTAAACTCAATCTTTTCTAATACAGATTTTTCAGTTTCTTTAACGGCATTTTCCAATTCCTTGGGAAAGTTTTCAACTTTTGCATTAAGCTCGACTAATTCTTTTTCCTTTAATGCAATTGCTTTCTCTCGTTCGGTTAATTCTTTTTCAACGGTACTCCTTTTATCAACAAGCTCTTTTTCAAGAAGCGCCTTCTGCTCTAAATATGTGTCTGAATCCTTCTTTCTTTTAAGTTGAAGATTATAACCATATTCCTCTTCCTCCCTCTGCCGTTCCTTTTTTAACAGAACATCTCTTTCTTTTTTGGAGTTCTCATAATTATCTTGTTCTTGCTTCCATTGTAATTTCTTCTGAAACATTTCTTCTTCGAACGATGCTTTTTTATTTTCAATTTCAGCTTTAAAGTTCGCTTCTTTTTCTTTCTGTGCTAAAATCATGGCAGAAAGAGTATCCGCATTAACTTTTATCTCGTAAATATCTTCAAGATATTTTTGTTCGATCTCGATTGCCGATTTAATTTCTTCTAACTTTTTATATTCCGAGGAAAGATGGTCGCCTACTTCATCCAGCGCATTTATTATTTCGATTTTCGTCTGTCCAACGCTGTTAACAATTTTTTCAAGAGAATTCTCGGAGGCCTGTTTAACAATTTTTTGCTCATCTTCTTTTTTCTTTTCAGATTTTCTATCCTCCTGTCTCTGCTCTTTTAGCTTTGCAAGAGCTTCGTCATATGCTTGTAAGATTTGACTCTTAGTACTTTTTTCTGTTATCTGCGTCTGCATATTTTACCTCTTAAAATTTTTACGAATAAATTTAGCTAAAACAGTTATCGAATTGCAATGATATCTGCTTGTGAAATGAAATACATTTCCTCATTTGAATTAGTAAAAAGAGACTTCTGAAAAAATAAAGAATAGCACGCTGATGAACACTGATTAAACAGATTTACACAGATAATAATCCGCGAAAATCCGTCAAATCCGTGTTATCCGCGTTCTATTTATTATTTTGTCGTTGTACGTTATCCAATTTTTCAGAGGTCTCTAAAAAAAAGATGAATGTGTTCAGTCCTCTTTAACGGAAAATCTAATCTGCTGCCAAACAAGCTATCGCGGCAGTATTTACAATGTCATCCACACTGCAGCCGCGGCTTAGATCGAAGAACGGTTTTTTCAATCCTTGACTGATTGGACCAACTGCTTCTGCACCGCCGAGTCGTTGAGCAATTTTGTAACCGATATTGCCTGCATTCAAATCCGGAAAAACTAAAACATTAGCCCGACCAGCCACTTTGCTATCCGGCGCTTTTTTCTTACCAACTCCAGCAACAACTGCGGCGTCGAACTGAAGCTCACCATCAACATTTAAGTCGGGTCGTTTTTGCTGAACAAACTTTGTTGCTTCACGGACTTTATCAACCAGTTCATGTTCGGCGCTCCCTTTTGTTGAGAACGAAAGCATTGCAATGTAAGGTTCTTCACCGGTAAGTTTTTTATGATTATCTGCTGTAGATATTGCAATATCAGCGAGTTGTTTTGCATCCGGATTTGGATTAACAGCGCAGTCTGCAAAACTGTAAACTACATCAGGGAATACCATTAAAAAGAAACTTGAGACAATGGAGATGCCTTCTTTCATTCCGACACAGAAGATTGATGCACGCATAACATCTGCAGTTGTTGCAAAAGAGCCGGAGACACTTCCATCAGCCATTCCTTGACTAACCATCATCCCGCCGAAGAAAATATCACGGCGCATAGTTTCTCGTGCTTGTTCAATAGTAACGCCTTTGTGTTTGCGTAGATTGAAGAAGTAGTTAGTAAAGTCGCTTAATTTATCACTTTTATCCGGATCAATTATTCTTATGCCTTGAAGATCAACTCCGGTTTTTTTTGCATCGTTTCTAATCTTATCTTCATTGCCAAGCGTAATAACAGAAGCGATTTTTTCTTTAGTTAAAATCTCAGCCGCTTTCAAAACTCTTTCATCGTGAGACTCAGGAAGTACAATTGTCTTTTTCCGTTGAGCAGCTTTAGATCTGATCTGATTAAGTAATTCCATCTCTGCCATAATAATATTCCAATATTGTTAATAAAATTCATTGCAAATATATGCAATTCCTCAAACGCAGTTCATCGAAAATTTTTAAACTAATTACGATTCAAATTGAATTTTTCATACGAAATAGGAATATTGAAGTGGAGATAATTATGATTAAGCAAATTATGCCTCTAACCGAACTTCAGCTAAAGAAAAGTAAAACCTATTTTTTTATTTTACTTTCGTTTTGTGCGCTTGCCTATCTCTCCTATATTTTTGCAGATATTCTTGCAATGCTTGCAATATCAATATTGCTATCATTGCTTTTCAACCCTATAGTTGGTTTTCTTGAACGGAGAAGATTAGGCAGACTACTTGCGGTGTTAACTGTTTTTGCATTAGTGGTTCTTTTAATAGTCGCCAGTTTTTCTTTCTTGATCCCCAGAGTAATTAATCAATTCAACAATTTATCGGTTACGTTAACCCAAGAAAATTTACAATTCTTTTTTCAACAATTTGAAAAATCTTTGAAGTCAACTTTTCCGTTTTTAAACTCTATAAACATTGTAGAAAAATTTACAAATTTTTCACAGAATGTAATTAGTAATTGGGTCAGCAATATCAGTGATTTAGTGTACAGTATAGTCTCTCTCATTGCAATATTAGTCATTGTTCCGTTTATGACTTTCTTTTTACTAAAAGATAACAAACACTTAATGCGCGGAATAATAAATATTATGCCGAATAAATATTTTGAAGTTTCTTATTCCGTACTTGATAAAATTGCTGTTCAGCTCGGTCGTTTTGTAAGAGGTTGGATTTTAGATGCTTTCCTTGTTGGTTTATTAAGCGGTATCGGATTGAAAATTTTAGGAATAGACAATGCAATATCGATTGGATTTGTCGCCGGAGTTGGTCATCTTATTCCCTACTTCGGGCCAATCATAGGCGGAATTCCGGCAATAATTATTTCAATTATTCAGTACGGAAATTTTTCTATGCTGCCAAGCATTATTATTATGTTCTTAACTGTTTATGCAATTGATAACGGCTTCATCCAACCAAATGTTTTTTCTAAAGCAACCGATATGCACCCGCTTGTTATAATTATTCTTATCATTGCCGGAAGCCAATTACTCGGCGTATTAGGAATGCTTTTAGCTGTTCCTACTGCAACCGTAATAAAAACCGCCTCCCGTGAAATTTATCTTGGTTACAAAAACTATAAAATTATACACATTTGATCTTGTATATATGCTCTCCTCAATTGATTAGATTGAATCTCACTCTTTCTTTGAATAGTTTGCTTCAAAATTTTTAGGAATAATATGCAAATCCAATTTATCGGCGCGGCGCAAACCGTTACGGGTTCAATGCATTTCATAAAAACAAAACAAGCAAAATTTCTTCTCGATTGCGGTTTGTATCAAGGTAAACGGAAAGAAGCATTTGAAATGAACCGTACATTTAATTATTTCAATCCGGCGGAAATTGATTTTGTGATTCTCTCGCACGCTCACATTGATCATGCAGGCAATCTGCCTTCTTTGGTTAAAAAAGGATTTAAGGGAAAAATATTTTCAACATTTGCAACACGCGATCTTTCGGTTGTTATACTCCAAGACAGCGCACATATTCAAGAAAAAGATGTTGAGTTTGTTAACAAAAGAAGAAAGAGGCAGGGCAAAAATCTTTTTGAACCTCTTTACCTTCAAAAAGATGCTTTGGAAACTTTGAAACATTTTATTGGAATCAATTATCATCAGTCTTACCAAATATCTGATGGAATTACACTAACGTTTTATGATGCCGGTCATATTCTTGGTTCAACCATAGTTCATCTTACCATAAAGGAAGACGAGAAGATTTATAATTTAGCGTTCTCCGGAGATCTTGGCAGACCAAATCTTCCAATACTTAAAGACCCGGAACGAATTCCCAACGTTGATTATTTTATTTGTGAAAGTACTTATGGCGGAAGAATGCACCAGAATCCTTTGAGCTCGGAAGATACTTTGGCAAGTGTTGTTAGGAAAGCAATTTCGAATAAATCAAAAATTATTATACCGGCATTCAGCGTGGGAAGAACACAAGAAATTGTTTATGCTCTTCACAGAATATTTGACAATAATAAAGCCCCAAGAATTCCCGTTTACGTAGATAGTCCTCTTGCTGTAAACGCAACAGATGTATTCCGTTTACATCCGGAATGCTTCGATACCGAAACAAATGAATTTTTACAAAAGAATGAAGATCCATTTGGCTTCAGCCGTTTAACTTATATTATTAGTTCCGATGAATCCAAAAAACTTAACAGCATTAATGGTCCATGTATTATTATCTCAAGCAGTGGTATGTGCGAAGCAGGACGCGTTCTTCACCACCTCGCTAACAATATTGAGAATCCAAACAGTATAATTCTTATGGTTGGTTATTCCGCAGAAAATACTCTTGGTAGAAAGCTTATAGATGGTGAGAAGAAAGTCTCTATCTTCGGCGAAGAATATAACGTAGAGGCAGAGGTAATAGTAATGCAGTCGTACAGCGCCCACGCAGATGAAAATGAACTGATTGCTTATACATCTCAACTTGATAAAAATCAGATGCAGCAAATTTTTCTCGTCCATGGAGAAATTGATCAGCAGGAAATCTTCAAAAAACATCTTGAGGCAAGCGGATTCAAAAAAATATTAATACCGAATCGTGGTTATGAGGTTACAATTTAAGAATATTGTAATATTTTTTGCATTACTATTGATATGGGGATGCGGTCGGGAAAAAATTACAGATCCTGTTGACGACTCCATTCCGCCCTTGACTCCGAGCAATCTAAATGTCTATGCTGCATTTGATGGACAAATCGGTTTAGAGTGGAAAAGTAATAATGAACCTAACTTAAAAGGATATTTTATTTACAGAAGTATGAATCTATCCGGTCAGTTTAAGCAACATGCGTTTACAATCAATAATTATTTCATAGATGATTCACTCTTCTATGATTCAACATACTATTACAAGATTAGCGCTGTAAATAATATTGGAATTGAGAGCCCTTTAACTTCATCTGTTTCCGGCAAACCGAAAAATTTTTATGCTCCGCTTGCACCATTAAATTTGAATATCAATGCACGAAATTGGACTAACTCAGTCGGAATCAATTTATTTTGGAATCCATCTCCGGATAACGACATTAAAGGTTACGAAATTTATAGAAGTGAAACACCCGCCTTCACAGCAGATTCAAATCACTATCTGGATTTCACTCCTAATATTTTTTATTTCGATACGAAGCAGGCAAAGCTGTTAACCGACTATTATTACAAAATTAAAGCCGTTGATAAGGGTGATCTAAAAAGTCCGGCTACAGCTGAAGTTTCCGATATTATTTTAGATTCACCGAGGTTAGTTTATCCAACTGATAATTCTACTGTAAATTCATTAACAGAATTCCGCATCAAAACAATTTCAAGAGCAGCAAGATATAAGTTAATTATTCAGGCGAACGAAATATACGGGACGGTTCGCGAAATAGATTTTTCATCGGATAAGATTAATGAAGAAATAAAAATTGATGTAACCGGCTTGCAATTAGATCAACATAGAACATATAAGTGGCGTATTTATACTTATACCGCAAACGATTTGGACCCGAATAGTTACAGTCCATTTTTTACCTTTACATATAATCCTTGAACTGAGAATCTTATTTGGAAAAAATCACTCAAATATTTCTTCTGATTATAATTTTAACAAGTCATATTTCAGCTCAATTAGGCAGAGACAGTCTGAATTTTTCCACGCAAAGTTTTAACAATCGCCAGCTGATGAATAATTTTGACAAGCAGCTTAACACTTACAACTTGAGCACGATGGCAAAATATTTTATTGATTCGGACAAAATATTTTTCGGAATTAAAGAAAATTTCAACTCCACAGTAACAAAATCATCAACTGTGAATGTAAAAGATGAACAATTTCTTTGGGCTATCGGTCAATACGGAATGACCGATAATCTGAAATTTGGAATTCTTTTCAACAATAATTTTTATACTGATGATAGGCAGATCGCAATCAATAAAGCTTCTCTCTTCACAACTTCTTTGTTCGCAAAATTTATTCCCCGCAAAAATATAGAGATTACTCCGTTCGGCGGATTTACACAGAACAACCAAATTGGTGTAAAAGATAACGGATATAACTACGGTGCTGAGGCAAGCTTGGACAAATTTAATCTTGGTGATTTCGATTTATCCTCACTAATGAAATTTCAGAATGAAGATATATCGCCGCGGAAAAATACGCTCCGTTTGATGAACTTTGATATCAACAGTTTATTTGAAGATAATTTTAACAACACAATTTCAGCATACTTTTCTGAACAAAGAAAAGATTTTTATTTTATCGCAGATCCTTTAACCGCTTCCGAATTTAATATTACTAATAATATTCAAAGCAGAATTGAATCGAATTATTTTCTTCAGGAGAGAATTAAATTCGCACAGCCCAACTCACCGCTCTCATTAGATATGCAAGGACGTGTAGCGTGGAGGGATATCAACAGAAATACAAGATTCATTTCACTTTCCAATATTGCGAATACAAATTACGATACTCGCATCGAAGAATTCCGAATGGATTTTTCTTCTTCTGCCGATTATATCACCGATGATTTCAATCTATCTTTTCGTTTTTCATATTCGGAAAAGAACGAGAAGCATCAACCAAACCGTTCCGATGCGATCAACAATATTATTTTTACAGAACGCGAAAGTCTGGAAGAGCAAAAAAATAATACTTCACAACTTGCGAACATTTCAATATTAAGTAAGATCAACATCTCTAGAAGCGACCGCATCACATTTAGCATATTTCATCGCAAATTAAAATATGATACGCCGAGCGATTTGAATTTTGACGATCGCGATGAGTTGCTCTCTATTGGAAGAGTCATGTTCGAAAAAGAATTCAATCCGTTCTTCAAGATATTCCTTAATCTAGAGGGAAGCTTAAATAAGATTGTCTACATTTTTGCGGAGAGAAGTTCAAACAATAATTTACAAAGGATACTAAAATTTTCTTCCGGCGGAATGTTCAGTGCTGGAAACTTTACATCATCTAACTCTGCTGAAGTTTCTGCCAACTACACAGTATTTGATTACGAAGAACTCAATCCCAATTTTAGAAGCTATTCATTCAGGCAATTTGTTTTTCGCGATTCTTCCAATTATAAACTAACCGGCACAATGCGTTTATTCCTTTCTGCGTATATCAAGTTATCCGAACAGGGAGATTTTAAGTGGGCTGATTTTTCCAACAAACCGCTCCGTTATATAAATGAGCAATACGCCGAGCCAAAAATATTTTACGAATTCCATGCGCTTAGTTTGGGCATCGGCATCCGCTACTTCTCACTTTCTACATTTAACATCAGTAATGGTATTGATAAAATATTGGCTTCAGATTATACAAGCATCGGTCCCCTCTCAGAGATAAGTTATGCCGTTGATGATAGAATTAACATGAAATTTTATGGCTGGTATGAGTTCATCAAGTCGGAAGATAATTTGAAAAGAGAAATGGCAAACTTTAGTCTTAAGGTTAATTATAGATTTTGAGAATTATCACGGGACCGGGAAATACTATTGCACGATTGCCGAAGTAGTTATATTTTTCGGCACACTTGAATGATTTTTAACGGAGAGAACTTGCCGGAAAATGTTTACGTAAAAGAAGTTCCCAGCGATCCTGATCTTCTGCCGCAGCTTGAGGAATTTATTATGGAGTTAGCAATAAAATCACATCTTAGCGATGATAAATTAAACAGCTTAGCCCTTTCCTTCTCAGAAGCTGCCTCTAACAGCATCGTTCACGGAAATAAACTCGATAAAAATAAAAAAGTTAGAATTACTGTTCTTGTAAATGAAAAAAGTATGACGGTAATTATAAAAGATGAAGGAAAAGGTTTTAATATTAATACCGTTCCGGATCCAACAAAACCAGAAAATATATTGAAAGACAGCGGCAGAGGAATTCATATCATGCGTTCCTTTCTTGACGATCTCCGGTACAACTTCACGCCTACAGGCACAGAAACCATTTTAGAAATTAGTCTGTAATAATTATTTCTAAAAATTTATCTCAAATTTGATTTATGAAATTTGAGTCCAATCCTATATATTTTGTATGAGAAACTTTTAACAAACTCATTAGGAGGAATAATGGCTCGAAAAAAAATCGCTTTAATCGGCGGCGGACAGATAGGCGGTGTTCTTGTTCAGCTTATCGCACAAAAACGACTGGGAGATGTTGTATTATTTGATATTGTTGAGGATTTACCACAAGGCAAAACTCTGGATATTGCTGAAGCTTCACGTGTTGATATGTTTGATGTGAATATCAAAGGCACAAATTCTTATGAAGATATTAAAGATGCCGACTTAGTAATCATCACCGCAGGTTTACCTCGCAAACCCGGCATGAGCCGTGACGATCTTCTTGTAACAAATGCTAAGATTATGCAGACTGTTGCCGAGAATGTAAAAAAATATGCACCTAATTCAATCGTTATTGTTATTTCCAATCCACTTGATGCAATGGTAACCCTTTTCCAGAAGATTACGGGATTCCCAACAAATCGTGTTATTGGTCAAGCTGGAGTTCTAGATTCTTCACGCTTCGCTACATTTATTGCATGGGAACTTGGTGTTTCAGTGAAAGATGTTAACGCTTTAGTTCTAGGTGGTCACGGAGATACGATGGTTCCAATCGTTCGTTACTCAAACGTAAATGGAATTCCGGTTATGGAATTGCTCGAAAGAAAGTATAATGATAAAGCCAAAGCAAAAGAAGTGATGGATGCGATGGTTAACAGAACTAAAATGGCAGGCGGAGAAGTTATAAAATTATTGAAAACCGGTTCCGCATTTTATTCACCCGCAGCTTCCGCTATTGCAATGGCAGAAGCAATCTTGTTTGATGAGAAAAGAATTCTTCCTACTTGTGCTTTCTTAAACGGCGAATTTGGAATCAAAGGTTATTACGTTGGAGTTCCGGCTGTGCTTGGAGCAAATGGCGCCGAACGCGTAATTGAGTTTGCACTTGATGCTGAGGAAAAAACAGCATTAGACAATTCAGTTAACGCAGTTAAAGGATTGGTTGAAGATATGACGAGACTTGGATTTTAAACTAGTTGATGATTTCTATAAATAAGAAAATCCCGCCAAGGCGGGATTTTTCTTTTTTAAACCTAATAAATTATTTATGCAGCAACTTCGCTAGCTTCGTAAACACTAATGAACTGTCTATCGTTCTTTTTCCTTTCGAATTTTACAACTCCATTTATAGTTGCAAACAAAGAATGATCTCCGGCTTTCATTACATTTTTACCGGGATGAAAATTTGTTCCTTTTTGACGGACAAGTATTGAACCCGCTGTAACTTTTTCGCCGCCGAATGCTTTAACACCGAGGTATTGCGGATTACTATCGCGACCGTTTCTGGATGAACCTTGACCTTTTTTATGTGCCATTATTAAATCCTCCGTTACTAAGAGATCTTAGTAACTTCAATTCTTGTTAATAATTGTCTGTGTCCGTTCTTACGTTTATAAGAAATTCTTCTTTTCTTTTTGAACACAATTACTTTTTCATCTTTAAGATGCTCTAAAACTTTAGCTTGAACTGTAGCGCCTTTTATAGTTGGTGTTCCAACTTTTGTTGCTTTATCATCGCCTAAAACCAATACAGAATCAAACGTGATTTCGGCATTAGGTTCAGCTTTTAAGCGCGGAACATAATACTTATTGTTTTCCAGAACCTTAAATTGTTGTCCAGCGATATCAACCACTGCAAACATCATTCCTCCAAATACTCGATTTTTGAGCTGTAAATATAATAGAAAGACCTTATCCTTGTCAATAAATAGATGAATTAAAATTCATTAGTGGAATTTGACCGGAAAGGTTGCGATTAAAAAAAAGTTATCTCAATATTGGCATAGAAATACTCAATATTACCTCTTTACCCATAAAAGAGAGTATGTCTTTGTAGGTAAAAGTGGATAAATCAATTTAATCCCAAAAACTGATCTCAAATTTTTAGTTTTTTTTACGATAATTAGATTATAGGTGAGATGGCAATTCAAATGAATTTAGTATGCAAATGTTATAGACTTAATCTGGTATTGGGGTTATTCCTCGTGGAATTATTTTTCATTCTTCAGATCCCAACCTATTCTCAAAGTTTCCCGGTCAAAACATATACTTTAGCTAACGGTCTGAACACAAATTTTATTCATGACGTTACACAGGACAAGCAAGGTCGTATGTGGTTCGCTACAGAATTCGGAGTCTCTGTTTATGATGGCTACTCATGGAAAAATTACATGGAAGAAGACGGATTACCTCGAACAGAATATTTTCAAATAAAAGTAGATAGCAATAATAATATAATTGCAGTTCCCTGCTGGAGTAATCAGCGCATAGCAATTTTTACAAACAATAAATGGCAGTTGATAAATAATTTACCATCCTTAAAAGGAAATATTAAATATTATACTTCTTTCGATTTAATCTATGAAAAGAATAAATTGATTTTGTTTTTAGGCACCCTAGAAGGTGTTTATAAATACGAAGATAACAAGTGGACCAATATTTCAGTAAAAGAAGGATTAATTAACAACCAAGTTAATACAATAAAAAATATCAATAATAAGTTATATGTCTGCACAGAAAATGGGCTGTCAATAATTGAAAATGGAAAAGTAGATAACAGTCTAAACTCAATTCTAAAAGCGCCATCAAAAAAAATCAAGTCAATAGAATTTGAAGACCATAGTAGTGCGAACATCACATTGTGGTTACTCGGGAAAGAATGGATCGGAACCATCCAGAGAGGAAAATTCACATTAGTAACTTCAAACAATCGTATGAGAGTTGTTTCACCGGAACAAAGACAAACTCATGTATTTATGACGTACGATAAAAAGGATAGAATCTATTATGGTACAGACCTAAACAAATTCTATCTGGAAAAATCAACAAACAAAATTACATCTATAGGGCAAGAAAACGGATTTACAGATTCTGGCAACTCTGCAGCTTTTCTCGACCGAGAGTCGAATCTTTGGTTCACCAGTTACCGCGGTATTGATAAAATCAGCAATATGCCTTTTCTTAATTATTTCAAAGAGAATGGTTTACTTGAAAATGAAGTGGTGTCAATTCTTGAAGTCGAGCCTGGCTATCTTATTTTCGGTCACAATTATGGTTTGACTTTTCTAAAGAAAGGTAAATTCACTACTGTTGATTTAACTAATCTATCCCATAACCGTTTATACGAATCGCGTATCATGGATCTATGCAAGGATTCGATAGGAAATGTTTGGATTGCCGGGTCTGAACTGGGCGTGGGTAAAATCATCAATGGCAAAGAAATCGTATGGATTAATGAAAAGAAAATTATTCAAGCCAGGTCTGTAAAAACAGATACACATGGAATAGTTTGGGTTGGGGCTGAAGAAGGTCTCTTCAAAGTTTCCGAAGATCGTTCAAAACTAGTCTTGGTTAACAATAAAGAATTTAGAAAAATTCGAAAATTATTTTGTGATAGTGATGGCTCCGTATTTGGAGCCACTGCGCAAGGTTTAGCGCTTTATAAAAACGGTCATTTTAAGAAAATATCAGATGTTAGATTACAACTAGGTAATAGCTCTTATGCTATTGATGATTACACCGATAATAAAAAACTTCTCGGAACGGCTGCAGGCTTATTCATTCTTGAGAACGGATTCATAAAAAAATTCCAAGAGAACAATTTCAGCATAGATAGAAAAATCTTTTTAATTACACACGATAGAAATAATCATTACTGGTTTGGAACTGATAATGGTGTAGTCAAATGGGATGGTAAAGAATCACGAAGATTCAGTGTTGAAAATGGACTTGCAGGAACAGAAACTAACCGCTCTGCCTGCATTATAAATTCATTTGGAGAAGTATGGATTGGAACCGACCGCGGTTTATCTTGCTATATTCCACTATATGATACCGGTATAAAACCGCCAATTATAAATTCAGTTCAAATAGAGGATTCAAAAGGAATTTTTGATTACCTAGACAAGCCGATTGAGAAAAGTCATGACGAGAATTCCATTTTTTTCCACTTTAGAGCAACATCATTGATCAACGAAAAATTTATGCAATATAGAGTAAAGCTGGAGGGACTTGATAAAGATTGGACAAACGTTGGATACAATAATAATATCAGATATACTCACCTTCCGCCCGGTCATTACCGATTATATATTCAAACAAAGAATTTGGGAAGTGAATGGAGCCAACCGCTTATATCCAACATACTGACTATTGATAATCCATACTATGTCCAATGGTGGTTCATATTACTTTCTTTTTCGATTATAATTTTATTTCTCTTTTTCGGATATACTTATTTTTTACAAAGAAAATACAACTCCAAACTTGAGCAAGAAGTAAAAACAAGAACCAAATCTTTGCAGGAATCTGAAGGCAAGTTAAGAACAATTTTGGAAAACGCTCCAAATACTATTTCATCTATCAACAATAAAGGGGAAATACTTTTTATCAATCAACCGGATGAGGAATTTCCAAATACAGAAAGTAATTTCAAAAGTATATTGGATAATATCCCGAAAGAGAAAATAATTTATGTCCAGAATATTCTTTCAGAAGTTTTCAAAGATAAAAAAACAGTTAGGTACGAGATAAATTACAAAGATCAAAATAATATTGAACATTGGCTGGAAAACAGTATTAGTCCTGTAATTTCCGATCACGGGGTGACAGAAGCAATTACCATTTCTAACGATGTAACAGAGCGAAAATTATACGGAGCTGTAAAGGAGGAAATTGAAGAGAGACAAAGCGCGATTTTTAAGGTTATTCCTCTTGTCTTGTATAACTGTGTCGCTGGAAGTAGATTTGCAGCGCTTTGGATGACCGAAAATGTTTCTACCATTACAGGTTTTGATCCGGATAAATTTCTTTATGAAGAATATTTCTGGGAATCACGGATTCATCCTGATGATAAAGGAAATGTTCTACAAGAATTTAATAAACTTAAATCCGGCAGTTCCGTTAAAGTTGAGTACCGTTTTCTATGCGCCGATGGTTCATACAAATGGTTTTTAGACTATACGGTTCCAAAAAAAATAGAGAATCCGGATCATATAGAATATATCGGAATCTGGCTAGAAATTACTGAGAGAAAACAGATGCAGGAAAGATTAGTTAAACTCAATGAGTGCCTTTTAAGTTTTGGAGTTGACCCGGTTCAAAATATAAATAGTTTAGTAGCGCTTTGCTACCATGAGCTAAATGCCGCCGGTGCTTATTACAATTCTATTAAAAATGGGAAATCTTTTTCTGCGGGTAAATTGAGTACTCTAATTGGTTATAAAGATATAGATGAGCATGGGAATCAAATTTGCAACTATATTGTCAATGGAGAAAAATCTTTTGTACGTTTGATCCGAGATTTTCATGAAACAGAATACGCTAAGAAGGACCCCAATGTTATTAAATACAATTTGAAAACATTACTTGGCATACCGGTAACCTTTGGCGAATCGATAAAAGGTTCTTTATGCGTAGTTTATCAGGAAGACAGAACGCCAACTGAAGATGATCAGAAACTTCTAAGCATCATTAGTTCTGCAATCGCAATCGAGGAAGAACGTCTCTCCTCACAAGAAGTAATTCAAAATTCTCTTCAAGAAAAAGAGATACTTCTTAAAGAACTCCATCATAGAGTTAAAAATAACTTGCAGGTTATATCTTCCCTACTTTATCTCCAGTCCGCTGATATTGAAGACGAAAAAATACAATCTCTATTTCAAGACAGCACAAGCCGCATTAGATCTATGTCGTTAGTTTATGAAAAATTATTCCTGTCGGCAGACTTTACAAACCTCAATTTTGTCGACTACGTAAACAACCTAATAAGTTACCTTATCGATACCTATTCCACAAAAACCTATATTTCAAAAAAAATAGAGATAGATGATATTTTCATGTCCATTGATACCGTAGTTCCTTGCGGTTTAATTATAAATGAATTGGTAACTAATTCTCTTAAATATGCTTTCCCGAACGATTTTGTAAAGACTCCGGAGATAAAAATTTCTCTTCAACTGAACGAGAAAAGATTTGTTCTTATCGTTGCAGATAATGGAATAGGGTTGCCCGATGATATTAGTCTTGAAAATGAACAAAAAACTTTGGGATTAAAATTAATAAATATGCTAACAGCTCAACTTTATGGTACAATTCAGTTAGAAAGGAATAATGGAACTGAATACCAAATCACTTTTAATGAAAAGATCTGATTCTTATGAAGTCGAAACATAAAATATTAATAGTGGAAGACGAGACAATAATTGCAATGGAGTTATCGCATCGTCTGAAACGCGCAGGATATGATGTAGTAGCAGCAGTTGCCTCCGGCAAAGAAGCAATTAAGGAAACTGCCGAGCTGTTACCGGACCTGATCTTGATGGATATTCATATCAGCGGAAGTTTAGACGGGATTGAAACAGCAGAAATCATCCATTCAGCACAAGACATTCCAATTATTTATCTAACTGCTTTCTCGGATGACAAGACTTTAGAAAGAGCAAAACTTACAGAACCATATGGATTTTTGATAAAGCCGTTTGAAGAGAGAGAATTAGAAACTACAATAGAAGTTGCATTATACAAACGTGCCGTTGGACTGAGACAGCGCGAGAATGAATTGTGGTTAGATGCTACCTTAAAAAATATCAACGATGGAATAATAACAACAGACATTGACGGAAATATCAATTTTGTAAATAATGCCGCTATTGAAATTTTGTCTACGAGTAGAGCAAATATATTAGCGCAGACTGTGAAAAATGTTTTACGTGTCCATGATTATGAGACAAAGACCGAGCTGGAAAATCCGGTTTTAATGTTGCTGGAAAACCGTTCGGCAGAGATTAAGAATAAAGAGATGATCCTGCAACGAATTGATTCTTACCCAATCATCATTGAAGCTACTACATCAGTCATCAAAGATGAATATGAAGCAATTTCCGGGGCTGTTTTGGTTTTCAGAGATATCTCTGTTAAAAAAAATGCCGATGAAGCTCTTAGGAAAAGTGAAGAGCGTTACCGCGCTGTTGTTGAACAGAGTACAGACGGAATAATTCTTTTCGAAATTGATACCCTTAAGGTCATTAAATCAAATCTCGCCTACCAAAAAATGTTCGACTATTCTGAAGATGAATTGTTAAACCTAACAGCATTTGATTTGATGGCAAATAATGTAAATAACATAGGCGATTCACTTAACAAAGCTGTAAGGTCTAGAAATATTTCGATAGGAGAAAGAAGAGACAGACGTAAGGATGGATCTTTTATAGATGTCGAAGTAACCATTAGTATTATAAGCTATTTAAATAGAGAAGTTCTATGCGTTATAGCACGCGATATCAGCGAGAAGAAAAAAATTGAGAAAATAATTAGAGAGTCCGAGCAAACCTACAGAACTTTATTTGAATCTATGACGCAAGGCATTATTTATCAAGATAAAGAAGGAAATATAATTTCTGCCAATCCCGCTGCTTTTAGAATTTTGGGACTTTCTATGGATGGAATGATCGGTCAATTATCTATAGACCCGAAATGGAGAAACATCCACAAGAGCGATACTGAATTTAGAGGCGAAGAGCACCCATCCATTACTGCATTAAGAACTGGGCAAAAAGTTACTGATGTTCATATAAAAATATATAACCCAAAAGAAAAAGTTCATAAATGGATACTTCTTGATGCCATTCCTGAATTTAGAGAAGGTGAATCAAAACCATACCGAATCTTTACAATATTTTCAGATATAACCGAACAGAAAAATCTTCTTGATGAATTGGAAAAATCTCAAGAAAGATTAAAGGAAATGAACGCTACAAAAGATAAATTTTTTTCCATTGTTGCTCACGACCTCAAATCTCCGTTCCAGGGCATATTAGGCTTTTCAAGTATCTTGGCGGAAAACACCGATGACCTGACTAATGAAGAAGTAAAACGAATTTCTACAAACATCCATAAAGCGACAAAAAATCTCTACCTATTAATAGATCACCTATTAAGTTGGTCCCGGCTTCAGACGAACCGGATGGAATGCATATTGGAGAAGTTGGTACTGCAAGAGGTGGTTATTTATGCAATAAATCTTGTCACTCCTAACGCAATGGGAAAATCAGTTACAATCGAGGGAACAATCAATAAAGATGTTTCTGTTCGAGCAGATGAAAGAATGCTCGCCTCTATCTGTGAAAATTTACTTTCCAATGCTATCAAGTTTAGCCAAAGAGGCGGAATGATTACCGTCTCCAGTAAATTTGTTGGCGACTTTGTGGAAGTATGTGTGAGCGATAATGGAGTGGGAATTAATAAAGATGATATGGATAAACTTTTCAAGATTGAGTATAGCCACACATCCAAAGGGACGGAGGGAGAAGCAGGCACGGGACTTGGTTTAATACTCTGTCATGAAATGGTCAATAAACTTGGCGGTAGAATTTGGGTGGAAAGTGAAATTGGAAAAGGTTCCTCTTTCTACTTTACACTGCCAAAAGCTTGATTATTATTTTAGATACGATTCCGTTAGACATGATGAATTTCTAACGATATTTTTTTAGAAAAGACTTCTTCAAATAAACCTTTCCTTCGCTCAAAATTCCACAACTCAATTTCCGCATTTTTAGTCTTATCAACATTCAGTTCTAATATTACCCGCTGCTTCGTAACGTTTAAGTTAACACCGAGAATTACTTTAGAATGAGTTCGGTCTAAAGCATCTACCAAACGCAGTATAGCAGAAAGTTTTTTAATGATCATCTGAGTTTTTTCCGTTAGCTGAGAAAAATCATCATGACTTTGCTTTGGATGGCTTTTTCTATGATAACGGGATACATAGGCAATTATACTGATCTCTGTTTCATTAAATCCCAGGAGGTCACTGTTCTTAATTATATAATAACTATGATGATGATGATTCGTATGGGAAATGTGATAACCAATATCGTGAAGAGTTGCTGCGGCATATAGATATTCTCGGCATTCATCATCAAGCCCGTGTAAAGTTTTAAGCTGATCGTAAACTTGAAGAGAGAGTGCCGCTACATGCTTGCAATGGTCATGGTCATAGAGACAAGATTCGGATAAATGTTTTATGCTGTCATTTCTTATATCGGCAAAAGTTGGTTTAGTTTCGTCCGGGTGTTCTTTCTGCAGCGTGTCGATAATAACTCCTTCCCGCAGAGCGTATGCAGAAATGGTCATCCGCTCCAATTCGAACAACTTAAAAATTTCATCAAGGATTATTATTCCCGCTGGAATTATATCGGCACGTTTATCATCGAGTCCGGGAATTTTCCTTCTCTTCTCCTCTGTTCTCCTCTTCATTATTTCATCCCGGACCTGGGAGAATTCAGACTTAGTAAATTCATAATTATTCAGAATATTGTTCTGAGATTTTTTCCCTTTAACCAGAGCTTCTACCATAACTCCGGTTGCCATGATAGTACCTGAAGAACCCACGCAAAGATCAAACCCAATACGTTTTGCAGTTTCGGCAACGTTAAATAATTCACCATGCACCCAATTGCGGCATTCTATAATCGAAGCAGAGGTAAGTTCATAATTATCAAAAAATTTCTGTGCAAGGCGGACAGCGCCTAATTTTAAGCTGACGGAAAAATGTGTTTTCCCTCTTTGACCGATTAAAAATTCTGTACTACCTCCACCTATATCAATCACCAAAGTTTTTTTATTGAACACCGGCACAGATTTTAAAATGCCAAGATAAATCAAACGCGCTTCCTCATATCCGCTGATTACTTCAATTTCAACTCCGGTTTCAACAAATACTTTTTTTATCAGTTCATTCTTATTAAAAGATTCTCTAACTGCGCTTGTTGCAACCGCTCTTAATGAAGCGTTGTGTGAATCAGCAATCAACTTGAATCGTTTAAGCGCTTTGACAGCGCGTTCCATTGCATCGGGAATTATTAATTTTATGTCGTCTGTGTTTCCTTCTCCAAGCCGGATTACTTCCCGTTCGCGGTCTACTATTTCAAAATTTCCATCCGGTTTGGCTCGAACAATAATAAGATGGAAAGAGTTTGTTCCAACGTCAACCGCAGCAATATTTTTAATATTTTTTTCCATCTTTAGATTTTTTGCTTATTCAAAATGAGTTCGAACAAATTATAAACATCATTTACCGAAACATCATCAATCAATTCGGATTTACGAATAAAATATTTTTCTTCGCCAACCGGCGCCCAATTGAACGGATTTGTCTGACCAAAAATGGAAATTTGTGGAGTTTTTGTTGCGCCGGCAACGTGCATAACTCCAGTATCGTTTGTAATAAAGAAATCACTTTTTGTTATAAGAGCCGCAAGCTGAGATATTGTTCTATTCAAAAAATAACCGCATGTATCATCAAAGTAATTTCTCATATAATTTAGTTCTTCAAAATCTGCATTACTGCCGGTAAAATAAAATTTGAGTTTATTCTTTGACTGAATCAGCTTAATCAATTCCACATATTTTTTCAAAGACCATCTGTTCTGCTTTTTCCCCGCTCCAACATGGAAACCAATTAACAAATTATATTCATCCGGCAAAAATGAATTTAGAAATTCCTCTGCTGTGTTATTATCATTTTCGTCGAATGAAATACTCGATTTATAATTTTTTGTTCTTATTCCGAAAGGACGAACAATGTCTAAAATAAAATCCGATACATGGGCATCCGGGCATTTTGCCCAGTTCATTTCTATTCTATGATTAAAAACGAATGAAAGATTATTTTTGTCCCCATTCAAAATACGGGGACCAATTTTTATTCCTGCTTTTGAAAATCCGGCAAGTATACAACTTGTCAAAGAAACTGCAACTGTAACCGGGACTACCGCAAGGTCATAATTATTTCGCAGTATATTTTTCACTTTGAATAAGTAGGAAAAATTCCAGAGTTTTTTCCTATCATAAATAAAAAGCTCGTCAATAAATTCATTTTTAAGAACCCCATAATAATTTCCCGGGCTGGCAATTAATGTTAAATGGGAACTTGGAAAAGTTTCTTTGATTGCGCGGAAAAGAGAAACGCTGGCAAGCAAATCGCCAAATTGATTGTGCTGACGGATAACCAAAATCTTTTTTGGAATACCAATTGATTTATCAGAAAGTTCTGTAACAGCTAAGAATTTTTCAAGCAGATGAGAAACAATTTTTCTAAAATGATCTTTTAAGGACATTAAGAATTTTCTTTTTGTTTATCTGATTTCTCTTGATCAATTTCTTCAAAGTGAGCATCAATAACATCTTCTTTTTCAATTTTATATTTGCCTTGCTTCTGCTGCTTAACCTCGTCTGGATTTTTTTGAGTTCTATTCGACGAAAGAAATCTTAGAACATTTCTTGCAGTGTTGAAGATTAGATAAAAAATTAATGACCAAAGAATTAGTCTCAGCAAACTCATCGCTTATCCTTTCGATTCGGGGTTGAAGTATTCAATAAATCCTCTGTCTTCTCTGAATACTTGCGCGTAGAGTTCATCAAAGTCTTCTTCACGGTTTACAAAATCTATTTCAGATGTATTCACTATTAAGAGTGGAGTGTTGTTGTATTTAAAGAAAAAGTTGTTGTACGCTTCAGACAGTTCTGTTAAGTAAGCGCGCGTCAAGTTATGTTCATACTTTCTTCCGCGCGTTTTAATATTTTCCGACAAACGGTCAAGACTCGATTGAAGAAAAATCACAAGATCAGGTTTAGGAATATCCCGTTCGAGGAGCGGAAAAATAGTTTCGTAAAGTTTTAATTCTTCACCGGTAAGATTAAGATAAGCGAAGATTTTATCTTTCTGAAAGATGTAATCCGAAACCATATAGTTTGAGAAAAGCTCTTGCTGATTAAGCTGCTGTTGCTGTTTAAAACGATTAATCAAAAAAAACATCTGAGTTTGAAACGCGTATCTTTTTCTATCATCATAAAATTTTTCGAGAAAAGGATTCTCCTCAAACTCTTCCATGATTAAGTTTGCACTCAGTTTATCGGCAAGCTTTCTTGCAAGCGATGATTTGCCAGCACCGATTACCCCTTCTATTGATATGTATCTTAGTTCTGCCAATTTGATTTATATATTAATTGCAAAATCTGATTTATGAATAATATAGTTCTCAAGTGAAGAAAGATCGAACTCACTTATTTTTTTTTGCACGCCCGGGTAAATAAAATTGGGTGCAATTTCCAATAAAGGAATCATAACAAAATCCCGTTTCAAACATTCCGGATGTGGAATAATTATCTTATCGCCGGTATAAATTACGTCATTATAGAAAATAATATCAACATCAATTTCGCGTTGCCCCCACTTTTCTGTTGCTTCAGATCTGCCAATAATTATTTCCAGATTCTTTACAAACCGTAGCAGTTCATGAATATTATAGTCCGAACATATTTCAATTACAGCATTTAGAAAGTTTGGCTGATTGACTTTACCGTATGGAGTTGTTTCATAAATTGAAGAACATTTAAGAACCTTACACGAATCATCTCCATGAATTTTATTGATTGCTGCCCGAATGAATTCTAATCTGTTCCCTTTATTAGAGCCGAGTGCGAGGAAAATATTATTTACCATTTTCTTTAATCACTTCAGCTTCAACATAATCAAGAACACCTCCAACAGGAACGCTATGTTTGCGAACCCGGACGGCAATTTTTTTAATATTAGAATATTTTTTCAAAAGTTCGTCTGCAATTATTAAGGCAAGTGTTTCAATCAAGTAATATTTTTTTTCGTGAACCAGTTTGTGAATAAACTTATAGACATCATGATAGTTGATAGTTAATCTCAAGTCATCTTTAACCGCGGCTTCGGAAAAATCAGTATAGATATCTACATCGGTTTCAAACTTACCGCCCATGCTTTGTTCTTCTTCCAATGCGCCGTGATAAGCATAAAAAGATGCGTTCTTAATACGAATTATGTTTGTCATTTTACCACTAAAGTTTTTGAGTTGTAATGCCTTAAAAGCCCACGAAAGTTAGCAAATAATATTCCTATTAACACGAAAGCACTTCCAATAAGAGTTTGAAGCGAAAAATCTTCATGCAAAATAATCCATCCCAAAATAACTGCAACAATTGGCGTAATAAAAGAAGAGAGTGAAAGGATTACTATATTTATTCTTTTTAACAGCCAATAATATGTTGTAAATGCGACAAGCGTTCCAACAGAAGCAAGATACACAATGGATGATACCGCAGTAAAATTAAAATCCCATGTGGAACGATTTTCTAAAAGTAATGATGCAATTATTAAAATTAGTCCGGCAAAAAATAGCGGGACGAAATTCATTGAGAGCGGATTAAGATGGTAACCATATTTTTTAACTATTACACCAATAGCTGCCTGCATTGTAGAACTGACTAACACAGCGAGTATTCCAAAGAGTTGTTGCGAAAGATCAAGCGATAAATGTTCTGAAAAAATAACGACTATTCCGCTGAATCCTAGAATCACACCGAATATTTGATCAAAAGAAATTTTTTCATTCGGAAAAGAAATTTTGGAAAAAATAACTACACTAAACGGCATCACTGCAAAAACGATTGATGCAAGTCCAGATGGAATAAATTGTTCTGCCCAATAAACTAATGCAAAAGGAATGACAAATGAAAAGAGTGACAAAACCATATATAGTTTAATTGAGATAGGATCCGTTTGAAGCTGAATATTTCTGTGACGCATGAATACAAAAACAAAAAATGATGCAAGTGAAAATCTTAAACCCGATGAAATTAACGGCGTGAGCGAGTCCAAACCGAGCCGTATTGCGAGCCATGTTGAACCCCAGATTAGACAAATTAAAACATATCCCACAGCTATTTTAAATTTTTCAGTACTCAATTAAATTCCTTTCATAGCAATTACACCAAGTGAACGACCGGTAATTTACCGTCTCTTCTGTAAGAATACAGTATCCGGATTATCGCCAACCGTTAGCGATAAATTAAAATAAAATGGAGAAGTACGGTTCAAACCAATTTTGGTACTTAAACCAAATATGTTTTCTTGAAAGTTTTGCAAGAGTGCGCTTTTAATGATTTGCATAGTATATTAAGAGTATCTCTAAAAACTATTATTTAAAAAATAG